>NZ_CBCSIQ010000010.1:0-120767 GCF_965139615.1 Kerstersia similis
GACGACCATAGCAAGGTGGTACCACTCCTTCCCATCCCGAACAGGACAGTGAAACGCCTTCGCGCCGATGATAGTGGACGGACGTCTGTGAAAGTAGGTCATCGTCAAGCTCTTATCCTCAAAACCCCTCTCTGCATGCGCAGAGAGGGGTTTTGTCTTTGGGGCGGCGGAATCCGCTATCGCAGCGCCCCGCCCGTAGTAGGCGGCTCAGGGTGCCTGGGCCACCGCAATCACGGCCCGGTCGGCCTTCTTTAGTCCGCGAGCGTCAACACCAGGATGTGATCCCCGGCGTCATCCGTGGCACCTTCATGCCTCCAGCCCAGGTGGCGGTAAAAGCCGTAGGAACGTACCCCGGGATCACTGGAACACGACAGGAACAGGGTGCGCCAACCGAATTGCCGCAAAGTCTCCACGACCTGCGTCAGCAGCAAACGACCCAGGCCATGGCCTTCATCTTCTGGCAACAGGGCCAGCACCATGATTTCGCCTGTGCTTCTGTCTGCAAAGCAGTAACCGGCCATGCGTGCGCCGGCCCAGGCGATCTGGCCGATCAGTTCTCCGCTTTCGATACCTGCCCGCCAACTGGCTTCCGTGATCCCCAGCGCCTGCAGTTCAGACGGACTGAACGCGTTTTCACGGGTCAGGCCGCGCAGGCGCAGGCATTCTGCTGCGTCTGCGGGCTGGGCGGGGGAAATGCGGTAGGTGGAATGAAGCGATATCATGAAAAAAATCCGATGTGTAGCGGCGTCGTAGCCTTTGGCTGGCCAGGCGCCGCCATTTGGTTCAGACTTGGCTGCCCAGCGCTTCGCTGATCTGGCGTGCCGCCAGTTGCACAACCGGGATGAGCGCACGCATGCGTGCTTCATCGGTATAGGGGGCCGTGCCGGTCACGCTGATTGCGGCGATGATGCGGTTGCTGATGTCGCGCACGGGCGCTGCCACGCAGCGTATGCCTGCAGCATTTTCTTCGAGATCCATGCTGTAGCCGCCCTGGGCATAGCGCGCCATCATTTCCATCCACGCATCGCGCGGAATCTGGATGTCGCCCCGGACAGCATCATGCTCATAGCGTTGCAGCCACTGCTCAGGGGTTTCGTCGAGGATCAGCGATTTGCCGACGCCAGTGCCACAGATCGGTTTGCGCCCACCGATGCGGGTGTTGACCTGTACCGGGCGCTGGCCGCCAATCTTGTCCAGATAGATGATGCCATTGCCATCCAGCGACGCCAGGTGCACGGTATCCTGGGTTTCTTCGGCCAGTCGTTCAAGATGCGGCCGGGCGCAACTGGTGAGCGTGGACTCCCGGTATGCGGCAAAGCCCAGTTCCAGCAAACGGTTGCCCAGGCGGTAGCCCCGACGAGGTTCGAAATGCAGATAGCGGGCCTGCACGAGGGCGGAAGCCAGCCGGTGCGTAGTGCTGAAGCTGACACCGGTGCGGGCGGCAATCGCCTGCACGGTAATGCAGCCATCGGCGACGGCATCTATGATGTCCAGGCCGCGAAACAAGGTCTGGCTGGCCAGGGCACGAGGAGCAGGATCAGTCGTTGACATAATGGAGGCTATTCTACCCGTGGGCAGGGAGTTGGCGCAGGGAGTCCGGCAAGGATACACGGCGTATGGAGCAGGGAAGACCGGCATGCACTGAGCCGGCTCCCGCGCAGATTCCGGCAGGCTTGTCCGTCGGTAGGTGAACAAGCCCAGGCCAAAGCAAGGCCAAAGCAAGGCCAAAGCAAGGCCAAAGCAAGGCCAAAGCAAGGCCAAAGCAAAAGCCGGCGCATTTCTGCGCCGGCTTTTGCTTATTGGCAGCCCGCATCGGTGCAACGCACCGCTCCGGGCTGCGGGTCGGGGCTTGATATCAGGCCGATTTCTTCAGCAGATCCAGCGCCACATCGACGATCATGTCTTCCTGGCCGCCGACCATGCGGCGCTTGCCCAGTTCGACCAGGATATCAACCGTGCTGATGCCGTATTTCTTGGCAGCCACTTCCGCGTGGCGCAGGAAGCTGGAGTACACGCCAGCGTAGCCCAGTGCCAGGGTTTCGCGGTCCACACGCACCGGACGATCCTGCAGCGGACGCACGATGTCGTCGGCGGCATCCATCAGCGTGTAGAGGTCGGTGCCGTGGTTCCAGCCCAGGCGTTCGGCGGCGGCGATGAAGACTTCCAGCGGCGCGTTACCGGCACCTGCGCCCATGCCTGCCAGGCTGGCGTCGATGCGATCGCAGCCTTCTTCCACGGCGACGATGGAGTTGGCGACACCCAGCGACAGGTTGTGGTGGGCGTGCATGCCGGTGGTGGTTTCGGGCTTGAGCACGGCTTTCAGCGCGCGGAAGCGGTCACGCACATCCTGCATGCCCAGTGCGCCGCCGGAATCCACCACATAGATGGTGGTGGCGCCGTAGCTTTCCATCTTCTTGGCTTCGACCGCCAGGTTTTCCGGCGTGGTCATGTGGCTCATCATCAGGAAGCCGACCGTGTCCATGCCCAGTTCGCGGGCGCGTTCGATGTGCTGCTTGGAAACGTCGGCTTCCGTGCAGTGGGTGGCGACGCGGACGATGCTGGCGCCGGCCTTGTGGGCGTTTTCCAGGTCATGGATGGTACCGATGCCGGGCAGCAGCAGCGTGGCGATCTTCGAGTGGCTCAGTTCGCCGGCGACGGCTTCGATCCATTCCAGATCGGTATGCGCGCCGAAACCGTAGTTGAAGCTGGAGCCTTGCAGGCCGTCACCGTGGGCCACTTCGATGGAATCGACTTTGGCCTTGTCCAGTGCGCGGGCAATGTCCTTGACGTTCTGAATGGAGTACTGGTGGCGGATGGCGTGGCTGCCATCACGCAGCGTGACGTCGGAAATATAGAGTTTCTTGCCGGGATTGAAGGTCATGATAAGTCTCCCCCTCAGGCGTTGATGATCGACTCGGCCATGCTTTCGGCAGTGGCCAGCGCGGCGGAGGTCATGATGTCCAGGTTGCCGGCGTAGGCGGGCAGATAGTGCGCCGCGCCTTCGACTTCCAGGAATACCGAGGTTTTCAGGCCGCTGAATTTGCCCAGGCCGGGGATGTTCAGGGGCGCTTCCGGCGGAATGACGTCGAACTGCACTTTCTGCTTGAGGCGATAGCCCGGCACGTAGGCATGGACGGCAGCGGCCATTTCTTCAATGGATTGCTCCACTTTGGCCTGGTCGGCGGCTTCGCTCAGCACATAGACCGTGTCGCGCATGATGAGCGGCGGCTCGGCCGGGTTCAGAACGATGATGGCCTTGCCCTTGGCTGCGCCGCCCACCTGTTCGATGGCGCGCGAGGTGGTCTCGGTGAACTCGTCGATGTTGGCACGTGTGCCGGGGCCGGCCGATTTGCTGGCGATGGAGGCCACGATTTCCGCATAGTGCACTTTGGCCACGCGGGACACGGCTGCAACCATGGGAATGGTGGCCTGGCCGCCGCAGGTGACCATGTTCACGTTGGCTTCGTTGATGTGCTCGCTCAGGTTCACGACGGGCACGCAGTACGGGCCAATGGCAGCCGGCGTCAGGTCGATGACACGGATACCGGGCTTGGCTTCGCGCAGCCGCTTGTCGTTCTTGATGTGGGCACCGGCGCTGGTGGCGTCGAATACAAAGTCGATGTCAGCAAAAACCGGCAGCTTGATCAGCCCTTCGACGCCTTCGTGCGTCGTGGCGACACCCAGGCGCGCAGCGCGTGCCAAGCCGTCGGAGGCAGGGTCGATGCCGACCATTGCGCCCATTTCCAGGTTTTTGCCGTGCCGCAGTATCTTGATCATCAGGTCCGTGCCGATATTGCCGGAACCGATGATCGCGGCCTTGAGTTTTTTCTCTGCCACGTCAGTCTCCATCACCGGGCGGCACAGTGCGCCACCCCTTTTGTATGTTCCGCGGCTGCCCGGATGACGGCCGCTGCTTGTGTTTCCCGCCATTCTGGACGCCGGGAACAGGGAAAAGATTAACGTGCCCGCCACAATTTATCAACATATAAGATTTGTTCTCATATGTTGGGATTATTGAGTGGGTTGGCAGGAAGCTTGCCAGGTGAACCCTGGATTTTTCAGGCCTGCGCAGCGCCATGACTGGGAGGCCTGCAATGAGCCGCCGCCGGCAGAACCGGGAAGAAACAGCGCTGCCAGCAAACGCTGCAAAAGCACGGCTTAGGGGGAGCTGTTGGCGTATTGCCGGGCCGTACAACGCGTGAATCAGAATTGCTTATTTCCTTCGGTTATTAAATTCCAATTGAATTGCAATGAGCATATTCAATTGAGTTATGCCATTTGCGCGGAATGGGTCAGGCATATAAGGAAATAAATAAACAATAGTGGTGCGCCAGGGGTGGTTGCGGGTTCAATCAATTCTGACAGGCGAGGAGGGATATCTCCGAGCGTTTCAGGTTTGCAGCATTGGGCGCCAGACAGTGTGTTCAGGCGTGCAAGGATTGAATTTATTTCAAGGGTCGCATCATGTTGATCAATATCAAGCGTTTTCTGCTGGCCAGCGCCATTGCCATGGCAGTGATTCCCGCGCATGCGGCAGACAAGTTGCGTATCGGTGTCGTGCCGGGCGCTTATGCCGATTCCATCAATGCCGCCGCCAAGGATGCAAAGGCCCAGGGCATAGATGTGGAAGTCATTGAGTTCACTGATTGGACGACGCCGAATGTCGCCGTGAATAACGGCGATATCGACATCAATTATTTTCAGCACCAGCCTTTTCTGAATAATGCCATTGCCAAGCAGGGCTTCAAATTGCGCAGTGCCGATACCGGCATTCTGGCAAATGTCGGTCTTTATTCACTCAAACATGACAATGTGGCTGCTGTGCCGGAAAACGGCAAGGTCGGTATTGCCAATGATCCGGTGAATCAGGGGCGCGGCTTGCTGTTGCTGCAGAAAGCAGGCCTGATCAAGCTGAAGCCGGAAGTGGGTTATCTCGGAACGCTGGACGATATCGTCGAGAACCCCAGGAATCTGAGTTTTGTGGAAGTGGAAGGCCCGCAATTGGTGCGGATTACCGGGGATGTCGATATTGCCCAGGGCTATCCGCATTTCATTGTGGCAGCCAAGGCTTTCGACCCTTCCAGCGGTTTGGCGTATTCGGGCATCGAGGATAAGCAATTCGCCATCCAGTTCGTGGTCAAGGAGGGCCGGGAAAATGATCCGGTTATCCGCAAATTCATCGACATCTACCAGAACTCTCCCGAGGTCAAGGCAGTGACGCGCCAGTCGTTCAATAACGATGACCGTTTGTACACATTGGCCTGGGTAGGCAAGTAAGAACCGGTTTTCAGCGCTGCCGCGGGCAGCGCGCCAAGCGCTTGTCTGTCATTGCGCCGGTCCGGGCGCGGCAGCCAGGCCAATCCAGGCGAGGCCCGTTGAGGGCTCGCAGGGCGACGAAGATGCCCCCGGTGCCAGGGGCGGAGTCCTTCATTGAGGAGCCACTATGACGTTAACGACCGCCTTGCGGCGCAGTCTTTCACAAGGGGATGTTTTCGATGGCGGTTACGCGATCGGCAACGACATCCTGCATGAAGCCAGTCCGGCAGAGAAAGTCGAGGAACTGGCCGAGGCGCACGGAGCAGGCTCTGTGTCTTTTCGGCAAGTGGGCAAGACCTATCATTCATCGGCGGGCGCTGTGCCGGCGCTCGAAGAGATCAATCTCGATATTCCGGCAGGCAGTGTTTTCGGCATTATCGGCCGTAGTGGTGCGGGGAAATCCAGCCTGTTGCGCACGATCAATCGCCTGGAGCAACCTACCAGCGGGCAGGTACTGGTTGATGGCGTGGATATCGGCCAGCTGAGTGAAAGCGGCCTGGTGCAGTTGCGCCGCCGGATCGGCATGATCTTTCAGCATTTCAACCTGCTGTCGGCAAAGACCGTATTTGAAAATGTGGCCTTGCCGCTGACGGTGGCCGGCGTCCCGCGCGCCCAGATCACCGCGCGTGTTCATGAGCTACTGGCTTTGGTCGGCCTGCAGGACAAGCAGGATACCTATCCCGGCAGGTTGTCTGGCGGCCAGAAACAGCGCGTCGGCATTGCCCGGGCATTGGCGACGCATCCGGAGATCCTGCTGTGCGACGAAGCGACATCCGCCCTGGATCCGGAAACCACGCATGCGATTCTTGCGCTGCTGCGCGATATCAATCGACGCCTGGGGATTACCGTCATTCTCATTACCCATGAAATGAGCGTCATCCGCGAGATTGCCGATCAGGTGCTGGTGCTGGAAAAAGGCCGCATTGTCGAGCAAGGCGAGGTCTGGAAAGTATTCGGCGCGCCGCAGCACGCAGCCACGCGCGCCTTGCTGGCGCCTTTGCAGCACGGTTTGCCGGAGGACTTGCAGGCCCGGCTGTTGCAGCAGCCGCCAGCCAGTGGCAGTTATGAGCAGATCCTGGCGCTGGACTATAGCGGAGAGCATGGCCTGGAACCGGATTTCCTGCGTATTGCCCAGGCGTTGCCGGGCGAACAGCGCCTGATTCACGGAGGTGTGGATCGTATCCAGGGGCATGCGCATGGTCGTTTGCTGCTGGCGCTGGACGGCAAGGCGCTGTTGCCGGATTTCACTTCCCTGACACGTGGCCCCAAGGCCATCGCCCATCACATAGAGGTTATCGGTTATGTCGCTGACGCTATCCATTCCCGTTGAACGTTATTGGCAGGCTTTCTACGACACGTTGATGATGGTCGGTGTGTCGGGGGTCATTGCGCTGGCTGCCGGCGTTCCCCTGGCAATCTTGCTGATCGTGACGGCGCCTGGCGGTTTTCTGGCGTCGCCCAGGATAAATCGCGCCGTTGGCAGTGTGGTCAATGGATTCCGCGCCACACCATTCATCGTGCTGCTGGTCGCACTGATTCCCTTCACCCGTCTGGTTGCCGGAACCACCATCGGCGTCTGGGCGGCCATCGTCCCGCTGGCGATCAGCGCCACGCCATTTTTTGCCCGGATTGCTGAAGTCAGCTTGCGCGAAGTGGATCCCGGCCTGATTGAAGCGGCTCAGGCCATGGGCTGCAAAAAGTGGAGCATCGTGCGCCATGTCTATTTGCCGGAGGCGCTGCCCGGCATCGTGGGGGGCTTCACCATCACGTTGGTTGCCTTGATCAGTTCTTCGGCAATGGCCGGCGCCGTCGGGGCCGGGGGCCTGGGCGATCTTGCCATTCGCTATGGCTATCAGCGCTTCGATACGCAGGTCATGCTGATCGTGATTGCCGTGCTGATTGCGTTGGTGTCCATCGTCCAGGCCAGTGGTGATGCCTATGTGCGTTGGCTGCGCAGCCGCTGATCGTGCTTTTCAATTTCCGAACGGAGACGCTGCACCCATGAGCAAGTTCGAGAGTGGTCAGGAACACCTGATTGCGACATCCCCCGCGACGGAGTCCGGGCGCCTGCCGCTGCCGCCACGCGCGCCGCATCGTATCGCCAGCGAAGCCGAGGCGCTGGCCGTGGCCGAGAGACTGGCGGCGGGGTTCCGCCAGACGGCAGCCCAGCGTGATCGCGAACGCCGTCTGCCCTGGGACGAAATTGAAAGCTATACCGCCAGCGGCCTGGGCGCGATCACGATTCCCAGGGCCCACGGCGGCCTGGAGGCTTCGTATGAAACCCTGGCCCGCGTATTTGCAACGCTATGCGCCGCCGATCCTTCGTTGGGCCAGATTCCGCAGAACCATTTTGCCTTGATCCAGAACCTGCGGGATACCGGCAGTGCCGAGCAGCAGGCGCGCTGGTTCCGCGCCGTGCTGGACGGACATCGCTTTGGCAATGCCGGCCCGGAACGCAAGGCCAAGGCTGGCCATCTTTATCAGGCGACTGCCCGCCTGCATCGGGATGAACAGGGCGGGCTGCGGGTCAGCGGAACACGTTTTTATTCGACGGGTGCGATCTTTGCGCACTGGATTCCCTTCCGTGCGGTTGATGAGGCCGAGCGCCCGGTGCAGGTCTGGGTACGGCGTGATGCGCCGGGCGTGCGTGTGATCGACGACTGGAGCTCTTTCGGTCAACGGACCACGGCCAGCGGCAGCGTGGTGTTCGATGCGGTAGCGGTGGAGGCTGATGATGTCGTCGCGCTGTGGCGCCACGCGGATATTCCCAATCTGTCCGGGCCGGTGTCGCAACTGATCCAGGCAGCAATAGACGCGGGCATTGCGCAGGGCGCGCTGGCCGATGGATTGGCCTTCGTGCGCGAAAAGAGCCGGCCGTGGGTGGATTCGGGCGTGAGCAGCGCCACGCTGGACCCGCATTTGATTCAGGAAGTCGGGCAATTGCAGGTCGAGGTGGATGCCGCCTATGCCGTGTTGCTGGAAAGCGCCCGGACGCTGGATGAACTGGCGGCGCTGCCCGCCGTGGATGAGGCGGCTGCGGCCAGGGCGTCGGTGGCTGTGGCAGAGGCCAAGATTTTGACGACGGAAGCGGCCTTGGCCGCCAGTGAACAGCTGTTTGCGCTCGCAGGGTCATCAGCGACACGTGCTGCCCATAACCTGGATCGTCATTGGCGCAATGCGCGGGTTCATACCTTGCATGACCCGGTGCGCTGGAAATATCACCTGCTGGGCAATTATTTGCTCAATGGTGCGCTGCCGCGTCGGCATCAATGGAATTAATCAAGCCGGGCAGGCGGGGAGAACAGAGGGATGACACGATTTGATGACGTGGCCGTGCCACAGGAAAGCGAAGCACTTGCGGTCGAGGTAGCGCCTTTGGCCATACGGCCTGCGGCGGTGATCGCTGACGAGGCCGAAGCATTGCGGGTGGCGCAACGGTTGGCGGGGGAACTGGCGGTCGAGGCCGTGCGCCGTGACCGTGAACGTATTCTGCCCTGGCGGGAAGTGGAGGCGTTCAGCCAGAGCGGTCTTTGGGGCATCACGATTCCCAAGGCCTATGGCGGGGCAGGCGTTTCCACCGGTGTATTGGCCAAAGTGGTAGCCACGATAGCGGCGGCCGACGGTAATTTCGGCCATATTCCTCAAAACCATTTCTATGCGCTGGAAGTGCTGCGCGTAGGCGGTTCCGAAGAGCAGAAGGCCTTTTTCTATGATCGCGTACTGCGCGGCGAACGGCTGGGGAATGCCCTGGCGGAAATCGGCCACAAGGATTTCAAGCGCCGCACGCGGCTGCTGCGGGAAACCGATGGCTGGTACGTGGAAGGCAGCAAGTTCTATTGCACGGGTGCAATTTTCTCGCATTGGATTCCGACGCTGGTGACGGCCCAGGATCGCGACGGCGAGCGGCAGTATCTGGTATTTGTGCCGCGGGCTGCCGAAGGGGTGGAAATTACGGATGACTGGGACGGTTTCGGGCAGCGCGTGACGGGCAGCGGTTCCGTCCGGTTCCAGCGCGTGCGCGTGGATCCGGGCTGGGTGGTGCCGTTCCAGACATCGTTCGAGAAACCGACCACGATAGGCCCGTTTGCACAGATCATCCATGCGGCCCTGGATGCCGGTATCGGTCACGGCGCGTTGGCGGCGACCTTGCCTTTTGTGCGTGAGCAGGCACGGCCATGGATAGATGCCGGCGTGGAACGCGCCAGCGATGACCCCTTGCTGTTGCAGCAGCTGGGCAATGTCCATGTGCGCCTGCGAGCGGCCGACGCCTTGGTCGCGCGCGCGGCGCAACTGGTGGATGCGGCGCAGCAGGCGCCCGACGAAGACAGCGTTGCGCGCGCCTCGATCGCCGTGGCGCAGGCCAAGGCGCTGAGCACCAGTGCCAGTTTGCTGGCCGGCAACAAGTTGTTCGAGCTGGCCGGCACCGGCGCCACGCTGGACGGCCTGGGCCTGGATCGTTTCTGGCGCAATGCCAGGGTGCACACGCTGCATGATCCGGTGCGCTGGAAGTACCACGCAATCGGTAACTACACCCTCAATGGCATCTTTCCGCCGCGCCATGGCGCACTTTGATTGTTTTGGATCTCATCACAATGAACATGTTTTTGAAATCACTGTTTGCGCTGGCTGTGACGGCGATGGTGGCAGGGACGGCAGCGGCCGCCCCGCTAAAAATCGGCGTCGTGCCCGGTATTTTCGCCGACTCGGTAGAGGTTGCCGCCGCCGAGGCCAAGAAACAGGGGCTGGATGTGCAGGTGGTCGAGTTTACCGATTGGGCAACGCCCAATGTGGCGCTGGATGCCGGTGATATCGACCTGAACTATTACCAGAACAGCAACTATCTGGCCAACGCCATGCGTGACAAGGGCTTTGCCTTTACCAGCGTACAGCCGGGCATCCTGTCCTATCTGGGGCTATACTCGCTCAAGCACGGATCGCTGGCCGAGATACCGGACGGAGCGACGGTGGCTATCGCCAGTGATGCGGTCAATGTCGGCCGGGGCTTGCGTTTGCTGCAACATGCCGGCTTGATCACGTTGCGCCCGGATACCGGTCTGTTGGGCACGCTGGAGGATATCCAGGCCAACCCCAAACGCCTGAAATTCGTCGAGGTGGAAGGTCCGCAACTGGCTCGCGCCACCCAGGATGTGGATCTGGCGCAGGGCTTTCCGTATTTCATCCTGGCCTCCAAGGCGTTCGATGCCACCAAGGCCTTGGCCCTGACCAGCTATGAGGATGACTCCTGGGCGATTCAGTTCGTGGCGCGCCAGGATCGTGCCGCAGACCCGCGCATTGCCGAATTTCTGGAAATCTACAAGCATTCGCCTGCCGTGCGCCAGACCATCCAGACGTTCTATCAGAACGAGCCCAGGCTCTATCGCCTGACCTGGCTGAAACCGTGAGCGTTGCCATGTCACAACCGAAAAAGCAGATTCACGTCAACGCGTTCAATATGAATTGCGTGGGCCATATTCATCATGGGCTGTGGACGCATTCGCGGGATCGTTCCACTGAATACCACACGCTGAAATACTGGACGGACATTGCCAGAACGCTGGAGCGCGGGCTGTTCGACGGCATTTTTATTGCCGATGTGGTGGGTTACTACGACGTCTATCAAGGCAATGTCGATCTGACCTTGCGGGAAGCCGTGCAGTTGCCTGTCAACAACCCCTGGCTGCTGGTGTCCGCGATGGCGGCGGTGACCGAGCATATCGGATTTGGTGTGACGGCGACGGTAGGGGCGCACAATCCCTATACCTTTGCGCGTGATGTTTCCACGCTGGATCAGTTGAGCAATGGCCGGATCGGCTGGAATATCGTGACTGGCTACGTGGATAGCGGCGCGCGGGGACTGGGGCAGGATGGCCTGGCAGAACATGATGCTCGTTATGACAGGGCCGATGATTTCCTGACGCTGGCCTATAAGCTCTGGGAAGGCAGCTGGGAGGACGGCGCGGTGATTGCGGATCGCGCCAGGCGGATTCATGCGCTGCCGGAAAAAGTGCATGCCATCCGGCATGAGGGGCCGTTCTACCGTGCCAATGCCATTCATATGAGCGCGCCGTCGCCGCAGCGCACGCCCGTGCTTTTTCAGGCCGGAACGTCCGCGCGCGGACGCAGCTTTGCCGGGCAGCATGCAGAAGGAATTTTCATAGGCGCCGCGACGCCGGCCGTCGCCCGGGAAACCTCGCGGCGTTTGCGCCAGGCGGCGGCGGATGCCGGCCGCGACCCGGCTGCGCTGAAGATCTATGTAGGGCTTGCCGTCGTGCCGGGGCGGACGGAAGCCGAAGCCAGGGAAAAATATGCGGATTACCTGAGCCACGCCAGCGCAGAAGGCGGGCTGGCGCATTTCTCCGCCAGCACCGGTATTGATTTCTCGCAATATGACCTGGATGAGCCGATTCAATACGGCAAGAGCAATGCCATTCAGTCGGCGGGCCAGGCGGCGCAGCAGCAGGGCTGGACGACCCGTCGTCAGTTGTTGGAGCAGTTCCGGCTGGGCAGCCGCTACAACACCATTGTCGGGGACGCCAGCCAGGTGGCAGACGAGATGGAGCGCTGGATGGACGAGGGGGAGATAGACGGTTTCAACCTGACGCGTATCGTGGTGCCTGAAACCTGGGAGGACTTTGCCGAAATTGTGGTGCCGGAATTGCAGAATCGGGGCCGTTACCGTACGGCTTATGCGCCGGGTACCTTGCGCCAGAAGTTGTTCGGCCAGGGGGACCGCTTGCCGGAGAGCCATCCTGCCGCGCAGTGGCGCGTGCGGGAGGGCGGGGCAGCGACACCGGAGTCGGAAGCGGCCACAGAGGTGCAGTCATGATGGGGCAGGGGGCGCGGGCAGCAAAGCGGCGTTCGGCATGGGCCCGCGTGGTTGGCGGGATGGCCGTGCTGGCCCTGTACCTGGGAACGGCGGGCGCGCAGACCCTGAAAATCGGCGTGACGCCGGGTGCGTTGGCCGATTCGGCGCAAATCGCGGCGGACGAGGCCAAGGCCGCAGGGCTGGCGGTGCAGTTGGTCGAGTTTACGGATTGGACCTTGCCCAATACGGCGCTGGTCAACGGCGACCTGGACTTGAACTATTACCAGCATCAGGCGTTTCTGGATACCTTCAATCGGGAAAACCGCCAGAACCTGCGCAGTGTCGGGCCGGGTGTGCGCGGCAATATCGGTCTGTTTTCAAAGCGCCATGCCGCATTGACGGATTTGCCCCAAGGCGCGCGCGTGGCGTTGGCCAACGATACCTCCAATCAGACACGGGCCCTGGAGACCTTGCAGGATGCCGGCTTGATCCGTTTGCGGCCGGATGCACCGAGGTTGGCGCAGCTGGACGATATTGCCGAGAATCCGGGGAAACTGGTGTTTGTGGAACTGGCCGGGCCGCAACTGCCGCGTGCGCTGGATGATGCGGATCTGGTGGTGGTTACGCCAGGCAGCCTGGTGCAGGCCGGGCTGGCGGAAACGGCGCATCAGGGGCTGTTCTACAGCACGGGAACCGACCCGTTCTGGGGCATCCAGTTCGTCACGCGGGCGGACAACGCCGAGGATCCGCGCATCCGGCAGTTCGTCCGGATCTATCAGTCCTCCGAGGCGGTTCGGCAGCGGGTGCATGATTCCTATGCGGGGGAAGAAAAATTCTACAGCCTGACCTGGCTGGCAAATGGGCAAGGCGCGCAGGCGCCCAACAGCCCGGTTTCCGAAGTGAAATAGAGATAGAGATGATTCAACAAGCAAAGAAAAAGCTGTGGCTGGCGCTGGGCGCTGCGGGTTTGCTGATGGCAGCGGCGGTTCAGGCGGCGCCCTTGAAAATCGGGGTGTCGGCCGTGACAGCGCCGTCCTTGGAAGCCACGGCGGCAGAGGCCAAGAAGCAAGGGCTGGATGTTGAAGTGATCGAGTTCAGCGATTGGACTGCGCCGAATGAAGCCCTGGCGGCCAAGGATCTGGACGCGAATTTCTTCCAGCACCTGCCTTTCCTGGATAACGCCGCCAAAGCGCGCGGCTACCGTTTCAAAGTGGTGGATGTCGGCTTTCTGATGAATGTCGGCCTGTTTTCCAAATCCATCCGTTCCTTGGATGCCGTGCCGGAAGGCGCGACCATTTCGGTGTATGACGATGTGACCAATCAGGGGCGGCAACTGCTGTTTTTGCAGAAGCTGGGCTTGATCAAACTGAAAAATCCGGAGGATTCATTCAGCACGGTGCACGACATCATTGAAAACCCCAAGAAGTTGAAGTTCGTTGAAGTGCCCGGCCCGCAGCTGGCACGAGCACTTGATGATGTCGATCTGGCGGTCGGGGCGCCGCTGTTTTTTGTCGCTGCAGGCCGCAATGACGTGGCCTCCGGCGGGCTGGCCTATTCCGGCGCAGAGGACGAGAAATATGCGATCCATTTTGTGGCTCGCGATGGTGAACCGACCGATCCGCGCTTGCAGCAATTGATCCGGATTTATCAAGAGTCGCCGGTAGTGCGGCGGCAGATCCACGAATCGCTGGGCCAGGACGAAAAACTCTATACCTTGCCTTGGCTGGAGCGTGCCGCACCCTAGCTCTTGCGTGCCCTTGTGCCGCTGGCAGGCCTGTCGGGCAAGGCCTGCCAGCGGGCGGGCTTGAAGCAAGCCTATCCGGCATCGTGAAAAATCACGCCCAAGGTATGCCGTTCTCCCGCAAGCAACCGGCACACGCCATGGCGCAGATGTGCTCGATAGTATCCGCGTGACGAACGCACCGGACGGTGGTTGACGGCGAACACCACCGCATCCCCCTGATGCCAGGGCACGACCTCCGCCCGGCCGGGGCGCTTGGGATCGCTTTCAGCCAGGAGCAGTTCGCCACCCGCGAAGTCCCGGCCTGGCTGGTTCAGCAGCACGACGGCTTGCAGCGGGAAGACATGCTTCCCATACAAATCCTGATGCAGACAGGTGTAATCATTGGCCTGGTACCGCAATAGCAGCGGCGTGGGCCGGTGTTGTCCTGCGCCGTGGCAGATCGCCAGAAACTCGGCATGCGTGGCGGGAAAGCGCTCATCAAGGCGCATGGCCGCGTGCCAGCGATTCGCAATCGGGGCGAGATAGGGGTACAAGGCCGCACGCAAGCGGCCGACCAGATCGGGCAGGGGATAGCGAAAATACTGGTATTTCCCACGGCCAAACCCGTAGCGCTCCATCACGATTTGGCTGCGGAACAAGTCTTTCTGCGGAAACAACGCCGCGGTCTCAACGCATTGCGCGGGCGTCAACACTTGCGGCAAGACGGCATAGCCATCAAGGGACAGGCTATCTTCAAACGCTGTCCAGGCGTGCTGGGCCAGGCGTTGCTCCAGGTTTTGTCGGGTGTCAGGGGGCATCATGGAAGAAAAGCGTCAGTCCGGTGCGTTCCCCTTGGCGCACGCGACTGATGGCGTGCTTCAGGTTCACTCGGTAATAGCCCTTGCTGCCCAGGACGGGTCGTTGCGCGGTGCTGATGAGTGCAGCATCGCCTTGGCGCAGGGGCAAGACCATGGGCCGCGATTGCATGCGTGGCCGTTGTTCTGTCATGACGAATTCGCCACCTGTGAAATCTATGCCGGGCGCTGACAGCAGACCGATCAGCTGCAGTGGAAAGACATGCTCGCCCTCGGCCTGTTGGTGCAGCCCCAGGTAGTCGGACTCCCTCAGCTGGTACAGGGCGCTCAAGGTTCGTGTCTGCTGCGCTGCGTGCTGGCGTTGCAGGAAGGTTTGCAGCGCTGCCGGGTAGCGGTACTCGATACCCAGTTTTTCGTTCCAGCGGTTGGCGATCTCAGCCAGAGCGGGATAGAGCAACGCGCGCAAGCGAGCCAGCGGTTCCGGCAGGGGCTGCGCGTAGTCATACAGCAAGCCACGGCCCAAATTGGCGGTTTCCAGCGACACCCGCCGCAGGCGTCCTGTCTCCTGCGCCAGGGACGCGGCAGGAGCAAGCAGGCCGGGCAGCAGGGCATAGCCCTCCGCATTCAACTGGTTCTCTATGCCTGCCCAGTCCAGGGTTTCGACGGCGGCTGCCCAGGTATCCATCATGGCGCTCGTGCTCATGTCCGGGATTCGCGGCGCAGCAGTTCCCGCTTGCGCTCAACGCCCCAGCGATAGCCCGAGATGTCGCCATTGCGCCGCACGACGCGGTGGCAAGGAATGGCAACGGCAATGCGGTTGGCCGCACAGGCTTGCGCGACGGCACGAACCGCCTTGGGCGCGCCGATGCGTGCGGCGATCTCTGCATAACTGGCCGTTTCGCCCACCGGGATCTCGCGCAAGGCTTGCCAGACGCGCTGCTGGAATGCGGTACCACGCACATCCAGCGGTAGATTCAGGCCGATGCCGGGCGCTTCGACGAAACCGACGACCTGGGCGACCAGCTGTTCGAAGTCGCTATCGCCACCGATCAGTTCGGCCTTGGGGAAATGATCCTGCAGGTCGCGCACGAGCAGGTCCGGGTCATCCCCCATCAGGATGGTGCAAATGCCGCGTTGGCTCTGTGCCACCAGAATTGCCCCGAGTGCGGATTCGGCGACGGCAAAACGGATGACCGCGCCTACGCCGCCCGCACGGTAGTCCTTGGCCCGCATGCCCAGTACCTGGCCGGCGGTTTCATAGAAGCGGCTATTGGAGTTGAAGCCTGCGCCATAGATCGCGTCGGCCACAGTGCCGGCGGAAGAATGCAGTTCCTGGCGCAGTTTTCGGGCACGGTAGGCCGTGACATAGGCCTTGGGCGTCAGGCCAGTTTCTGCCTTGAATACACGGTGGAAATGAAAGGGACTCATGCCAGCCTGGGCGGCCAGTTCGTCCAGGCTGGGAGCGGTTTCCGCGGTGTCAATCAGGCGGCAGGCTTGTGCCACCAGCGCCGCGCGTTCCGCCGCTGCGGCGCTGCGGTCGCCCTGTGTGCGCCGGCTGGGGCGGTAGCCTGCGGCTTCGGCCAGCTGTGCCGAAGTGAAGAATTCAATGTTCTCGCGTTTGGGCAGCCGTGCCGACGAGCTGGGCCGGCAGTACACGCCCGTGGTTCGCACGGCATAGACGAAATGGCCGTCGGCCTGGGCATCTCGGGTACGCACGGCTTCCCAGCGTTCATCATCCGTACCGTAGGGAGTGGAAGAGCGGGTCTGGCGGCTCATGGCGTTTTTCCGGTGTGCGTTTACGATATAGGCCAGCTTAAGCCTCGGCGCCACGGCAGGAAATCTGTTTCTTGCGGTTGAAATTCAGTGCCTCAGCCGCGTGTCGGAATACGCCACAGGTACCAGGCCGCCACGGTACGGTAGGGACGCCAGGCCAGGCTCAGCTCGCGCATCTGGCGGGGCGTGGGCGCTTTTTCCAAACCCTTGAGACGCCGATAGCCTTCCCGTACTCCGTAGTCATCGGCAGGCAGGATATCGGAACGCTCCAGGGAATATATCAGGAACATCTCGACCGTCCAGCGTCCGACGCCCTTGAGCGATACCAGCCGTTGAATCAGCGTTTCATCGCTGAGTGTGAGTGCCTCGGCACGGGTGGGCACCACGCCGTCCAGCCTGGCCTGGGCGATGCCCCGGATGGTGGCGAGCTTGGCTGCCGAAAATCCGCAGCGGCGTTGTTGCTCGGGGTCGGTCGCCAGCAGCTGGCCCGCCGAAGGAAAGGCGGTGTCAGGGTACAGGGCCAGCAGCCGGGCGAGAATGGCATCGCCCGCCTTGGCATGCAGTTGCTGGTAGGCGATGGCGCGCACCAGTGCTTCATAGGGTTCCCTTGCGGGTTTGGCTGCATGCCGGCATGGGCCGGTCAAAAGAATGTGGCGCGCCCAATCCGTGTCGAGCCCGGACAGGAATTCAGCGGCGCGCGCATAAGTCTGTGGGGCAAGATCCGCCGTGATGGTGCGAGTGGGCAGAGCGGAAGTCATCGCTGTCAATGCCTTGTAGGAACCTGCGGCCAGGCGGCGGGCTTCAGCCCGCTTTGCGGAAGGTGAAGTTGATGCGCTGGCTGCCCAGCAGCGGATGCGGCTCGTCTTTCAAGGGCATGATGCCATGATAACGAAGCCGATCTTCCCCGCCCCAGACGACGACATCGCCGTGATACAGCGCCACTTTGCTTGTTTTGTCGGTGCGGGCGTGCCCGCCGAAGAGGAAGATGGCGGTCATGCCCAGCGAGACGGAAACGATGGGGGCATTGAAGTCGCGTTCGTTCCTGTCCTGATGCAGCGATAGCCGGGAGCCGGGCAGATAACGATTGATGAGGCAGGCGTCCGGTGCAAACGCATCGAAACCGACGGCATTGGCGGCTGCGCGCGCCAGGCGTGAAAACGCTTCAGGCATGGCGGGCCAGGGTTGCCCGCTGGCCGGATCTTGCCGGCTGTAGCGGTATCCGTGCCTGTCCGTTGTCCAGCCCCAGGTACCGCAGTTGGTCAGTGCCACCGACATGGTGAAGCCGCCCGGCGTGAGCATGTGGCGAAAGGGCGAGCGGGTTTCGATAGCCGCGATCGCAGGCAATAGCGTATCGACGTCGGGCAGTGCAAAACCGCGCAGCACAAAGGCGCATGGCCCGATGACTTCGCATGCCTTCTGGGGCGGGTCGTCAAAAAGACGCAGATTCGTCATGTTCTTCCTTCAGAAATCGCTTCGCGAGCCGAGCGCCAGCGCAGCCAGCTTACCTGGGAGGCGTAACGCACCAGGGCTGGACGATTCAGAGGAGAGGATGGGCAGGAAGTTCATGGCGGCAGGTTCCAAAGCAGTCGAACTGCCGCCAGTCTAGAAAATTTTCAAGGATTTGAAACTCCAATCCTTGCGCTTGAATGTCTGGCCGCTCGCTAGGGATGAGCCGGACGGCCGGGCAGAGGTGACGGATGTGACCGGTCAGGGCGTGTCAAGCTGGAACAGGCGGGCCGCATTACCGTAAAGCAGTGATTCCAGCCTGTCGTCCCGGAAGCCCAGCTGCAGGAAGTCTTCGATGCTCTGGCGGATGGGCCGGAAGGTATAGGAGGAGCCGAACAACAACTGGTCTGCCAGGAAACTGTTGGCGGCCTGGACATAAGCCTCGCTGCCCGGCTGGAACAGATACATATCCGGTACCAGATGGACGTTTTCATGGCGGAAGGCCAGGCCAATCGCCTGCTGCACATTGGGCCAATAGCCGTGATAGACCACCAGCGGCAGGTCGGGGAAAGCCTGCGCGACACGCGCCAGCCCGGCCGGGTCGTTAAAGCGCGGGTTCGGGGTGGTCGGGCCGCTCATCAGAAAGACAGGCACGCCCAGATGCCGCGCGAGTTCATAGACCGGCCAGTAAACCGGGTCATCCGGGTGGCGTGCCGGGTCGCCGAATCCGGGCTCCAGGTCGATGCCGGAAAGGCCCAGCGTGCCGATGGCGCGCTCGATTTCCTCCAGTGCGGCACGTTCGCCCTGCAGGACCGGATCGACGCCAGCGATGCCCAGCAGTTCATCGTGCCCATGGACAATCTGGTGGATCGTATCGTTGGGCAGATGCTGCGCGGGAGTGTGGCGGCCCACGACGACGGCCTTGCTCAGGCCGGCGTCACGGATTTCCTGCAGAAAGCCTTGCTGCGTCAGCGATTTCTCGAAGTGGGTGTCGCTGCCGCGTGTACCGACACGCCGGTTCAGCCAACGTGCGGTTGCATGCTCGGGCGAGCCGGGCGTGGCGCCGAAAAAATCATGCAGAAATGCCGGGCGGCAGCGCATGTCGATGATGTTCCGGCTCATGACGCGGATTCCTTGGCAGAGGGGGAGTGGATGGCGCGCGCATCGAAGGCGCCGCCGGTCTGGGCCTGGTCGCGCAGCGTGACAGGGCGTTTGCCCAGCAGGGGAAAGACTAGCTCAGCGAAGCGGATGGATTCTTCCAGGTGCGGGTAGCCCGATAGCACGAAGGTATCGGCACCCAGGTCGGCATATTCTTTGAGCCGTTCGGCAACGGTGGCGGCATCGCCCACCAGGGCCGTCCCCGCGCCGCCGCGTACCAGTCCTACGCCTGCCCAGAGATTGGGCGCGACTTCCAGGCGATCCCGGCGGCCGCCGTGCAAGGCGGCCATGCGCGCCTGGCCGACGGAATCCATCCGGGCGTAGTTCTTTTGTGCCTGCGCGATATCATCGTCGGTCAGCTTGCTGATGAGGCGATCGGCTTCGGCCCAGGCTTCTTCGTTGGTTTCCCGCACGATCACATGCAGGCGTACGCCCAGTTTCAGCTTGCGTCCGTGGCGCGCCGCGCGCTGCCGGACATCAGCGAATTTTTCTGCGACCGCTGCGGGTGGTTCGCCCCAGGTGAGATAGGCATCCACCTGGCTGGCGGCCAGCTCGTGGGCGGCATCCGATGAGCCGCCGAAGTACAGCGGCGGGTAGGGGCGCTGCGCCGGCGGGAAGAAATTGCGGCCTTGCTTGACCTTGAAATACTTGCCATCGAAATCAACGGTTTCCCCGGCGAGCAGGCGACGCCAGATCGTCAGGTATTCGGCGGCATAGTCGTAGCGGGTATCGTGATCCAGGAAAACGCCATCGGCGGCCAGTTCCGTGGCGTCCCCGCCGGGAACGACATTGAGCAGCAAGCGGCCATGCAAGGCCTGATCCAGCGTTGCGGCCTGGCGTGCGCTGGAAACCGGGGCGCCCAAGGAGGTGCGCAAGGCCACCAGCAGCTTGATGCGTTGGGTAACGGGAACCAGGCTGGCCGCAACGACCCAGGGATCCAGGCAGGAGCTGCCGGTAGGAATCAGCAGGCCGTCGTAGCCCAGGTTTTCACTGGTGGTGGCAATGCTGCGCAGATATTCGTTGCTGGGCGCGCGGCCGAAATCCGACTTGCCCAGGTAGCGGGTATCGCCCGATGTGGGGAGGAACCAGAAAATATCTGGCGGAACCTCGAAAATGGCGCTCATGCAGAGATGTCCTGTGACGGGTGTTGAAAAGAGGTCTGACAGGGCAGCATCCGGGCCTGCGCCGCAATGCCGCTGGTGTCGCGGATGGCGTGGAAGCGACGGAGCTGGCAAGGGCATGCTGGCGTGATGCCGTCTGCTGGGCAGACGGCAGGCGGACAGGGAAAGTGTCGTGCCGGAAGGACTGCCGCAGCATTTCATTAAAGAGCCCGTCCGGGCAGCGGCCAACGATATTTATGGCATTAGTTTATTGAGCGCTTGAGAAGTCGGGCGGCCGGGGCGGTCCGGGCGGCCGGCTTGCACGACGGAGGAAAGCAAAACATATAATCTCCGCAACACTGTGCCAGCGCTTGGCTGCGGCCTGCGCCGGCATTCGGTGAATCCTGCCGTCCCGCGATGGGCTGCGGTCGGGATTCACGGCATGAGGCATTCTTTCTTACGACCTTCTTTCCACCTTTCTCTTTTTCCGCGCCACCCGTCATGAGCTCTTCGCACTCCTCGTTTGCCCCCATGCCCGATGCCCAGGGCTTTTTCGGTTCCTTCGGCGGCCAGATCGTGCCGCCGGCCTTGAAACAGGTCATGGATGAGATTGACCAGGCCTATGAAACCATTCGCCAGCGCGAGGATTTTCAGCAGGAACTGGCAGATCTGTTCGCGGATTATGTCGGCCGTCCCAGCCCGATCTTCCATGCGCGGCGGCTGTCCGGCCAGCTGGGGGGCGCGCAGATCCACCTCAAGCGGGAGGATCTCAACCACACGGGAGCGCACAAGATCAATCACTGCCTGGGCGAAGCCCTGCTGGCGCGCTTCATGGGCAAGAAAAAAGTCATTGCCGAAACGGGCGCGGGCCAGCATGGCGTGGCGCTGGCGACGGCATGTGCGCTGGTCGGTATTCCCTGCGAAATCCATATGGGGCAGGTGGATATCGAAAAAGAGCATCCGAACGTCATCAAGATGCGAATTCTGGGTTGCAAGCTGGTACCGGTAACGCGTGGTGCCGCGACCCTGAAAGAAGCCGTGGATAGCGCATTCGAGGAGTACCTCAAGGATCCGCAGGCGTTTTTCTATGCCATCGGTTCCGTGGTCGGCCCCCACCCCTTCCCCAAGATGGTGCGAGATTTTCAGTCCATCATTGGCCGCGAGGCGCGTGAGCAGTTCCAGGCGCGCCATGGCCGCCTGCCGGATTACGTGGCGGCCTGCGTGGGGGGGGGATCCAATGCCATCGGCATGTTCACTGCTTTCCTGAATGACACGGATGTGGCCCTGGTGGGCGTGGAGCCCTCGGGAGAAGGTCTGGACAAACCGGGCCGCCATTCCGCAACCTTGAGCATGGGTAAGCCCGGCCAACTGCACGGCATGGCCTGCTATGTGCTGGAAGACGAGGCAGGCAACCCGGCTGCCGTGCATTCCATTGCGTCCGGCCTGGATTATCCGGGCGTAGGGCCGCAGCACAGTTATCTGAAGGAGCAGGGCCGCGTGCATTATGAAACGGCCAGCGACAAGGAAACGCTGGATGCGTTCATGAGGCTCTCCCGGGTCGAAGGCATTATTCCTGCGCTGGAAAGCGCCCATGCCGTAGCCTGGGCTATCCGGCAGGCGCCGCAATTGCGGCCTGACCAGCATATCCTGGTGAACCTGTCGGGCCGTGGCGACAAGGATGCCGATTACGTCGCCAAAGTGCTTGGGCTGTGAGGAAAGGCGATGACAGAAGCCGGCCTTACGCTGCGCGCCGCCCAGGCTGATGATGCCGCAGGGATTGCAGAGATATACAACGACGCCGTGCGTCACTCGACCGCCATCTGGAACGATACCGTGGTGGACGCCGGCAACCGTGCGGCCTGGCTGGCTGCGCGGGTGCAGGACGGTTTCCCGGTACTGGTGTTGACCGATGCGGCAGGTGCGGTACTGGCCTACGGCAGTTTCGGACCCTGGCGCAGTTTTGATGGCTATCGCTACACGGTGGAGCATTCCGTCTATGTGCGTAGCGATAGCCGTGGCATGGGTCTGGGACGGCGCATGCTGGCCGCCTTGATCGACGCAGCGCGTGCGCAGGGCCGTCATGTCATGGTGGCGGCGATTGACGCGTCCAACGAGGCGTCGATTGCGCTGCATCGGCAACTGGGTTTCGAGGAATCCGGGGTGGTGCGCGAGGCCGGCTTCAAGTTTGGACGCTGGCTGGATCTGCTGTTCATGCGTTTGCAGCTGGATGCGCGGAGCGTGGCCGAGCGCTAGGCCTGTGGGTTGGCCTGATGGTGGGGCAGGGCTCTCGATGGCGGCGGCTGGCTGCGACGGGAGCCCGCCACCAGGGCGGTGGCCAAGCGCCATTTTCATGACCAGTCAGAAAACTGACACAACAATTCCCTAGAGTGCCGCCTGAACGCATCAGCACTTGAGGAGTGGCTCTTGGGAAGGTTTGAACAGCGGCGTACCGGCCGGTCGGCGGACGTCGTGATGGCGCAGTACGCTCAGCGAGGCCGGGCATGAGCGATAGCTTGCAGGGTTTGGATTATGACCTGGTCGTCGTGGGTGCCGGGATCGTGGGGCTGGCGACCGCCTATGCGGCGCGTTGCCAGGGGCTGAGCGTGGCTGTCGTAGAGCGCCAGGCGCATAGCGTCGGTGCATCGGTGCGTAATTTCGGCTTTGTGACCGTGACCGGCCAACGTGCGGGGGCGCATTGGCGTCGCGCCTTGCGCGCGCGTGAGGTCTGGGGCGAGGTCGCGCCGCGAGCCGGAATTCCGGTGCTGCAGCAGGGGTTGTGCGTGTTGGCGCAGCGTCCGGAGGCCATGGATGTGCTGGAAGCCTTTGCCCTGACGGAAATGGGCCAGGCCTGTGAGTTGTTGACGGCCTCCCAGACGGCGCAACGTTACCCGTTCTTGGGGCAGGGCGTGGGGGCGCTGTATAGCCCGCATGAGTGCCGGGTGGAGTCGCGTGAAGCCATTCCCAGGCTGGCGCGCTGGCTACAGCAGGAAATGGGCGTGGTGTTCCACTGGAGTACCGCCGTACAGGACATTGCGCTGCCGGCTATCGACACCAGCCGCGGGCGGCTGCGGGCCGAGCGCTGCATCGTATGCCCCGGCCATGATCTGAATAGCCTGTATCCGGCGGAAATCGCCCGTGCGCAGGCGCGCCTGTGTACTTTGCAGATGCTGCGTGTCAGGCCGGCGCAAGCCTTGCACTTGCCGGCGCCAGTGATGTCGGATTTGAGCCTGGTGCGTTATGAAGGGTATTCCGCCTTGCCGCAGGCGCAGGCGCTGCTCGCCCGTTTGCAGCAGGAACAGGCCGAGCATTTGCGTCAGGGGGTGCACCTGATTGCCGTGCAATCCGCCGACGGCTCGCTGGTGGTGGGTGACAGCCATGTGTACGACGGAGCCGAGGCACCATTCGCGCATGAGGCTATCGACGCTTTGATTCTGCAGGAATTGCAGCGCGTGCTGCCTTTGCCCGGCTTGCAGGTGGTGGAGCGCTGGACCGGTACGTATGCATCGGCAGAGGATGTCGTTTTCCAGGCATCGCCAGCGCCTGGCGTGGTGCTGGGTATCGTGACTGGCGGTACCGGCGCTTCGACGGCCTTTGCTTTTGCGGAAGAATTGCTGGCACAGGCCTTGGCTTGAACCTGCGGTAGTTGTCGTGGCGGGCCTGGAGTTGGAGTTCAGGGGAAAGATAAGGGTATGCTACAGGGGAATTTTCTTCTGACTTCCAGGCATTTACCTCCATGACCCGCATGACACTACGACTGACGTTCCTTGGTATGGCCAGTTTGGCGCTGGCCGCATGCTCTGCCACCAATCCTTCCGCCCAGGCACCAGTGACCGCAGAGGCTGCCGTGACCCCGATCCCTGCCGCTGCGGCCGCCTTGCCGTCCTCGGGGTGGACCGATCCTGCCACGCTGGCGCAGGTCATGCCGCGCTACCGCTATGTCCTGCTGGGTGAACAGCATGACAATGCGGAGGGGCATCGCCTGCGTTATGAAGCGCTGGCGCAGGCAGTGGCGCAAGGCTGGCGTCCCGTCATTGCCATGGAACAGTTCGATCAGGAACAGGCGGAAGACCTGGTGCGTGCCAGGGCGGAATGCGGCCAGGATGCCGACTGCGTGATCCGGCGCGGCGCGCCCGCCAAGTCTGGCTGGCAGTGGGAGTTTTATCGTCCGGTCGTGGCGCTGGCGTTGCGCTACGACCTGCCGCTGGTTCCGGCGAATCTGTCCCGCGCCGAGGCTGGCAAGGTATTGCGGCAAGGGGTGTCGGCGGCATTCACGCCCGAGGAACTGCATACGCTCAAATTGGATAGCGCGGTGCCGCAGCGCTTGCTGCCGTTGCACAATGAAATTTTCTCCAGCCTGCACGGGGGCCATGCCTCTGCGGAACAGGTGGCGCCGTTCTCGCGCGCGCAAATGGCGCGTGATGCGGTGATGGCCCAGAGCCTCAGGTACGCCGATGGCCAGCCGGCCGTCTTGATTGCCGGTAATGGCCATGTCCGTGCCGATGTGGGGGTGGCGCAGTGGCTGGATGCGGCAGATGGCGAGATCCTGACGGTGGGTTTTGTTTCGGATCTGGAAGAGCCGGGTCAGTATGACGCCAGGGTTCGCATTCCGGTCATTCAGCGCGGCGAATGAACCCTGAAGACTGAGGCAAGCACAGGAGGGCTCCGGGATGAGTCGGTCGGGATCGGGCTATGAGTTGTTGACGCCATCGGAAATGAATGCGGCAGATCGGGCTGCGATCGCCGCCGGGGTGCCGGGCACGGTACTGATGCATGCCGCAGGCATGGCGGTGGCGCAAGCCATCGCCGGGCGTTGGCCGCGCGGCCGTTTGCTGGTGTTGTGTGGCCCGGGCAACAACGGTGGCGATGGTTTCGTTGCCGCGAGTATCCTGGCTGCCCAGGGCTGGCCGGTGCGAGTGGCCTTGTTGGGCGATCGTGCCCAGTTGCGCGGCGATGCGGCCTGGGCAGCGTCCTTGTGGGCTGGCCCGGTTGTGGCAGCCGAACAGGTAGATTTGTCGGAAACCGACCTGGTGCTGGATGCCTTGTTCGGCGCCGGGCTGGTGCGCGAGCTGGACGGCGCGGCAGCCCGGCTGGTGTTGATGTTGACCAATAGCGGCCTGCCGGTCTGTGCGGTGGATGTGCCCAGCGGCGTGGATGGCGCCACGGGCGAGGTGCGCGGCGTGGCTGTCCGGGCCGAACTGACCGTCAGTTTCGAGCGGGGCAAGCCGGGGCACTGGCTGTATCCGGGCCGGGCCTTGCGGGGTGAGTTGCATCTGGCCGGTATTGGCATGCCCGCCACGGTGCTGGCAGAGATGGCATTGCAGGCCTGGCTCAATGACCCGGCAGTCTGGCGCCCGGTTTTCCCCCGGCCTGAGGCACAAGGCCACAAGTATTCGCGAGGACATCTATTGGTACTCGGTGGCGCGAGCATGACCGGTGCCAGCCGTTTGTCGGCGCGCGCGGCGCAGCGTGTCGGTGCCGGGCTGGTCACGCTGGCGGCGCCGTCCGCCGTCTGGCCGGTGTATGCCGCTGCGCTGGAGAGCGTCATGGTGGCCGCACTGGAAACGGCAGGCTGTTTTGCCGCGCTGCTGGCGGATGAGCGGCGCAATGCCTGCGTTATCGGCCCTGGGGCAGGCGTGACCGACGCGACGCGCGATGCCGCGCTGGCTGCCTTGCGGACGGGGCGCGCTACCGTGCTGGACGCGGATGCATTGACCGTCTTTCAGGCAGCGCCGCAACAATTGTTCGATGCCATCCGGGGCCCTTGCCTGCTGACCCCGCACGAGGGGGAGTTTGCGCGCTTGTTCCAGGCCAGCGGAGACAAACTCGCGCGTGCGCGGGCGGCCGCGCGCAGCAGCGGTGCAGTGGTCTTGCTCAAAGGGCCGGATACGGTGATCGCTGCGCCGGACGGCCGTGCCGTGATCAACGGTTGCGCGCCGCCCTGGCTGGCCAGCGGTGGCACGGGCGATGTGCTGGCTGGGCTGGCAGGCGGACTGATGGCGCAGGGCATGCCGGTATTTGAGGCCGCATGTGCTGCCGCCTGGCTGCATGGGCAGACTGCGCAGCGCATCGGGCCGGGGCTGGTCGCGGAAGACCTGATCCAGGCCTTGCCGGCGAGCTTGGCGGCCTTGATGGGGTGGACGCCTCCGGCCTGAACGGCGGTCCGTCAGGCAGGCCGTCGGGGCGCCTGGAGGGGGGATGGACAAATCGTTGCAACATTCCCGCCCCTGCAGGAGCCGCACACCTGCAGCGACTTGCGTTAGCATTGGAACTTTACGGCCATTGTCGTTATCCCGCAGGGGAAACACAGGCCGGATGGCTCGACCAGCTTTCCCTGGAATGCAATGAAACAATGGTTCAAACGCATTGTCATCGCCCTGGCGTCACTGATTGTGATTGCCGTGGTGGGCATTGCGATTTTCCTTCTGACTTTCGATCCCAATGCCTATAAGGACAGGCTGGCAGAGGCCGTGCATGAACGCTACGACCGCACGCTGACTGTCAATGGGCCATTGGATTTTTCGTTGTTCCCGCGTATCGGTCTGACGTTGCGCGAAGTGTCCTTGTCCGAACCGGACTCCGATGATGTGTTTGCATCGGTGGAAAGCGCGCGCCTGGCGGTGGCGGTCTGGCCATTGCTGTTCAATCGTCTGGTGGTCGATCATGTCGCGATCGACGGCTTCAAGGCCAGGGTGGCGCGTGATGCCCAGGGCAATTTCAATTTCCAGGATTTGCTCGGTGACGCTCCGCATGACGCCGGCGCCGGCAATGCCCGCAAGCTGACTCCCGACGAGGCGCTTGCCGGCGGTGTGGCGGCAGGGGTACAGGCGGCTGCGCAGGCAGTGAACTCGGCAGATGCCGCCGCGCAGGGCAGCGACATGCAGATCGACATTGCCGGCCTGGCGCTCAAGGATGGCGAAATCCTGTTCAGCGACGCCGCTTCCGGCGCTGCCGTGCGTTTGTACAGTATTGATATCAATACGGGACGAGTGACCTTCGGCCAGCCGTTCAATGTTGCCTGGACGGCCAAGATGGCCGGCGATGAACCGGCCGTGGCGGCAGATCTGTCAGGCCAGGCCATGTTCAAGCTGGATCCCTTGAAGCGGCAGTATGCCGCCCAGAAGCTGGATACCCGGCTGGCTGGCCAACTGGGGCCCTTGCAGGCGAGCAATCTCAGCCTGAAAGGCAATAGCCTGGCGTTTGACGGAGCCCAGCGTACGCTGGATCTTGCCGGCCTGGAGTTGATCTTCCAGGGGGATGTGGCCGGGACGCGGCCGCTGACGGGCGTGGATACCAATATCCAGATTGCCAAGCTGGCAGCCTATCCGGCTTCCTGGCGCATGCAGCTGGAGCGCATGGCGGTACGTTCCAAGGGCGCGCTGGCCCAGCAGCCTTTCGAGTTGGCCGTGGACGCGCCCGCGCTTGATGTATCGCCCACACAGGCCGGCGGCGAGCCGCTGACGGGGCGCTGGCGCTTGAGTGGCGAGGATGCGGTGGATATCTCCTTTGGCCTGGAAGGGCTGGAGGGGACGGCGGCCGATATGGATTTCAGCCAGCTGAAGCTGGATGCCGCGGTGCGCCAGGGCGCGCGCCTGGTGAAAACGCAGCTGGCTTCGCCCGTGGAACTGCGCCCGCTGCAGGAAGAAGTGGCGCTGACCGGGCTCAAGGGCGATATCGTCATTACCGATCCGGATTTGCCCAAGGGCTCGCTATCCATTCCTGTGATTGGCAGCATGTCCGCCGATTTTGCGAACAATACGGGCAAGGCCAGCATCAATGCGGTGCTGGAAGGCGGCAAGTTCGACCTGGGCGTGGAGTATGACGCGCAGCCGGGCAAGGGGGTGATTTTCTCTCTGGCGGCGGATACGCTGGATCTCGACAAGCTGTTGCCGGGTGCCCAGGCCGTTGCGGCAACGGCGGCGCCGGAGCGTAAGGGTGAAACCGAAGCCGAGCCGCAGGAAGCCACAGACGATGCGGGCGAAGCAGCTGCCGCGGCGCCAGCGCCGGCACCGGCTGCACCCGAAGCGTCTTCCTGGCGCTGGCTGAGCAAAACGGCGGTAAAGGGCGATATTCGCATCGGTGATCTCGTGCTGCAGGGCCTGAAAGCCCGGAATGTTCGCGGGCAACTGGAGGCAGGTGCAGGCAAGCTGCAATTGCGTGATGTGCAGGCCGGCCTGTATGAAGGCCAGTTGAGCGGCAATGCCTCTCTGGCCGAAGAAGGCAAGCAGGCCAAAATCAAACTGAACCTGAATGGCGTGGTGTTGGGCGCATTGCTGCAGGATCTTGGGGTGCAACCCATGATCAGCGGCAAGGCAGATGTCGCGCTGGATCTGTCGGCGCAAGGGGCCAAGACCGAAGAATGGCTGGCCAGCCTGGGCGGCTCGGCCCGTGTGAAAGTCGTCGATGGCATGCTGGATGGCCTGGATGCAGAGCAATGGCTGGCCGATTTCAGCGAGGGGCTCCGGCGCGGCGTGGCGCCTGTGATCCGGCGTTCCGGCATGACGCGCTTCTCGCTGCTGGATGTGCAGGCGTCGCTGGCCAAAGGCATTGCCACATTGCGCCGGCTGAACTTCGACAGCACCTATGTCAAGGTTTCCCAAAGCCAGCAAGGAACGGTGAATCTGATCAGCGGGCAGTTGAATCTGACGCTGCAGGCGCGGATGCAGGGCCTGCGCAAGCACTCCAATGCGCGTCAGCTGCAGATACTGGAAGGCATCCGTGTGCCGGTGCGCATTACAGGGAACTGGTCCAATCCGCAATATGCCGTGCAGTTCGAGAATATCGTCGGCTCGGCCATTCGCGGCCAGTTGCAGCGCATGATACGCGGCCGGTAGATGCTATCGCGGTGAGCGGCCTGCCGCATGCAAAAAGCCTGGACCGGCATGGGGCGGTCCAGGCTTTTTTATTGCGGGTGCTGGCAGCAGCCGGCGCCGGTAGGCAGGGGCAGGGTATGCGCGGAACGCAGGGCGTGGGCAGGATCGGTATGGCCTGGCGATAGATAGCCGGCGCCAAGCTGGCGGGGCAGACTGGCCTGGGGGCTGTCTGCGGTGCTCAGAGGTCGGTGCTCAGGCTGGGGTGGAATCCGCTTTGGTGCGAGTCAGGCGATGGAATTTTTCCATCAGCGTTTCCTGGCTTTCGTGCCATTGGGGATGGATTTCGATGCACTCGACCGGACAAATGACCTGGCACTGGGGCTCGTCATAGTGGCCGATACATTCGGTGCAGGCGTCCGGATTGATCTCGTAGATTTCCGCGCCCATGTAAATGGCATCGTTGGGACACTGCGGTTCGCAGACGTCGCAGTTGATGCATTCTTCAGTGATATGCAGCGCCATGGCAGTATCCGCCAGCGTTGGGGAATGCGGTTTCAGGAAACAACATTGTAGCGCCCCGGCCGGGAAAGCAGCGGACAGCCCCGCTGGCGGCAGGGGTATCGACGCAAAAAAGCCGCCATGGCCTTGCCGTGGCGGTCTGTTTTTTTACCGGCTTGCAGCGGGTTCAGCCGGCGGCTGCCTCGCGGCGCTTGCGCGCCTTTTCCTGCAGCCAGCGTTCCACCGACGGGAAGACGAACTGGCTGACATCACCGCCCAGCAGGGCGATTTCGCGTACGAAAGTACCTGAAATAAACTGGTATTGATCCGAGGGCGTCATGAACAGCGTTTCCACTTCGGGCATCAGGTGGCGATTCATGCCGGCCATCTGAAACTCGTATTCGAAGTCGGAAACGGCGCGCAGGCCGCGTACGATGACGCGTCCTTTCTGGTCACGCACGAAATCCTTGAGCAGGCCGTCGAAGCTGTGGATTTCGACGTTGTCGTAATGCCCCAGCACTTCCTGGGCGATGGCCAGGCGTTCTTCGATGGTGAAGAAGGGGTTTTTGCCACGGCTGTGGGCAATACCCACCACCACCCGGTCAAAAATGGCGGCGGCGCGGCGCACGAGGTCTTCGTGGCCACGGGTGAGGGGATCGAAAGTACCAGGATATACGGCGGTAATCATGCAAGTCTCCATTTCCACTGTTCTCGCGCATGGTGAGCGGCGCGGCGGGGCTGTGCCCGGTGGGCTATTTCTTGCCGCTATTGCGGTGCAACAAACTGTAGCAGATAGTAATGCACTGCGCCTGCCTTGCCGGAACGAATCGCGGTGGAATTTTGTGGCAGTTCGATGGCAGCTTCGGATTCGACATAGACATAGGCGCCTGGGTTGAGAATGCCGGGCAGCGCAGGCCAGATGCGTTCCAGCAGGCCCAGTCCAAAGGGTGGGTCGAGCAGCACCAGATCGTAGCGCGTTGCATCCAGCCGTTCCAGTACCTGCCAGGCGTCGCCCTGATGAATCCGCAGATTGCTGGCGCCGAGCTTGTCGCGCAAGGCTCGCAGCGCTGCGGCGGCGGCCCGGTGGTTTTCCACCATCAGGACATGGCCGGCGCCGCGCGAAGCGGCTTCCAGGCCCAGGGCGCCAGTTCCCGCGAACAGATCCAGCACCTGCTTGTCCTGCCAGCTGTCATCCCATAAGTGATTGAGCCAATTGAACAGCGTTTCGCGGACGCGATCCGGCGTTGGGCGCAGGCCGGGCGCGTCCACCACTGGAATCGGTGTGCGTCTGAATTGACCGCCTACAATGCGGATGCGATGTTTCTGCATGGTGATGGTTTGATGCCTTGAGCTACGGCAAAGTGCGCGGAAAATGCAAGAATAACGCCTGTGAAGAACTCTGGCCTAGCGGCCAGCGGCCTTCGACAGCTTTTTGGGGGAGCCGCTGGCTCCAAGGATATTGCCGTGCCAGGTACCCGTTCCCGCGGGGAGGCCGGGCCGGACGATGTCGGTGGGGGCCAGGGGGAATGCACTTCTGGCGCTTGTTTCCGGCATCCATACGGAAATTTTCCGTATTTCACGACGGTTGATTATGTTCAGTTTCTTCAAGCGAAAAAAGAATGTGCCGGCACCCGCGCCGGAGACTGCCAATGATGCCAGCGGCTTGCAGGATGCCGCTGCCGCCGATGATGGCGCGGCGGGACGCAATCCTCCCGATGCGCTGGCGCGGCCTGTGCCTGTCGAGGCGGGTCATGCGCCGGTTGCGGGCGGCGATGGCGCAGTGCCCCGGCAAGAGGTGCCCCAGGCAGATGCGCCTGCCAGTGCGCCGACGGTAGCACCGGTGGCCGAGACGCCTGCGGTGGCCGCCGAGGCTGAGCCGGCTGTCCGGTCGTCCTCCGTGGGCGACGCAGCGCCGGCGCTTCAGGCCGCGACGGCTCCGGCAGCGGCGCCAGCAGTTGTCGTGCCTGCGGCCAGCGCAGCGCAAACGGCAGCCGAGCCGCAAGCGGCTGCGCCCGAGGCGCCGGTGGCGCCAGTGGCGTCTGTCGCATCCATTGCACCCGTTGCACCTGTCGCGCCCGTTGCGCCCGTCCCGGCGTCGCCGGTTGGCACGACGCCAGAGCCGGTGGTGGCGCTCGCGCCTGTTCCGGCGCCTGTGTCCGCTCCTGCTCCCAGTCCCGCACCGGCGGCACCAGCACCGGCACCGGCACCGGCGCGCCAGAATAAGCCGCAATCGCCTGCTGCGGTGGCCGAATCTGCCCCCGTACCCGCAGCCCCCATATCTGCATCCGCGCCGGAGTCGGGCACCGTGGAAGACACGGCCGCACCGGCCAAGACCTCATGGCTGCAGCGTTTGAAGCGTGGCCTGTCGCGTACCGGTCAAAGCCTGGGCGGGCTGTTTGTCGGCGTGAAGGTCGATGAAAACCTGTTCGAAGAACTGGAAACCGCGCTCATCATGGCGGATGCCGGCATGGAAGCCACGGATAAGCTGCTGGGCGAACTGCGCAGCCATGTCCGCAAGGAGCGATTGACGGATGCGGCGCAGGTCAAGGCCGCCTTGCGCGACATTCTGACCCGCCATCTGCAGGTGTTGGAAAAGCCCTTCCCGCTGAAAGGCGGTGCGCGTCCGCTGGTGGTGATGATTGCCGGCGTCAATGGCGCGGGCAAGACAACGTCCATTGGCAAGCTGGCGCATGACTTCCAGCGCCAGGGCGCCAGTGTGCTGCTGGCGGCTGGTGATACCTTCCGGGCGGCGGCACGCGAGCAATTGATCGCCTGGGGGGAGCGCAACAACGTTACCGTCATTGCGCAGGACGGCGGCGACCCGGCAGCAGTCTCTTTCGACGCTGTCAACGCGGGCCGTGCACGAGGGGTGAATGTCGTCATGGTGGACACGGCGGGGCGCTTGCCGACCCAATTGCACCTGATGGACGAACTGCGCAAGATCCGCCGCGTGATCGGCAAGGCGGAAGCCTCGGCGCCCCATGAGGTGCTGCTGGTCGTGGATGGCAACAGTGGCCAGAATGTGCTGGCGCAGATCAAGGCCTTCGATGCGGCCTTGAACCTGACCGGTCTGGTCGTGACCAAGCTGGATGGCACGGCCAAGGGCGGTACGCTGGCGGCGGTGGCGGCCGGTAGCCAGGGCGTGCGCGCAGTGCCGGTCTATTGGATTGGTGTGGGTGAAGGGCTGGAGGATCTGCAGGCGTTTTCTGCCCGCGAATTTGCCACTGCGCTACTGGGAGACTGAGGCGCGCCGCCCGGTAGCGCCCTGATTCGCCTCCGGTGCATCAGTCGCGCCAGAAACCCGGGCCACGGCCCAGGTCACGCAAGGTGGCCTGGGCGGATTGCTCCAACTGGCCCAGCCTGGCGGCGAACCAGCCCCGCGCAAACCAGGCTTGGGGGTATTCCGCGCTCAATTGCATGAAGCGGGCATCGGCAACATAAATATCGTTGATGACACCCAACTGGTCCTGTACGGCAGCCAGCTTGCGGCGGTAGGCGCGCAGGCGGCCCTGCGGCAACAGGGATTCGGCGAAGGCCAGGCCGTAGCGCAGCCGCTTGGCGCGTTTGCGCAGGGCATGGCGGGTGTCGATATCCAGCGTACTGAAATGGCGGCCGTCGCGCACGACGCTGCGGTGCCATTTGCGCAGGCGCTGCATGAGCAGCCGCTGCAGATTTTCGGTTTCGGTTTTGGCGTCCAGCGGAATAATGGCAACGTCCTGGCCATTCAAGGGCGTGTGGCTGTCTGTGGCGGCGTGAGCCGTTGCTGGGTCGGCCGCAGCGGGCTTGGCGCTGGAGGTTGCTGGCGTCAGGTCCAGGGTCCAGGCCAACAGATCGAGCAGCCAGCCTTGCACGGCGCGGCTGCCCGCACTGTCAGCGGCGGATTGTTCGGCATGGCTTTCAGGCAGGGTAATGGCCGGCATGCCGGCTGCCATCAGAGCGGGCAGGATTTCATCGCGCAGCACATCGTCGTCGCGGTTGGCGCCGAACTGGCCGAATATGGTGCGCGCGGCTTGTTGCAGCGGTAGCGGGGGCAGGCTGGCCCAGCCATCGAACAGGCGCCAGGCGGAACGCAGGCGGCGCATGCCGACACGTAACTGGTGCACGTGCCCGGGATGGCCGGCCGCATAAACGCCGGCGGTGTCGATTTCCGTCAGGACGGCGGCATTGCGGGCGATTTGTTCCAGGCATTCCTGCGTGATGACCCGCAGGGCCTGAGCTGGGGATTGCCGGGATGTCAGCACCACCGGCTGGATCGGGCGCGGCGCCCAGAACCGGCTGATTTCCGTGGCGCGCAGCTGGTTGGTTTCGGGCGCGCCGGCCGGGCCGGCTGCTTCCAGGCGCAAGGCGGTCGTGGCCAGCGCATCGCCCCGCTCGGATTTGCTGCGCAGATCCAATACCAGACCGTGTTTTTGCTGCCATCGGCGGCCGAGCTGGAATACCGCCTGCAAGTGGCCGGAGACCAATTCGAATTCGACTTCGGAAATGGGCAGTTCGAGGCCCCCGGCACGCAGCCAGCCCCGGTCGTAGGCGATTTCCACGACACCCTGGCGGGTGCGCACGCGGCGCAATTGGCGCATGACGTCCGTTTCGTAGCGCACGCCCAGTTCGCCCGCCAGATTTTCCAGCACCGGGGCAACTGGCGTATCGGCATAGACGGAAAGATCCAGTACCGGCCCGGGACGGTCATGGTTGAGTTCCAGGCGCGCCAGCGCATGCGCGCCGGGCGTCTTGAGGGTCTGCACCCAATGGTCGCCTTCCCGGCGCAGACGGATGGCCACGCGGGCCTGCGCCAGTTCGCGGGTGGGCGTGTCGAAATACAGCGCATGCAGGGCGATGTTTTCCGTAGCGCCGCGCGCGAGTTCCTGTTCCACGCCGGCGCGGGCGCTGGCGGGGACATGCAGTTTCAATTCCTGTTCGGACATGTTGGCGACCGTTGTGTATGCAAACCCGCTCATCTTAGCCCGAGGAACCCTGAATTTTGATGACGAGTCATCGCAATGTCATGATCGTGCGCGTGCGCGGGGTTCCCCTTCCGGCCGCGGGAATCCGGGGCAGGAAAACCGGCGGGACTGTCTGCCCGGCAGGGGGAATTCGGGCATTCCCTCCCTGTGGCAGCGTAGAATAGAGGGGTTGAAGCAGATTTCCAGCGAGTCATCAATGTCAGTCACACAAGCCGCCGGCGTGCCGGCAGAAGACACGCCCATTGCCGGGGTGTCCATCGCGCCCGTCAATGAAATCATCGCCGAGCTGCGTGCCGGCCGCATTGTCATCCTGGTGGATGAAGAAGATCGTGAAAATGAAGGCGATCTTGTCATGGCCGCGGATTTCGTGACGCCCGAAGCCATCAATTTCATGGTGACGCACGGCCGCGGGCTGGTTTGCCTGACGCTGACCGAAGAACGTTGCGAACAGCTGGGCCTGACTATGATGGCCAGCCGCAACGGTACGCGCTACGGGACTAATTTCACGGTGTCCATCGAAGCCGCCGTCGGTGTCGAAACCGGCATTTCCGCGTATGACCGCGCCCGCACCATCCAGGCTGCCGTGGCGCGCGATGCCCGTCCGGAAGACCTGGTGCAGCCCGGGCATATCTTCCCTGTTCGCGCCGTGCGCGGCGGGGTGCTGGTGCGTGCCGGCCATACGGAAGCCGGTTGCGACCTGACCGCCATGGCCGGCCTGACGCCGGCAGCTGTCATCTGCGAAATTCTCAAACCTGACGGCACCATGGCGCGTTTGCCGGACCTGGCGGTTTTTGCACAGGAGCACGGCCTGAAGATCGGCACGATCGCTGACCTGATCCAATACCGCAACGAACATGAGTCCGTTGTGCAGCGTGTGGCCGAACGTGAAGTCAGCACGCCCTGGGGGCGTTTCCGTGCCGTGGCCTATCGTGATACCGCAGCCGGCGCACCGCATCTGGCGCTGGTGCATGGCGATGTCCAGGCTGCCGCTGAAACATTGGTTCGTGTGCATGAACCCGCTTCCGTGCTCGACATCCTTGACGGTGAAGGTGGCGGGCATAGCTGGACCGTCGCCAGCGCGCTGGAAGCCCTGCGCCAATCCAAGGCCGGCGTATTGGTGTTGTTGAACTGCGCGGATTCGGCTGATTCCTTTTTCGCGCACGCTGCCTCATGGCAGGCCGATGCCGACGCCGCGCCGGCAGCGCCCACGGGCGACCGTTTCGATCTGCGCACCTATGGTATCGGCGCACGAATTTTGCGCGACCTGGGTGTCTCGCGCATGCGTCTGCTGGCGCGTCCACGCAAGATGCCTAGTATGATGGCGGGTTTTGGCCTGGACATCACGGGCTACGATAGCGATCTCGCTTCCTCTTCCAAGTCTGAACAAGGCTGAAATCATGAATCCTTACGTCATTGAACCCGACCTGAACGGCGAAGGCCTGCACATCGGCATCGTGCGCGCCCGCTTCAACGAATCCATTGGCCAGGCAGAACTCGAAAGCTGCCTGGAAGAGCTGGAAAGCCTGGGTGTGGATCTGCGCGACGTGATGGTGACCAGTGTGCCCGGCGCGCTGGAACTCGGCCCGGTGCTGGTGCAGATGGCCGATACCGGCGAATTCGACGCCTTGATCGCGCTGGGCGCAGTCATTCGCGGCGAGACCTATCACTTCGAAATCGTCAGCAACGAAAGTGCTGCCGCAATTTCCCGCGTTGCCCTGGAAACCGGTGTGCCGGTAGCCAATGGCGTGCTGACCACCGAAACCGACGAACAGGCGGAAGCCCGTGCGGCCGACAAGGGCCGTGATTGCGCCCGCGCTGCCGTGGAAATGGTCAACCTCCTGGTGGCCTTGCAGCCCGAGGAAAGCGACGAAGACGAGGAAGAAGATTTTGACGAATCCGAGGATGACCGTGGCTGAGCAGGCATCTGGACGTAGTGCGCGCCGTCGCGCGCGTGAATTTGCATTGCAGGGTATCTACGCCTGGCTGGTTCGCGGCAATCTGGGCGACCAGGACACTGGTTCGATTGATGCGCACCTGCGCTCCGATCCGGAGTTCGCCGAGGCGGATTTCGATTGGTACCGCACGCTGCTCAATGGCGTGTTCACCGATGCGGCAGAGCTGCGCGAGCAGTTCCAGCCGTTTATCGACCGCCCGCTGGCCGAGCTGTCGCCGGTGGAGCACGGTATTTTGCTGATCGGGACGTTTGAGCTGACGCGTCATCCGGAAGTGCCTTACAAGGTAGCCATCAACGAAGCCGTTGAATTGGCCAAGTCCTTTGGCGGCACGGATGGCTTCAAGTTCGTCAACGGCGTGCTCGACAAGCTGGCGGCCGTGGTGCGTCCGCAGGAGCTGCGCGCTGCGCCGCGCCGCTAAGGCGTAGCCAGGGCAGGGCGGGCATTTGCTGCATTTTCTGCCCCTGCGCTGATGCTGTCTGGCGGATTCTATGTATGTGGGCGGGTTCGTACCGTAAGGTGACGAGCCCGTTTGCTTTCCTGGGGGCGTGATGGCCGCGGAATTTGACCTTATCCGGAAATATTTCACTCATCCTGCCCCGGTGGGCATGCTGGGCGTCGGTGATGATTGCGCGCTGTTTTCGGTACCGGCAGGACAATCCTGTGCCGTCAGTACCGATATGCTGGTCGAGGGCCGCCATTTTTTCCCGGACGTTGATCCGGTCTTGCTGGGGCACAAGGCACTGGCAGTCAATCTCTCGGATCTGGCCGCGATGGGGGCGGAGCCTATCGCTTGTGTGCTGGGCTTGAGCCTGCCCGCTGTCGATGCTGCCTGGCTGGAAGGGTTTTCCAGCGGTTTCCTGGCCTTGTCCCGGGAACATGGCTGCCCGCTGGTGGGGGGCGATACCACGCGCGGGTCGAATATCTGCCTCAGCGTCACGGTGTTCGGGGCAGTGCCTGCCGGGCAGGCGCTGCGGCGCGATGCCGGGCAGGTGGGGGACGATATCTGGGTCTCGGGCACGCTGGGCGGCGCGGACATTGCACTGCAACTGATGCAGGGTAATTTGCCGCAAGAGCAATGGCGTCTGTCAGGGGTACGTGGTGCGTTGGAGCGTCCGGAACCGCAACTGGCATTGGGGCGTGGCTTGCGTGGCATTGCCCATGCTGCCATCGACATTTCGGATGGCTTGCTGCAGGACCTGGGGCATATTCTTGCCGCCAGCCGCTGCGCAGCCCAGCTGGACATACGCGCCTTGCCGGTGCATCCCGGACTGACGGGCCTGGCAGACGATATTCTGCTGGATGCCTTGCTGGGCGGCGGCGATGTTTATCAATTGTGCTTTACTGCCGCGCCGGCTCAACGCGATGCTGTCTTGCAGGCAGCGCTCGCAGCCGGGGCGTCTGTCAGCCGCATCGGCAGGCTGGAGTCAGGCCCCAGCGGAGCATTGCGGGACGGCCAGGGCGCGCCCTTGTCCATGCGGCGTGCAGGTTTTGACCATTTCGAAGGATAGTCATGAATGACAAGCATGCGAAAGCGGCGCGGATAACACCTGGGCTGGGTTGGGTGCTGCGCTCACCTGCGCGTTTTCTTGCCATGGGCCTGGGCAGCGGTTTGCTGCGTCCGGCACCGGGGACCTGGGGAACCCTGGCCGCCTGGCTGTTGTGGCTGCTGGTGCCGCTGGGCGCATCGAATGCCGGTATCGGCATTATTCTGGCCCTGTGTTTTATTTACGGTTGCTGGATTTGCCAGCGGGTCGGGCAAGAGCTGGGCGTACCGGATCATGGTGGCATGGTCTGGGACGAGATGGTGGCCTTCTGGCTGGTGCTATGGCTATCGCCGGCAGGCTGGTTTGCCCAGCTGTGCGCGTTTGCTTTGTTCCGCCTTTTCGATATCGTCAAGCCAGCGCCGATTCGTCAGCTCGATGCCCATTTCAAAAATGGCTTCGGCGTCATGCTGGACGACTTGCTGGCAGCAGGTTATACCTTGATCGTTATGGCGTTGCTGAACTGGGCCGGCTTGTTCGGCTGAATCCTGTCAGGCACATGGCTGGCAGACGCGTGCAGCCTGCCAGCAGCCGCGGGAATTGAATGGAGAGTGCCGGATGGAGTCTGATAAGGAAGTCCTGGAAGCCGTGGAGGCATTGGCGGCTGCATTGAAGCAAAGGGGCTGGCGTCTGGGGACGGCCGAGTCCTGCACGGGCGGGCTGCTGGCTGGTGCCCTGACGGCGCTGGCAGGTTCCAGCGACTGGTACCACGGCGGCTTCGTGACTTACAGCAATGCCGAGAAAGTCCGCCAGCTGGGGGTGGCCGATGTCTCGCTGGAAATGCATGGCGCGGTCAGCGAGCAGGTTGCCAGCCAGATGGCGACTGGGGTGCTGGCGGTCACGCGGGAAACCCAGTTTGCGATTTCCACGACCGGCATTGCCGGCCCGGGCGGCGCGACGCCGGGCAAGCCGGTCGGCATGGTGTGTTTCGGTTTTGCCAGACTCTGTGAGGATGGGGTGGTGGTAGCGGCCCAGACCCGATTGTTTGACGGCGACCGCGCCGCTGTGCGCCGTGCCGCTGTGCTGTATGCCCTGCGTGCGGCCTTGCCGCTGATCAGCGCGCCTTGCCCGGCTGCGTGAGGGATCGTCGTCGAGCGGGGCAGGGCGGCAATGTCAGCTCATACTGCTGCTGCCCGCACTGATGCCCGTACTGATGCCCCGAGGGGCGAGGGGCAATGGGCGATACCAAAGTATCGCCGGGCCATCCCAAGATGCACTAGGCCGGAGCGGCCTGGACGCGCATAATCCTGATTGTTCCGCTTACCCGCGCAGCCTTGTTCCAGACGCGTCAATTCCCGTTCTGGGCGGCATCTGGCGGGGCCAGTCCGATCATGGCGCTGAACCCTGCTGCAAACACAGGCAGCGGACACGCTCCGGATTTCTATCCGGGGTTCTGCACAGTTGGCCCGTCAATTCCGGCGTGGCCAGGAGTACAGGAAAAAATGCCAGAAGACAGTTGTAGTTCCTCATTAGCGAGCCTGCGCCGCACTGATTGAACCGGGGTTTCGTCTTGCCCGCGGCGGCCAGGTCATACCGACGATCCGCAGAGGTAAGAAATGAAATTCCTGAACGTGGCTTTTCTGTCCCGGCATCAGATTGCCGTCCATGCCTTGTTTGCCAATGCCGTCAGTGCGGCAGCACCGCCGCGCCATGGCGCATTGAATCGCAACGCCTCCCTGGCTTGCCGCACAGGTGCGCGCAAGGCGGTCTGGCGCACGACGCCGGCTGGCGGGCTGGAATGCCGCTGGGTGGCGGATGAGGCTGCCCAGGGGCGCCCCAGGCGTCGAACCGCCTACGCCCGCATCGGCGCCTGCGTGCCCGGTACTGGGCGCCGAGCCTGAGGCAGGGACGTTCAGGGTGCGCGAAGTCATTCGTGTCCCCCCACGCCACCCCTTGTTCCGTTTGTTCTAGGGGCGGAGCAAAGCCTGGCCTGCCAGCCGGTCGCTGCGCCGGCCGGGTCGTTTACGTCATTGCATGCGCGGTGCCATTGGTTTGTCCGTCCGCCCGTCCGCCGCGTTCCAGGCAGACGGGTGGACGCTTGCATGGGGAAGGAAGTCCGATGAAGGCAGGGTGGCGACGGGTGTTAAGATCGCTGCGACCAGGAAACAGGCAGGGAGCCGCTCGCAACATGAAGGACAAGCTGTCGATCACGCGTGAAACCAGCGTTCGGCCCGGCTTGCGGCGGGCCTTGCTGACAGCGGCCCTGGTGCTGGTGATGGGGCTGGTTTTTCTGGCCGATACCGTGACGGACTACGCCATTGCCTTCCCTGTGTTCTATTGCGCCGTGATACTGGCTGCCATGCGTATCCACGGCAGCCGTGTCGTGCTGGCGCTGTCATCGGTTTGCGTCGTGCTCACCATCCTGAGCTTTCTGCTGACTCGCAGCGGCGCCTACGAAATCGGCCTGATCAATTCGGTGCTCAGCATTGTGGCGATAGGCGTCACGACCTGGCTGGCCTTGCAGATGGCGACGGCTCAGCGCGTGGCGCGTACCGCCAAGGCGCGCCTGGAGCGCATGGCGCGTTCCAGCAGCATGGGTGAACTGACGACTTCCATTGCCCACGAGGTCAATCAACCCCTGGCAGCGATCAGTACCAGTGCCCATGCCTGCCAGCGCTGGCTGGCCATGGAGCCCCCCAATCTGGATAAGGCACGCCAGGCCGCAGGCCGTATCGTGGAGGATGCGCACCGTGCCAGTGCGGTCATTGAACGTGTGAGGGCGCTGACACGCGGCGAAGCGCCTGCGCGCGAGCGCTTCGATTTGAACCACGCCGTCATTGAGGTTGCGGTCCTGATGCATGGGGAGTTCGACAGGCATGGGGTTGAGCTGGTGCTGACGCTGGCTGAGGATCTGCCCGCCGCCTACGCGGATCGGGTGCAGATTCAGCAGGTGCTGAGCAATCTGCTGCTCAATGCGGCCGAGGCCATGGATCAGGCAGGTAGGCCGGCGGGGGTGGCGACCTTGAGTACCGGCTTGCATGCCGATGGCAGCCTGACCGTTGCCGTGGCAGATAACGGGCCGGGATTGGCGCCAGCAGAACTGGAGCGGATATTCGATGCGTTCTGGAGCACCAAGGAAAATGGCCTGGGCCTGGGGCTGGCGATCAGCCGCTCCATGATCGAGGCCAATGGCGGCCGGATAGAAGCGCTGGCGCGACCGGGCGGTGGTCTGGTCTGCCGCTTCACGCTGGCGGCGGCACCGCAGGAGCAGATCTGATGAAAGCATCCCCCGAGACCCTGTTGCAGCCTGTCATTCATGTCGTGGATGATGATGCGTCCATGCGCCTGGCACTGGAAGACCTGCTGGCCTCTGTCGGTCTGCAGGTATGCAGCCACGCTTCCGTCGCCGATTTCCTGGCCGGCGAACCGCCGGATGCGCCGGGTTGCCTGATTCTGGATATCCGGATGCCGGGGCAAAGCGGCATGGATTTTCATCGGCAGATGCAGGGCCATGGTTTGCGTTTGCCCGTGATTTTCATCACCGGTCATGGCGACATTGCCATGGGGGTGGAGGCCATGAAAAATGGCGCGATAGAGTTTCTGCCCAAGCCTTTTCGTGATCAAGATCTGCTGGATGCGATCCAGCGCGGGTTGGCACAGGATCAGGAGCGCCGGAGCAGGGAGGCCGGGATGGCTTTGCTGCACGGCCATTGGGAGGCGCTGACTACTGGCGAACAGGCCGTCATGAAAGGCGTGGCCCGGGGGTTGCTGAACAAGCAGATTGCCGATGAACTGGGCTTGAGCGAAGTGACGGTGAAAGTCCGGCGCGGCAATGTCATGAAGAAAATGCAGGCCCGCACGCTCGCGGACCTGATACGCATGGCGGACCGCCTGGGTCTGTGAGCGCGTCGGGGCGCGCGGCAGGCCCAGGGTGGCGCAGGGGCGGCCAGGCAGGCGTGAGCAGCAGCGTTAAACAGTCAGGTTAACGGCAGGCGTTGATGGCGTCGCGCGTTTCCTGGGCGGCACGGGCAGCGGCTTCGCGCCAATCTTCGTCGCGGCTGGCGTACAGCACGGCGCGCGAAGAGTTGATCATCATTCCGGTGCCGCGGCTGTTTAGCCCCGCTTTGACGGTTTTGGGGATGTCCCCGCCCTGGGCACCGATGCCAGGCACCAGCAGCGGTATGTCATCACCGACACGGGCGCGTACCCGGGCCAGTTCTTCGGGGCGCGTCGCGCCCACGACCAGACTGCATTGGTGATCGGTATTCCATTGCTGGCGCACGACGTCGGCAACGCGCAGGTAGAGCGGATCGCCATCGCCGATTAACAATTCCTGGAAGTCGGCGCCGCCCGAATTGGAAGTCCGGCACAGCACGATGATGCCACGGTCTTTCCAGCGCAGGTAGGGTTCGACGGAATCCGAGCCCATGTAGGGGCTGACGGTGACGGCATCTGCCTGGTAGCGCTCGAAGGCTTCCAGCGCATAGTGTTCGGCAGTAGAGCCGATATCGCCGCGCTTGGCGTCCAGTACCAGTACCTTATCGGGATGATGGCTGCGGAGGTGGGCGCATAGCGCTTCGAGCTGGGTTTCCGCGCCATGGGCGGCGAAGTGGGCAATCTGCGGCTTGAAGCCACAGACATAAGGCGCAACCGCGTCGGCGATATCCCGGCAGAAACGGAAAATGGCATCGGGTTGCGTACCCAGGGAGTCAGGGAAGCGCTCGGGCAGCGGGTCCAGTCCGACCATCAGCAGGGAGTTGGAGCTGGTCCAGGCTTTTTCCAGTTTCTGGATGAAAGACATAGCAGGCGTAGAAATCCGTTAAGGTTGAAAAATGACTGGCGCAGCGGCTGGCCTGGGCAGCCAAGGCTGCCCGGGGCTGGCGGACAGGTGCGCCGCCATGCCCGTTGCGCCGCGCGTCAGTGCAGCTTGACGCGAGAATGTGTGCGCCGCACCAGCAGGCGGGCCAGGGCCAGCGAGGCGGTTCGGCTGACGCCAAGAATGGCGCGGTGATGCATCAAGTGCAGGCTCATGTACATCAGGCGGGCCAGCATGCCGCTCAGGAACAGGCCGCGGCCGGTCAGTTTGCCCATCAGGCTGCCGACACCGGCATCCTGCCCCAGCGATACCAGGGAACCGTGGTCTTCATAGACGTAGGGCTTGCCATCGCTGGCTTCGCCCTTGAGCCGGGCGCTCAATTGCCGGGCCAGATAGCTGGCCTGCTGGTGCGCGGCCTGTGCCCGGGCGGGAACCAGACGGCCTTCCGTCCAGGGGGCGGCGGCGCAGTCGCCCATGGCATAGATATCGGGATCAGGGGTACGCAGCTGTTCATCAACCAGCACCTGACCATTGCGATGCAGCGGCAGGTCGAGCTTTTGCAGCAGGTCGGGCGCACTGATGCCAGCGGCCCACAGGCACATATCGGCATTGAAGCGGCGGCCATCGCGCGTCATGACATGGTCTGAGGTCACGCTGGCGACCGCGCAGCCGGTTTCCACGCGGATATCCAGGCTCTCCAGGCGCTCACGGGCCGCTTTGGAAATACGTTCGGGCAAGGCCGCCAGGATGCGTGGCGCGCCTTCTATCAGCGTGATGGCCAGATCCAGTCTGGGGTTGAACGCCGACAGGCTGTAGGCGCTGACAACACGGCTGGCCTCGCGCAACTCTACGGCCAGTTCGACGCCGGTGGCGCCGCCGCCCACGATGACCAGATGCAGGCGAGCTTCCGGATCCGTGGCCTTGGCCTGGTCCACGCGCAGCATGGCTTCGAGGATTTGCAGCCGGAAAGCTTCGGCGGCTTCGACGTTATCCAGCGTCACCGCGTGTTCTTGCGCGCCGGGCGTGCCGAAGAAGTTGGCCTTGCTGCCGATGGCCATCACAAGAATGTCGTAGGGGACTTCGCGTGGCGGAATCAGTTCCCGGTTGCCAGGGCCTGCAATGGCACCGATTTTCAGCACCTTGCGTTCGCGGTCGATATCCAGCATCGGCCCGAGAATGAAGGAAAAATGGCAAATATGCGCCAGCACCAGATAGGACAGGCCTTCCTGGTGGATATCCAGCGTACCGGCTGCGACTTCATGCAGGGAGGGTTTCCAGATATGGTAAGGCAGCGAGTCTATCAGCGTAACGGCTTGCGGACCGTGGCGCCGCCCCAGGCGGGCAGCCAGTTCCAGTCCGCCAGCACCGCCGCCGACAATGACAACGCGAGGCGTCGGGGGGCTGGCACTTTGGCGATGGGCTGTCATGGTGCTTGGCGTAGAGGAGAAAAGTTCATTCTAAGGCATCGCGCCCGGCTTACTGCCAGAATCGTGCGGCCAGGATGGAGAGCCAGACAATCGCCGTGAAGATCAGCATCAGCATGACTGCAGCGCTGCCCAGATCCTTGGCGCGTCCCAGCAAGGGGTGCCGTTCCACGCTGAGCGCATCGGCCAAGGCTTCGATGGCGGAATTCAGCAGTTCCACCACCAGCACCAGCAGCACGACGCCGATCAGCAGAAAGACTTCAATGGTGTTGCGGCCCAGGAAAAAGGCCGCCGGAATCAGCAGCACCGCCAGCGCCAGTTCCTGCCGGAAGGCGGCTTCATACTTGATGGCGGCGCCGAAGCCCTGCAGCGAGTATCGCAGTGCATTGAAAATGCGGCGCAGGCCGCCACGGCTTTTGAACGGCGAATGCTGCTGGGGGGAGGGGGGCGTTTGCGTCACGGTGTGGCGGCCTCTTCAAGTGGCGGAGAACAGGCGGCCCTGCGGCGCGGAGCGCATCGGCCTGCCTGTCGTGAATGGCGCGGCCGTCTGTTGTGCCGCACCACCATGCGGGCGTGATTTTACGTTAAGCAGGCGAATGCGTGTCGCTACGCAGTGCAAGGCCGCAGGCCCTGGCGCGGCCCTTGCTGGAACGCCGCACCGGGAAAATACCGATCCCCGCAAGCGGAAACGGGCCCTACGATGGCGGAACGGCGTCGCCATGGCGTGTGAGCATCCAATAGGCGTCAGCATGACGGAGGGGGAATGAGCGGCGAGAACCTGCAGGAGCGTATGGCAGCGCTGCGCGGCCTGTTCGAGTTCGACGCCGTGCAATTGCTCGCGCATGTGCCGGGCAGTGAACGGCATGTGGAAGTCTGGCGTCAGGGCTACAACACCGTCTGTGCGACTGCGCTGGCGGTCGATTTCCCGCGCCTGTACCCGCCGGGATTTACCCGCCGTTTCTCACCGGTTGAATTATTGCCGCCTTCGATTTCAGAGTCTTCGGAAGGCATGTTCCCTCCCTTTCGTTCGACGCAGCTTTATACCGGCGCCTTGCATGCGCATGGTTTTGAGGACGGCATGACGCTGGAACTGGGGGTGCAGGGCGGATATTGCGGACTGGCGCACTTTTCGTCGCGCCGGGCTGATGCTTTCAACCGCCAGGCTCGTTTGCTGGCGCGTGGCATGCAGGCGTTGCTGGAAAGCATGGTGCGCGAGCATGTACCGCAAACAGCAGGGCAAGCGGCTGTGTTGCTGCTGCGTTTCGTGCCTGAGGGAAACGGGTTGGTGCTGCAAGGGCCGGCACCGGCAGGCGTGGATGCCGAGGCCATGGCGCTAGCGCTGCGGCATGTAGCCGCACGGGCCCGTCCCTTGCAGTGCTACTGGCTGCTGGGGCGGCACAGCATGCGTCTGTCTGGACGCCCTTTGCCGCAAGGCGGCGTGATGGTCAGCCTGCATCCTGCCCCGCTTCCAGGCGGCATCAGTATTCGGGAGCTGGCGGCGTTGGGCTGGTTGATGGCAGGTTTGCCGGATCGGGAAATCGCTGCCTGCATGGGGGTGGGGGAGCGAACCGTGCACAGCCACGTGGCAGGCCTGCTGCTCAAGCTGGGTCTGGAGCGCAGAGTGCAGCTTGCCGTGCAGGCGGCCGTGAATGGCTGGTTCGTGCCGGATGCCGAAGGCAGGATACTGGCCGCCCTCGGGCCGATGGGGGCTGCCTGAGCCCTGCGCCGGCGCTTCGTGCGGCCTGTGGCCTGCCAGTTCCCGCTCCTTGCCTGTATGCGGCCAGGCAGGGAGCGGCCCGTGATATTCAGCGGATATCCGCCAGCAGCGGTACGATCTCCTCGATGGCGGCACGTTCGGCATCCAGCAGCGTATTGCCACCCATGCCCGCCAGGAACTCGTGGTAAGGATCGGGCAGGCTGCGTACGCCGGTCAGCTCCTCGATGACGGCCAGCCCGCAGAAAGGCAGGTAGTGGGGGCTATAGCCGCCTTCCTGGACGAATACGATGCGTCCATCGCAGATATCCGCTGCGCAGTCGATGGTCCGGCGTGCCATTTGACGGAAGCCATCGGCGGTCACCATCATGCGCGCCAGCGGATCCAGCATGCTGGCATCGAAACCGGAACCGACAATGATGAGTTGCGGCCGGTAGGCGCGCAGGGCAGGCAGGACGACCTGATCCATGGCATGGAGATAGGCGGCATTGCCGCTGCCGGGAGGCAGGGGTACGTTGATGTTATAGCCATGTCCGTTGCCTGCGCCGCGTTCGGTGCTGTAGCCGGAGTCGGGCGGAAAGCACAGATGCTGGTGCAGCGAAATGGTCAAGACGGAGGGATCGTTCCACCAGATATCCTGGGTGCCGTTGCCATGATGCACATCCCAGTCGAGGATGGCGACTCGCTCCATGCCCAGGACTTCGCGGGCATAGCCAGCCGCTACCGAGGTATTGTTGAAGATGCAAAAACCCATGGCGGCGTTGTGCGGCGCATGGTGCCCGGGCGGATTGACCAGTGCATAACCGGCACTCAGTTCGCCTGTTGCAACCCGGCGCGTCAGCTCAACGGCTCCACCGGCAGACAGCCGGGCGATTTCCAGGCCACCGTTGCCCATCATGGTGATGCCGTCGCCAGTATCCCCGCCCGTGGGCAGATTGCTGACGCGTTTCATGTTTTCCAGGTGCGCGGCGGAATGGGCGCGCAGAATATCCGCATCCGTGGCGGCGATGGCAGCGATTGGCGTCAGATGCTCGATCTGACCGGAGGCGCAGACCAGTTCGTGAAACCTGCGCTTGGTGTCAGGATGCGCCAGGTGATGGCTGATGGGCTGCATGCGCGCCGTCAGGTTGGCAGCGGCCAGGCTGCCGGTGCCGGTATCTACCCAGCCGTAAAGCGTATTCCAAACATATCCGATGGCCATGCCCGTCTCCTTGTCCCTATCAGTGATGACAGGCTCATGGTAGGCGGGCCGGCCCGGATCGCGCTTCCGTAGCTTTGCGGAATCCAATGCCAGGGTTTGCCTGGGGGGCAGGCAGGCGTGAGACCCATCAGCGCCATGGCTGGGGGGGCAGATGTTCGGGCCGCGCATAAGAAAACACCCCGCCAGGAAGACCCTGGCGGGGTGTTGCTTGTGGCTGCAGCCGGGGGAGGTGAGGCTCCCCCCGGACTGCGGCAGACAAGGGCTTAGAAGCCCATGCCGCCCATGCCACCCATGTCGGGCATGGCCGGCGCGGCCGGCTTGTCTTCGACGATTTCGACCACAGCGGCTTCAGCGGTCAGCAGCAGGCTGGCGATGGAAGCAGCGTTTTGCAGGGCATTGCGGGTCACCTTGGTGGGATCCAGCACGCCTTGCTCGACCAGGTCGGCGTACTCGCCGGTGGCCGCGTTGTAGCCGTAGTTGCCCTTGCTGTTCAGCACGGTGTTGACGACCACGCTGGATTCTTCGCCAGCGTTTTCGACGATGGTGCGCAGCGGCGCTTCGATAGCGCGCAGGATCAGCTGGATACCGGCGTTCTGGTCAGGCGTATCGCCCTTCAGGTCGGCAACCGCTTGCTTGGCACGCAGCAGCGCCACGCCGCCGCCAGCCACCACGCCTTCTTCCACAGCAGCGCGGGTAGCGTGCAGGGCGTCTTCAACGCGGGCCTTCTTTTCCTTCATTTCCACTTCGGTGGCAGCACCGACGCGGATCACGGCCACACCACCAGCCAGCTTGGCGACGCGCTCTTGCAGCTTCTCGCGGTCGTAGTCGGAGGAAGCTTCCTCGACTTGCAAGCGGATTTGCTTGACGCGGGCTTCGATGTTGGCAGCAGCACCGGCACCGTCGATGATGGTGGTGTTTTCCTTGCCCACTTCGATGCGCTTGGCCTGGCCCAGCTCTTCCAGCGTGGCTTTTTCCAGCGACATGCCGGTTTCTTCGGAGATCACCGTGCCGCCCGTCAGGATGGCGATGTCTTCCAGCATGGCCTTGCGGCGGTCGCCGAAGCCAGGCGCCTTGACGGCGGTGGTCTTCAGGATGCCACGGATGTTGTTGACCACCAGGGTCGCCAGGGCTTCGCCCTCGACGTCTTCGGCGATGATCAGCAGCGGACGGCTGGACTTGGCAACTTGCTCCAGCACCGGCAGCAGGTCACGGATGTTGCTGATCTTCTTGTCGTAGATCAGAACGAAAGGATCATCCAGGGCGGCAACTTGCTTTTCCTGGTTGTTGATGAAGTAGGGCGACAGGTAGCCGCGGTCGAATTGCATGCCTTCGACGACGTCCAGCTCGTTTTCCAGCGACTTGCCGTCTTCGACGGTGATGACGCCTTCCTTGCCAACCTTGTCCATCGCGTCAGCGATGATCTGGCCAACGGAGGAATCGCTGTTGGCCGAGATGGAGCCAACCTGTGCGATTTCCTTGCTGGTGGTGATGGCCTTGCTCTGGCTCTTCAGTTGCTCGACGATGGCGGCGACAGCCTTGTCGATACCGCGCTTCAGGTCGATCGGGTTGAAGCCGGCGGCAACGTACTTCAGGCCTTCTTGAACGACGGCCTGGGCCAGCACGGTGGCGGTGGTGGTGCCGTCACCGGCGTTGTCGTTGGTACGCGAAGCGACGTCTTTGACGAGCTGTGCGCCGATGTTTTCGAACTTGTCCTTCAGTTCGATTTCCTTGGCGACGGAAACGCCGTCCTTGGTCACCAGCGGGGCGCCGAAGGAGCGCTCCAGCACGACGTTGCGGCCTTTCGGGCCCAGAGTGGTCTTGACAGCGTTGGCGAGGATGTTGACGCCGCGGACGATGCGCACACGGGCGTCGTCACCGAACAGAACTTGCTTGGCAGCCATTGTGATATTCCTTACTAGAGATCGGTATGGGATGGATCAGGCGCGGGGCCGGCTTACTGGATCACGGCGAGGACTTCGTCCTCGCGGATGACCAGCAGCTCTTCGCCATCGACCTTGACGGCCTGGCCGGCATACTTGCCGAACAGAACCTTGTCGCCGACCTTCAGGTCAACGGGCAGCACCTTGCCGTCTTCGGTTTTCTTGCCGGGGCCGACGGCCAGGACTTCGCCTTGGTCGGGCTTCTCGGCGGCGCTCTCGGGGATCACGATGCCGGAGGCAGTCTTGCGTTCGTTGTCCAGACGCTTGATGATCACGCGATCATGCAGGGGACGCAGGGCCATGAAGAACTCCTGTATATCTAGCTAAGGTTTGAATGAGGTAACAACAAAACCAATGTGGTCATGCACGGGCCGGAAAGCTGTTAGCACTCGACGGCCTTGAGTGCTAATTATAAGGACGGCTTCGCATTTTTCAAGGGGGAATGATCCGAGGCCCGTCAGGCACCTGCGGACGGCATGCGGAGGGGGCGATGACGTTTCGCGGTTCTCGCCCATGATTGCGTTGATGCAACAGAATGCAGTGTCAACCCTAGGAACGAGTGGATTCCGGCTGCATTGGAAAATATGGATGAGTATAATTCTCAATCCTGATTTTCAGTTTATGCGCTTGGAGCGTGCTTCATGAGTCAACCGGCGGACGCGGCGGCTATCGCCGAAACCATGTATGTGGCGCATCACCGCTGGTTGCTGGTGCGCCTGCGCAATAAGCTGGGCAATAACGAAGAGGCGGCGGACCTGGTGCAGAACACCTTCGTACAGGTGCTGACCTCGCGCGAACTGGACAGGATCAAGGAGCCGCGCGCCTACCTTACGACCATCGCGCAGAACCTGCTGGCCAATCATTTTCGCCGTCAGGCGCTGGAGCGGGCGTATCTGGAAGCCTTGGCCAGCCTGCCGGAAGCCATGGCGCCCTCAGCCGAAACCCGGGCCATTGCGCTCGAAGCCTTGCAGGAGGTGGATCGGCTGCTGGCAGGCGTGCCGCGCCAGGCGCGCCAGGCTTTCCTGATGGCCCAGGTCGATGGCATGACGCACGCCGAAATTGCGCAAGCCCTGGATATTTCGATTGCGACGGTCAAGCGCCGCATTCTGGTTGCCGCGCAGCGCTGCTATTTTGCGGACCTGCTTGACTGACATTCGGTACGAGGCAAGGGAGCGGGCATGGCGGAAAAACAGGGACTGAACGAAAGCGAAACCGTCGGGCAGGTCACGCCGGGCGCGGCGCGCGAGGCATTGAACTGGCTGTTGCGCATGCAGTCCGGCGATTTTCCTGCCCGCCAGCGGCTGGCATGGCAACGCTGGCGCGCCGCCAGCCCGACGCATGAATCTGCCTGGCAGCGCATCGAACAGGTCAATCTCCGGCTGGGTGTGCTGGATTCCGCGCCGGTCGCCTTGCACGCCCTGGACGCCTCCGGCCGCGTCAGGCGGCGCAACCTCAAGTTGCTGGGGGGGATGGCAGGCTTGGGGATGGTGGCCTTGGGCGGACGCGAGATTTTCAATTGGCGTTTCGGTGGTACCTATATCAGCGGTATCGGCGAGTTGCAGGCCGCGACGCTGCCCGATGGTTCACGCTTGTTGCTCAATACGGATTCCGCGGTCGATCTGGTGACGGATGCGCTGGGCGATATTCTGGTGCTGCGCCGGGGTGAAATCATGGTGACCACGGCGCTGGGCCTGGTTCATCCTTTCCGGGTGCGGACGGCCTACGGCGACGTGAGCACGCCTGCCGCGAGTTTTCTGCTGCGGGATGAATCAATGGCCTGTCAGGTCGGTGTGCTGGCCGGCAGCGTGGAAGTCTGGCCGATGGATGACCCGCAGGCGAGCTATCTGGTGCAGGCCGGGCAGCAGACCCGTTTTTCCAGGACTGCCGCAAGCGGCCTGGAAGCCTTGCCGCCCCACGCCAGTGCCTGGACGGAAGGCATGCTGATAGCCGTGGATATGCCTCTGTCACGGTTTCTGGCGGAACTGGGGCGCTATCGACACGGTATTTTGCGCTGCGCGCCGGACATTGCCGATTGGCGGATTTCCGGCTCCTATCCGGTGGCAGACACCGAGCGCGCCTTGGCGGCGCTGGTTCGTGCGCTACCTGTCGTCGTGAAAAAACGTAGCGATTACTGGGTCACTGTGGAAGCTCGCTGACCCCCGGCGCTGGCTTGGCCTGATGCCTTTGTTTGCCGCTAGGGACAAGCAATGCGCACAGCTGGCGGCTCAGGTTCCGGTGGGCGTGCTGCCGGCTCTCGGAGCTGTTTTGCCGGCAGCGAAAAAAATTGAGCTGTTTTTTCGTGTCGCGTGTCAGGTTAGGTAATACGACACTTTCCACGGGCGGGCCAATCCCGTTGCAGCATGAAAAAACGGAGTTTCAGAAACATGCCATTGCCGGCAATACGCCCGGGCGTGGCGCTTGCCACGGCTTTATGCTGCGCTGCCGCGCTGGGGCACAGCCCAGGGGCCGGTGCACAGAGCACAGCGGCGGAGCAGGCGGGCACATCCGGCAATTTCCATGATTTCCAGATCAGCGCCGGGCCGCTGGATCAGGCGCTGGCGACTTTCGGCCGCATTTCCGGCGGCCTGATTTCCTATGATGCCCGCCTGGCGGCCGGGAAAAATACCGCCGGCCTGTCCGGCAGCTATAGCCTTGAGCGAGGGCTGACGCAACTGTTGCGGGGCACCGGCCTGCAGGCCCGGCGGCTGGAACGGGGGGGCTGGCTGCTGGAGCCGGTGCCGACCTCTGCCGGCCGGCCGGTCGTGCTCGACACGGTGGAGGTCACGGCGGTGGCGCCCTCGCTCAAAGACGAGGTCTATCGCACGGCTGGTTCAGTCAATTACCTGACGCGCGAAGACATCGAGCTGTTCCGTGGCACATCCGTGGGCGATATTTTCCAGGGCATTCCTGGTGTGCTGGTCGGTGAAAACCGCAACTCCGGTGGCCTGGACATCAATGTCCGCGGGATGCAGGGGCAGGGCCGCGTGCCGGTGCTGCTGGACGGTTCCCGCCAGGAAACCACGGTGTACCGGGGCTACGCCGGGGTATCGTCGCGTACCTATATCGACCCCGATCTTATTGGCGGTATTCAGATAGACAAGGGCCCGACGATGGATGCCGGCGGCACAGGCGCGATTGGCGGCCTGGTGAGCATGCGGACCATCAATGCCGACGATATCCTCATGGACGACAACAGTTTTGGCATCCGCGTGCGGGGTCAGGCCATCGGCAACAACAGCGGGTCGGCGCCGCCGCCGGGCACGCCTGCCGGCTATCACCTGGGGAACTTTGGCGATGACGGCGTCTATCGCACGGATTGCGCCCGGCCCGACATCTGCAGCCAGCAGCATTCCAGCCAGCCCCGCACGTATGAGCTGCCGGACAGTTTTGCGCCGGATGTCGGCATGAACCGGCCCTCCTGGTACATGCCGAAAAGCTGGGCAGGCAGCCTGGCCCTTGCCCAGCGTTTCGACAAGGTGGATCTGGTTGCGGCGGTTGCCAAGCGTACCCAGGGCAATTACTACGCCGGCACTCACGGCCCCACGCCTTATATGGATCTATCGGACACGGTCAAGAAGCCCTTCTATACCGAAGTCCGGCCCACGCGCGAAGGGGCAACCCGTTTCCGGGCAGGCGAGCGCATCGTCAACAGCAACTACGACAGCCGATCCTCGCTGGTGAAGGCCAAGGTCTTCCTGCCGGCGGATCAGGAACTGGAAATGAGCTGGATGCGCTACCAAAGCGATTACGGTGAATTGATGCCGTCGCAATTGCTCTGGTTCGGCAGCGTGCGCCAGACCGATAACAGCCATGTGACGGCCAATACCTATACCACGCGCTATCGCTGGCAGCCGGCCGACAATGCGTTCATCGACCTGCGCGCCAATCTCTGGCATACCCGTACCAACAGCGCCAATACCTTTTATTACTTTGAAATCGGCGACCAGAGCTATACCGAAGGCAGCAGCGACGTTGCCGAGCTGTACAAACGCACCGGCCTGGATCTCACCAATACCTCGCGTTTTTCCGCCTGGGGCGAGCCGGAGCTGCGCTATGGCTTTTCTTTACAGCGCGAGGATGTCAAACCGATAGGGAATTCGTCCGGCGGCTGGACCAATACCCGCCCGGAGGATGTGCGGGACGGGGAGCGGCACGAATACAGCGCCTTTCTTGCCTTGAAATGGCAGGTGCTGCCGCAGGTGACGCTGGATGCCGGGTTGCGCCATACCCGCTACAAGGCAGAAGACCACAAGCCGCAGTCACTCAAGCAGGATAGCCCCTTATGCGTGGACACGAACGGCGATGGCCAATGCGACCCGGTTTACAACCGTTCGCGCAAGCATGGCACCGCACCGCTGGCCAGCCTGACCTGGGAGCCGCTGGGCGGTTTGCAACTGTACGCCCGCTATGCCGAGGCCTTCCGTATGCCCAGCCTCTTCGAAAGCACCCAGGGCCTGTCGGTGTCGCCGACGCTGGATATCGAGTTGCAGCCCGAACATGCCAAGAATCGGGAAATCGGGTTGAACATCCTGCATGACGGTCTGCTGACCGATCAGGACAAGTTCCGGGTGAAGCTGGCGTACTTCCGCAACCACACCAAGGACTACCTGACGCGGACTTCGGTCAACCTGTGGGAGCAGCCTTCCGGCAACAGCAACGACTTCTTCCGCCTGCGCAATATCGACAGCGTCAGTGTGCACGGTACGGAATTGCTGCTGGAGTACGACGCTGGCCCTTACTTCATGGAGCTGGGCGGCACCAAGTACCAGAAGATCGAGGTTTGCCACCACGGCAGCCTGCGCCGTTACGACTGCACCAATTACGGGGTGGCGAACAGCTACTTCAACAACATGATTCCGCCACGCTGGCATGCATCGGCCAAGGTAGGCACGCGTCTGTTCGACCGGCGCCTGACGATGGGGGTGCGCGGCACCTTCATGGGCCAGCGCAACATGGGCACCTTCCATGACGACACCAAGAACGGATTCCTGCGCCCGGTGATGTGGCACGAATACAAGGTGTTCGATTTCTTCGCAAGCTGGCGCGTCAACGACCATTTCAGTCTGGACTTCAACATCGACAACTTTACGGATCGCTATTACCTGGATGCGCTGAGCCTGGGCCTGGTGCCTGCCCCTGGGCGCACTGCCAGATTGAGCGGAACCCTGCAATTCTGACGCCTCGGGTCGGGCGGAAAAGGAACTACATGTCATGAAAATTTCATTGAGAAATCTGTTCGCAGGCCTGGGGTCTGCGTTGCTGGTGGCCGCCTGCGGCGGCGACCATGCCGGCGGCCTGGAGACTGACGGCAATGGCAACTCGGGCCAGGGCCGTCCGGTGGCCAATGCCGGGGTCACGCAAAGCGTGGCGGCAGGCAGCACGGTGACGCTGGATGGCAGCCTGAGCACCACGCCTTCCGGCACGCTGGGCTACCAGTGGACGCTGGTGGACAAGCCGGCCGAAAGCACGGCGGCCCTGCAGGGCGCAAGCAGCGCGCGTCCGAGCTTCGTGGCCGATAAGGTCGGCCGCTATGAAGCAGACCTGGTGGTCAGCAATGGCAGCGCCAGCAGCGACCACGCCCGGGTGGTCGTCATGGCGGGCAGCAAGGATCCGATCGCGGATGGCCCGACGACCTTGATGAACGAACTGGTGGACGGCTGGGTGCAGCTCGATGCCAGCTACAGCCAGCCGCCGGCGGGTGGCGACCCATCCGGCCTGGTTTATCAGTGGAATGTCACCGACCCCAAGGGCGCGGCAGTCCAGCTGTTCGACAGCAAGTCCGCGCGGCCCGGCTTCATTCCGGCCACCGATGGGCTGTACCTGGCCAAGCTGGTCGTGCTGTATGGCGCCCGCTCCAGCAGCGAGTTCGTCATCTCCGTCAACGTCACCAAGGCCAATACTCAGCCCGTATCCCATGTGGGTGGTGTGAACGGCAAGTATGCCGGAGTGCGGGGCCAGGGCGTGCAGCTGGATGGTTCGCAGAGCTCGGACGCAGATGGCGACGCACTGAGCTACACCTGGACCCTGGTGCCATATCCGGATATGAACAACGGCAAATACATGCCGTATTCCAATGCGCGCCTGGAAAATGCAGATTCGGCCACGCCGACCTTCTATGCGGACCGCGCGGGGATCTATTCCGTGCAGCTGCACGTGTTTGATGGTGTGGCGCGTAGCCAGGCGAGAACCGCGACGGTGACGCTCGCCAAGCCGGAAGGGGCGGAAAATACGCCGCCGGTGGCGCATCTGCGTGACTACTATCCGCTGAACGAAGCGGAAATGAGCGTCTGGGGCTATGCGTATTTCTATAGCGATTCCTATGACCTGGACGATGACAAGCTGAGCTACAAGTGGGAATGGGGCGATACGCCCGTAGGTTTCAACAAGACCGACCTCAGCAGCCGGGCCAATAGCGTCAATGTGCCCTTCATTCCGACGGTCGATGGCAAGGCCACCGGCACGCCGGTGGAGGGGTATTACACGATTTACCTGACCGTCAATGATGGCAAGGCGGACAGTCAGCGTGTGACCCAGACCATTCATGTGCGCACGGGGGCCAACAAGCGTCCGACGGCCTCGGTCAAGACCGATTTCCCCGCCGTCATGGTGGGCAGTGAAGCCTGGTTCGACGGTTCGGGCAGCTCTGATCCCAACGACGGGACGCTGGGCTTGAAGTACCAGTGGCGCTGGGTCTCGCGGCCCAAGGACAGTACCGCGGAATTCAGCGCGCCGACCGCCGCGCGCACGAGCTTCGTGCCGGACAGGGCGGGCGCATTCACGGCCGAACTGATCGTCACGGACAACGACGGGACGTCCAGCAAGGAATCCGACTGGAGCACCATCCCTGTCACCGGCACCATCATGGCCAAACAGAGCAACAACAAGCCGGTCGTGCGTTTCCTGGGTGTGAACTACAACGTCCAGACCGGCACCTCGCCAGGCCTGGATAATGAAACCGGCATGTATGTCTATACGCTGGGCAAGGATGTCACGGGATCATGCCAGGCCATGGATGCATCGCGTCGCGGCAGCTTCGACAATTTCACGGTTTCGGCGCGGGCACATGATCCTGACGGCGATACGCTGTTCTATGACATCACCCTGGAGCAGCCGGCAGGCAGTGATTTCCAGCGTTCCTACACCGGTCAGGTGCGTACGACCGGCAGTATCGGCGTGGAGCTTTGCGATCTGAAGATTCCTGGTGATTACAAGTTCACCCTGCAGGTATCGGACAGCTTCGAGCTGACCGAACCGCAAACGCTGACCGTCCGGGTCGAGCCTCAGCCGGCGGACTTCACCATGCTGAAGCTGGAGCATGCTTCGCCGGCCAATGACTGGGCGCCGGTGTTGGGCGAAACCGGCCGCGAAGGTTTCAATGTGCTGTATCGCCTGGATCAAGGCAATTTCACCTTGTGGGAATGCGCCTTCTCATGCAAGCCTTCCTACCAGGAGTACGGCCAGGGTGGCGTGATGGAGTATTACCGCCTGACAGCGGTTGGCCGGGATTACACGATCAAGGAAGTCGAGCGCTCGGTCAAACTGTTCTATCCCGAGGCCGATGGTCAGCCGGCCTATCTCGGCGACTTCCCCAATTCGGCCAGTTACCTGCCTGAGTTCGTCAACCTGCCAACCGTGATCCGGGCCGGGGAGTCGGTGATCTTCGGTTTGCGCCTGCCGGCATCGCCGCCACGCCGTGCGCGCCAGAACACCAGTAGCGGGGATATGTACCACTACACCTGGATCTTCCACGTGCCTGAACTGGTGACACAAGGCAGCACCGGATCGGATAGGACTGGCCGCTTCACGCGTTCGCAGCGTCTGGATGTTCCGTTCCTGGAGTGATCGCGTGACAAAGGAGCTGCCGGCGCATCTGGTCGGCAGTCTCCGCAGGAGATGAAAAACCGCCAGGCCACGATAGTGACCTGGCGGTTTGTTGTATGGGATTGGCAAAGACAGGACGGTTGTTTTCTTTCCCTGTGTGCCGTTGGAGATTTCTATGTTTGGTAAATAAAAAGTATTATCATGTGTGTCTGGATACTCGATACTAGACGGGCACGACATGACCTCAGGCTCCACGGCGGGCGACGACGCCCTGCAGGCACTCTATGCCAGCCACTATGGGTGGCTGGTCGGCTGGTTGCGGCGGCGAGTTGACTATCCCGGCGACGCTGCGGATTTTGCCCAGGACACCTTCCTGCGGCTGATGACGCGGAGCCGGGCGCTGGATGCCGGGAGCGAGCCGCGCGCGCTACTGACTCACATCGCCAAAGCCTTGCTGGTCGATCATTGGCGTCATCGGGCGATCGAGAAAGCCTATCTGGAAGCGTTGGCCGCACAGCCGGAACCGCTGATGCCTTCGCCCGAAGAGATCACGCTTGTACGCGAAGCGCTGTTGCGCATCGACAGCATGCTGCGCGGCATGCCCGAGAAAACGCGTTTGGTGTTTCTGATGGCGCGTATCGACGAGCTCAAATATGCCGAGATCGGCGAACGCCTGGGCATGGCCGAGATTACGGTAAAACGTCATATGCGGCGCGCCTGGATTTCTTGTCTGGAACTGGCATGAGTGTAATGCGGGGCTCTTCGGCTGCGACCTCGGCCGAAGGTATCGACGCCAGGGTGCTGGGCGAAGCGGCAGACTGGCTGGTACGCATGCAGGAAGGTTCGTTGGATGAAGGCGAACAACGCCGCTTCGATGAATGGTGTCAGCGCAGTGGGCAGCATGTCGAAGCCTGGCGTCGGGCCCAGTCCGTGCTGGGTACCTTTTGTCAGGTGCCCGAGGGGCTGGGACGCTGTCTGCTGCCGGAGCTGGCAGGCAATGCCGGGCGCAACTGGGAAGGTCGGCGCCGCGCGTTGCGCGGACTGGGAGTTTTTGCCCTGGCCGCGCCTGCGATCTGGCTGCTGCTACGGCAGATGCCTGCCCACCTGGACTGGTCGGCACATTACCGCAGCGCGGTCGGCCAGATGCGCGAGGTCTATCTGCCCGATGGCACCCTGGTCGTGCTCAATACCGCCACGGCGGTTGCGCTGGATTTCAGCGCAACCGCACGCCGTGTACGCCTGCTGGCTGGTGAAATACTGATTAGCACCCAGCCCGACAACGAGCCGCAACCTCGGCCTTTTTTTGTGGAGACCGCTCAGGGTACTGCGCAGGCGCTCGGTACGCGCTACAGCGTTCGCCAATACGGCGATGCCACATCGGTGGCAGTATTCGATGGACGGGTGTTGGTGCGGCGCAAGGGCGATGAGCGTGCACTTGCATTACTGGAACCCGGGCAAGGATTGTGGTTTGCCGATGAAGGCACACCTCAGTCATTCGAGGCCCGTGATACCAGCCTCATGTGGCGCGAGGGCATGTTGATGGCTCGTGACATGCCGCTGGGTGAGTTGCTGCAGGAATTGGGGCGCTATCGCCATGGTGTGCTCAATGTGTCGCCCGCTGCGCGTGACCTGCGTGTGTCGGGGGCGTTTCCTCTGGCGGATACTGATGGCAGCTTGGTCCTGTTGGCTGAAACCCTGCCTATCCAAGTGCGGCGTCGGACGCGCTACTGGGTGACGGTCATGCGGGCGGACGAGGCATCCTGATGGTTGTCTTGGGCTGGCCTGGTGATACAGATGCGCAAAAATTTTGTCGCTGGGCAGCTCCAAGAAAAAAAAATCCCTTTTGGGGACAGCAAGCCGCAGGTGCAGTGTGGGGATATTTTTGATCGCAGGTGATACCTTCCGGCCTCTCGTCCGGTAGAGCCTATGAAACAGCACGTTCGCCAGCAGGCGATCTGTGCCGGCAAGACTCTCCACGAAAGGATGCTATGTTTTTCGACGACATGTTTGGTGCACGTCGATGCGCGGATACGCCTAGCCTTGCGGCAGGTCAGCCAGGGCCGGCAACTGCCGGCCTGGATGTTGCGATCATCACGGTGCTGCTTACTTGCGGACTGGGAGGCATGCCGATTGCCCAGGCACAGGAGGCGTCGTCAAGTGCTGGGCAAAAGGTGGTCTCGGGTAGTGCCGACAATGCCTATGCTGTGGTCAAAGAACATCAGTTCTACGATATTCCGGCCGGGGCGCTGAGCGCCGTGCTGGCCGAGTTCGCCGCTCGCTCCGGCGTGGCGCTGTCCTTCGATCCCTCAGTGCTAGAGGATCAAGCCAGTGCAGGCCTGCGGGGCCGGTTCGGCGTACGCCAGGGTTTCGAGCGGATTCTCTCTGGTAGCGGCTACGAACTGGTGGTGCGCACCAATGGTTATTCTCTGCGCCGTTCCCAGGCACCCAGGGTGTCGGCCTTGACGCCCGTCGTCGTGCGCGGCGAGCATGACCCGCGTGACGACGCATACCGTACGGCAGCTTCCACCCACTACTTGTCACGCGACGACATCGAGCGTTTTCGTGGGACGTCGGTAGGCGACATTTTTCAGGGCATTCCCGGAGTGCTCGTCGGCGAGAACCGCAATAGCGGTGGCCTGGACATCAATATCCGTGGTATGCAGGGCCAGGGCCGGGTACCGGTATTGGTGGACGGCGCCCGCCAGGAGACTACGGTCTATCGGGGTTATAGCGGCGCGGCGTCACGCAGTTTCGTCGATCCCGATCTCATCGGTGGCATCGAGATTGAAAAAGGCCCGACGATGAATGCGCACGGCACCGGCGCCACCGGTGGCCTGGTAAGCATGCGTACGATCGGCGCCAGCGACATCGTTAAGGAAGGCGAAACCTTCGGTGTGCGTGTACGCGGGACTGCCATCGGTAACAACAGCGGCTCGCCGTCGGCAGCAGGCACGCCCGGCGGCTACAACGTTGGCGTTAACAATGATGTCTATCGCACCAACTGCATGGAAGGGCTGGAATTCCTGTGCGAAGGCAACCTCAGCCTGGACAATCTGTCGTCGGATGAAACGATGGATCGGCCTGCGCTGCTACAGCCGAAAAGCTGGGCCGGCAGCATTGCGCTGGCGCAGCGTCTGGAATGGGCAGATTTCGTCGTGGCTTATGCCAAGCGCCGCCAGGGGAACTATTACGCCGGGACGCACGGTCCGGTGCCCTGGCTGGATCTTTCGGAAACCTATGAGCGCGGTTTTTATACCGAGGTCCGGCCGAAACTGGAAGGTGCCACTCGTTTTCGCGCAGGTGAACGGATAGCCAACACCAATTATGAGAGCGGTTCTTTGCTGCTCAAGGGCAAGTTCTTCCTGACCACGGATCAGGATCTGGAGCTGAGCTACCTGCGTTATCACAGCACCTACGGCGAACTGATGCCTTCACAACTGCGCGGCATCGGTGAAGTCCGGCAGACGCAGGGTAGCGAAGTTACGGCAAGCACCTATAGCGCGCGTTACCGCTGGAATCCTGCCGACAGCAGCGCGCTCGATCTGCGCGCCAATGTTTGGTACACCGATACCGACAGCCTCAGCGAAAGCTATGCGGAGGATGAACTGAATGCGGGTTTTTTCGACAATCTTGGTGCGCCTGAACGGTATCAGCGCTTCGGCCTGGATGTCAGCAATACCTCACATTTCGGCCAGGACGAAGCAAGCTGGTTGCGCTATGGCTTTGCCGCTCAGCATGAAAAGCTGGGACCGCCTACGCCGCTGGAGCGCCGTGGTTCGTTCTTCGATTCCCATGCCGGCAAGCGCTGGGAGCTTAGCGCGTTTACGGCGGTGCAATGGAAACCTTGGCGGCCACTGACGGTTGATGCCGGACTGCGCTATACCTGGTTCCGTTCCAAGGATGATACGCCGGTCTATACCTGGGTGAACGAGACGTTGCCCAGTGGCGTGGTGAATTCCTATTGTCGCGATGACGATGGCGATGGCCAGTGCGATACCACCAGGGCAAGCAATACCCGTGGTGGCGTGGCTCCTATCGTCGCACTGACCTGGGAGCCGACAGAAGGCTGGCAGCTTTACGCTCGCTACGCCGAAGCCTACCGCATGCCCAGCCTGTTCGAGGGCACCTACGGGTTTTCTGTATCGCCCTCGCAGGACATCAACCTGAAGCCCGAGCATGCAAAGAACCGGGAAGTCGGCGTGAACTACATGCTCGATGGCGCATTCCTGGAGCAGGATACGTTGCGCCTGCGCTTTGCCTACTTCCGCAATCACACCAAAAATTACCTGACCCGCACTTCACCCAATACCTGGGAAGCGGGCTATGGCCAGCAGTTCTACACGTTGCGCAATATCCGCAGCGCAAGTTTCCATGGGCTTGAAGTCTCGGGGCGCTATGACGCTGGCGGCTTTTTCGCTGACTTCGGCGGAACGCGCTACACGCATATCGAGACTTGCCACTATGGCAGCTACCGGCGCGAGGAGTGCACGGACTACGGCATTGCCAACAGCTACATCAACAACATGATTCCGCCCAAGTGGCATGCCAGCGCGACGCTCGGCGCCCGGTTGTTCGATCGGCGCCTGACGCTGGGTGTGCGGGGTACGTTCATGGGCGCACGCACGCGCCAGCCCGAATACAACGACCAGACCAAGCAAGGTTCGCTGGCGCCGGTTCCCTGGCATGCCTATCGGGTGTTCGATGTCTTTGCCTCGTACCGCATCAACAAGGATTTCACCGTTGATTTCAACATCGACAACATCACGGATCGTTATTACCTGGACGCGCTCAGCCTGGGGCGTGTGCCAGCGCCCGGGCGGACGGCACGTCTGAGTGTGACGGCGCAGTTCTGAGCGGTTTGCTTTTGCGAGTTGCCGGCAGGATCCGCCCCGGCGTAGCGGGGGTCGGGAAAGCTATGTCCGGTGCCTATCCATGTTTCTACATTGCAAGGGAATAGATAGACCATGAAAGTCCCATTCCGAACATTCATGCTGGGCCTGAGCGCGTCGCTGCTGCTCGCGGCCTGCGGCGGCGGTGGTGGCGATGATGGCGGCAGTAGTGCGCCAGTCGTCGAACGGCCTGTGGCGCGCGTCAACGCCAGCGCCGTCAAGGTGCAGGCCGGCGAGAGCGTGAGCTTTGACGGCTCCGCCAGCAGCAGCGTCAATGGAGGCTCGCTGAGTTATCAGTGGAGCCTGATCGCCCAACCCGATGGCAGTGCTGCGAAACTGGTGGACGCACAGTCTTCCGGGGCGACGTTGGCTACTGATTTGCCTGGTTCCTACAGCGTCAGCCTGGTGGTCACGGATGCCGTTGCAAGCAGTGACCCGGTGCATAGCACAATCACTGCCGCGAACCCTAACCCGGTGGCGGTCGTGCCGACCGATATCAGTCAGCCGCCGGGCACGGTGCAGCTCGATGGCTCGGCCAGCCTGCCGCCGGATGGCGGAGATTTCTCCCGCCTGACCTATGCCTGGACGATCGAATCTGCGCCTGACGGCAGCGTGGCCGTACTGGATGATGCCAGCCTGGCGCAGCCGCGTTTCGAGGCTGCGCTGGACGGGGTGTACCGCGTCAGCCTGGTCGTTTCCTACGAAGGCAAGCAGAGTGCGCCGCAAGTCGTCACTGTGACGATTCGGACGTCCTATCCGCCGCCGACGGCCAACGCAGGGACTGCACAGGAAGTGACGCGTGGTCAGCGGGTCGATCTTGACGGTTCCGCCAGTGCCAGCGCCGATGGTGCTGCGCTGCAGTACCGCTGGCGCCTGTCGCAGGCACCGGGTGCATCCACTGCCGTGCTGCAGGGCGCCGACACCTCGAAGCCCTGGTTCACGCCGGATGCTGCTGGTACCTATGTGGCTGAACTGTATGTTTACAACGGCACGGCGCGCAGCAATCGTGCCACGGTGTCGATCACGGTTGGCAAGCCTGCCAATGCCGCGAACACGATTCCTGTGGCCATAATCGGCGCGCCGGATCTGTTCCCGGAGCGCGGCATTGCCAATGACGGTGTGTACGAGAAGGAACTGGCGACGCTGGTCACCATGCCCAGCCTCTATTCCTATGATGCAGACGGCGATGCCCTGACGACCGAATGGACCGTCATCAGTGCGCCTGCGGCTTTCGATCCTAATACTGGTCTCGTCGTTGAAAAATCGTCGGCCAAGTTCCAGGCGCTGGCGCAGGAAGGCACCTATGTCTTCCAACTGCGTGTCAACGATGGCACCGAGTGGAGTGCACCGGTGCAGCAGACCTATTCCATCAAAAATGGCGCCAACCGCCGTCCGACCGCACTCGCCAATACGGTGAACAAGGCTTACTCGGCCGGCATTGGCGCGACGGTAAGGCTGGACGGTCAGGGCAGCACCGATCCTGACAACAACAGGTTGACCTATCAGTGGACGTTGCGCGAGCGCCCGGATGGCAGCACTGCCACGCTGGACAGCGCCAGTTCCGCCACCCCTTCGTTCAATGTCGACAAGGCGGGCCCCTATATTGCGTCGCTGCGTGTGACTGACGAACGTGGCTGGACCAGTACCGCCAGTGAAGTCCTGGTCATGGGTAAGGCACAGAACAATCCGCCCCAGGCGCGCTTGAGCAAGTACAACGTCTTGGGCGGGAACATGAGCGGTGCAGCGCTGTTCACTGCTGATCAGCCCTTGCTGATCGGTATCAGTCATCAGGACACTTTCGCCAGCACGAACTACGATTCATGGAATGATTTTCGGCTGGAAGCCAACGCCTTCGATCCGGATGGCGATACGTTGACGTATCTCTGGTCTCTGGCGAGCGAACCGGCAGGCAACAAGTTCGAACGCAACCAGCGCCAGTGCTACAACGACTATCCGCGTACGGGAGTGACGCTGGCACAGTACTTCGACGCCATCCTGCGCTACCGGCAATGGACTTGCTCGACGCTGAGCCTGGCTCCCACGGTGACTGGTACCTACCGTGTTGCGCTGGCGCTTAGCGATGGTGTGGAAATCGTGGGTCCGTACACCATCGACCTGTACGCCGCGACTCGGGCCGATTTTCCCACACTGCTGCTCGAGGACATGTACACCGGGCTGGCGCGTGAAGCGGATGGTGGTTCAGCTACCTATCCTCGCCAGCGTGCGTTGCCGTTCGAGCGCCAGAGCACCAGTTTGATATCTCGCCTCGCCATCAAGGAAAACACCGATAACGTGATTGCCACGTACCGGCTGACGGCGGCCGGTGGCGACTACACCATCGGGCAACTGGCTGCGGTGTCGTCAGCAAATGCTGATCAGCAGGTCCGGTTTGAAGGTCTGAGCGATGGGCAGGTGCTGCGCAAGGGCGATAGCGTGGTCTTTTCGCTGATCTGGAACATGCCGGCTCCCAAGCCGACGTCAGCAGTCCTGGTCGAGGCAGCGAAGGGCATGAAGTGGTCCTTCGGCATTGTTGAGAAACCCGAATGGACCTTCGGTTTCGTGCCGGCGTTCAATCCGTTCTTCTAAGCGCTTTCTACCGGGGCTGCCTTTTGGCTGTCCCGGTAGCCATCTTTTCGAGGTGAAGTATGTGGTACGTCATGCGTCTGGGCTGTACTTGCTGAGTTATGGCTTGGTTTCAGTGCTGCCGGTGTTGTGTGACCGGCGGTAGTTCTGGTGACCTGGAGCGGGCAAGACAGCGCCGCGTGCCTTCCGGCACGTTGCGGTTTCATTTTCCTGTCTATGGAGAGCATTATGCGTAAAGTTGCTTTGAAACTGGCTGTCGTGGCTACCCTGGTGGGCGCGGCGTCGCTGGCCCAGGCTGCGACCACGGGTTATTCCAGCGATACGTCACAGGTGCTGGTGGGGGCTGCGGGTGGTGCCCATGGCGGCACAGCGGGGTCCGCGGGCGTCGGTTTCCCGGTCATCATGGGCGGCGGCCTGGTCAGCATCAAAGGGATCGTGACGTCTTGGGCGCTGCCAGACGACAACGGTGTCAGCGCCATGGGCGTGACTTCCGACACCCAGGGCATCCTGTTCGCCAAGGTGCCGGGGGCCGAGGAAGTCTACTTCGGCGAATACATCGAGCTGAATGCCGCGCCGAATGATCCCCAGCACACGGTGTTCTATGTGGGTGAAAACACGACGACGGCATTGCCTTCGGGCGAGGCGGACTACCTGATCACGGGCATCAATAACTATGACGGGACGGCTGGCAGCCTGTTGAAGGGTGGCTTGAACGTTGACTTCACCAACGGTGCGCTGATCGGCGACCTGACTCGCACGACCAGCGGTACCAATGTGGCGAATACCATTGCTTTCGGTGGTTCCATCGACAACACCACGGCTTCCTTCAGCGGCTCGGCTCTCGCCAACGGCAGCGTTGCGGGCGATCTGAATGGCCAGTTCTTCGGTGACGGCGCGGCTGCAGTCGCCGGCGCCCTGACCTTCAGCGGCAACCGCAACCTGGATACCGCATTCGGCGGCACCAAGGTCGGCCCTTGACCCTGCGATAACGAACGCACTCGTGCCGCCAGGGTACGGGTGCGTCATTGCCACGGCAGACCTGGCGGTTGCCGTGGCATCTCGTCACCGTCAGGTTTGAGTGGAAAAAGATAATGCAAGCAGTTGGAAGCCGTGTCGGGCTGCTGCTGGGATGGGTTTGTCTGTTGGCAGTATTCCCAGTGTGGTCTGCCGACGAGGACAGAGCCAATTTCTTGTGGCAGGAGGCAGAAGTTGTCAGGCAAGATAAATCGGGGAGCGTCGCGGCACCTGCCCCGGCAGGCAGCGAAGGACAATCTATCCTGGTCATCAAGGGGCAGGCGTTGGGCGTGCGGCATGAGCCTGACGAACTTGAGATGGCCTTGTTCCTGGGCGTGAATCACCGTCAGTGGCAGGATGTGCGCCGCTTTCTTGAAACCTATCGCTCGGTGCCTGGGCATCAGGAACACATTGCCTGGTTTGCCGAAGCTGCCTTGTTGCGCGCCGACGGTAAGTTGGAGCAGGCCGAGCAGGCGTATCGGCGCATGCTGGATATCCGCCCGGATTTTCTGCGAGGGCGCATCGACCTGGCCAGCGTGCTGGTCGAAAACCATAAAAATCGGGAAGCCGAGGGCATGCTGCAGGTCATTATGGACAACCCGGCCTTGCCACCTCAGGTCAGGGACAGGCTAGACCATGGTTTCTTGCGTGCGATTGCGGCAAGGCGTGCCTGGAGTGGTTCGCTGGCGCTGGGAATCAAGAGAAATACAAATTTGAATCAGAGCCAGGCCAGCAAGACCTGCCTGTTATATGACCCAATGGGCAGCGGACGCTGCGTGTTCGAGCGCAATATCCCGGCCGCGATAGCCGGCCAGGGGGTGAGTTACGAAGCGGTCCTGAACCGGCGTTTCGATGTGGTCGGCCAGCATGGCATTCTGCTGCGCGGCCTAGCCTATGGCGACAGCTATCGCAACCAGGCCAGGTTTAACGAGATGACGCTGGCGTTCTACGCCGGCTACAGCCAGCAGGCGCCGCGCAGCGTGTTCTCAGTGCTGCCAGTGGTCGAGATCAACCGCTATGGCAATCGCACCATGTATCGTGCGGCCGGCGTGCGTGCCGATCTGACCTACGCGGCGACACAGAAAGTCACGCTGAATCTGTTCGGTGAGCGCAAGAAGCTGTTCTATCGGGATGGCTATGACCGCAATAATGATGGGACCCAGGATGCGGTCTATGTTACGGTTTATCGAGCGTTGCCGTATCAGATGGCGGTGAGCGTCGGCGTTGACTGGAGCAGCAAACGCAATGACCAGGCTGCCAACAGCTACGATCAGCGCGGCTTGCGGCTGGGGTTATACAAGTCCTGGAGCAAGAAGTTCGATGCTTCCGTGCAAGCCATTTTCCGCTCGCGAGGCTACGAGGGCTATAACGCGCTGTTGGAGGCGCGGCGGCGTGAGCGGACGCAGACCTACATCGCGTCAGTGCGTGCGCCGGGCTGGCAGTGGTGGGGCTTCTCGCCCAGGTTGAGCTGGCGCCACACTCGCATGCGCAGCAATGTGGACTGGTTGTACACCTACGACCGCAACGAATTCAGCTTGATGTTGGAACGCGCTTTCTGATGTGATGTTGTTCTGACTGTCTTGGCGTGGCTCGTCACGGCCGTTGCGTTGCGATGGGTGCGAGACTAAGACCTTGGCACCGTCAAGTTAGCTCAGGGCTGGCTTGACGGCAGGGCGGGACGGCTGGCTCGAAATCAGAGAGCAAGTTTGACTTGTGCCGCGACAGCGTCCGGCACCCATTGCTGCCAGAGCTCGCCGCGTTTCAGTGCAGTCATCATCGGGATAGTTTCGCTTGGCTCGCTCCGGGCCTGGCAGCCGTAGCGGGTTTCGACGATGCGCCGTTCGATTTCATAGGAGGTGTTCGCCGCCTGAACCACGCCTGTTGCCAGCGGCAACCCGGCCTGCATCCGCGCCAGCAAGCCGGTTCCGCAGTGCGGCAACTGCCGGGCCATGCCCGGTGTGGGCCGATTGCAAGGGGCCAAAGCGGTGCTGGCGAGAGAATGCGTCTTATCTCTGATTCGAAATGGAATGAAATGTTATTGCCGACGCGATGCGTTAGACTGGAACCGAGATTGTTTTCGTTTGTCCCAGTGAGAGTTCAGCTTCATTTCGAGCCTGTCCTGGGTGCCTGTCGAAATCCATGGCGTTGCTGCGCCGGTGTGTTGCGCGCCGGCGGTGACGCTGATGTGGGGCAGCAAAGGAGTGGCTCGGCAGCCGGTCCTGAACCTGCCGTCTGGCAGCAATGCAACCGTTTTTCCTAGAAGGGCAATTCCATCGTGCTAACGCGTCCTCCGTTTCGTGCCCTGGCATGTTTCTTTTCCTTTTTCATGACTGTTTCCATGACCGCCAACGCAGCGACTGATCCCTCCCCGAGTTCCAGGCCTCCTGTCCAGGTGGCGCCGCAGTTCCCCTTGCAGGATTTCTTCCGCAACCCCGAGAAAGGCTATTTCCGGCTGGCTGACGACGGCAAGTCGCTGGCCTTCATGCAGCCGGTGTCGGTGGATGGCCAGCCGGCGCGCATGAATATCTTCGTGCAGGCGCTCGATGGCCTGGCACCCGCCGGCGAGCCGCGCCGCCTGACGTCCGAAACTGCCAGGGATATCGGCGGCTACTTCTGGAAAGGCTCGGATACCATCCTGTTTTCCAAGGATTTCGGCGGCGATGAGAACTTTCACGTGCTTGCCGTTGATGCCAAGACCGGTGAAGTGCGTGACCTGACGCCGTTCGAGAATGTGCGCGCCGGTATCATCGACGATCTGGAAGATGACCCCGACCACGTGCTGCTGACGCACAACCAGCGCCAGCCGGAAGTCTTCGATGTCTATCGTGTCAACGTGCGCACGGGTAAGTCGGAACTGGTGGCGTCCAATCCGGGCAATATCGTGGGCTGGCTGACAGACCACCAGGGCAAGGTGCGCGTGGCGGTGGCCAGCGACGGCCTGGAAACCGCCTTGCTGTATCGCGATCGCGAAGCCGATGAATTCAAGCCGCTGATCACGACGAACTACCGCACGGAAGTCAGCCCGCTGTTCTTCACCTTCGATAACAAGAAGATGTACGCGCTCAGCAATCGCGGGCGCGACAAGTCTGCGCTGGTTATTATCGACCCGGCCAAGCCGGATGCCGAAGAGCTGGTCTATGCCCACGATGAGGTGGATATCGGCGGTGCGTCGTATTCGCGCCTGCGCAAGGTGCTGACCGAGGTTTCCTGGGAAACCGACAAGGCCCGTGAGCATTTCTTCGATGAGCCGACGCGTGCGCTGGATGCTGCGTTGCGCCGTCACCTGCCGGGCTACGAAGTGGCCTTGCAAGGCCATAGCCGCGACGAGAATATTTTCATCGTGGCCGCCTACAACGACCGTACGCCGGGTTCGCGCTACCTGTATGACGCCAAGGCCGACAAGCTCGCCAAGCTGGCGGACATCAACCCTGCGCTGCCCGAAGGGCAGATGGCGCAAAGCAAACCCATCCAGTACAAGAGCCGCGACGGCCTGACGATTCATGGCTATCTCACGCTGCCGGTCGGCCGCGAGCCCAAGAACCTGGCGTGCATCGTCAACCCGCACGGCGGGCCGTGGGTGCGCGACAGCTGGGGCTACAACCCGGAAGTGCAGTTCCTGGCCAATCGCGGTTATTGCGTGCTGCAGATGAATTACCGGGGTTCCACCGGCTACGGCCGTGAATTCTGGGAAGCGGGCTTCGGCCAGTGGGGCCTGTCCATGCAGGACGACATCACGGATGGCGTGCAATGGCTGATCGAGCAAGGCATTGCCGACCCCGAGCGCGTAGGCATCTACGGCGGCAGCTATGGCGGTTACGCCACACTGGCCGGTGTCGCCTTCACGCCTGATCTGTATGCGGCGGCCGTGGATTACGTGGGGGTGTCGAACCTGTTCACCTTCATGGAAACGATTCCGCCGTACTGGAAACCCATGCTGGAAAAAATGCGTGACATGGTGGGCGACCCCGTGCGTGACAAGGAACGCCTGGCGGCAACGTCCCCGGCCTTGCATGCCGACCGGATCAAGACCCCGCTGTTCGTGGCCCAGGGTGCCCGGGATCCGCGCGTGAACAAGGCGGAAAGTGATCAGATGGTCGAAGCGCTGCGCCAGCGTGGCGTGGATGTGGAGTACATGGTCAAGGACAACGAAGGCCATGGTTTCCATAATGACGAGAACAAGTTCGAGTTCTACGCTGCCATGGAAGCCTTCCTGAAAAAGCACCTGAAGCCTTGAACCGGTAGCCAGGTTTTGGCAGAACCTGGCTGGCTGCCTGGCTGGTCGCCAGCCAGGCAGCAGTGCAAGGGCTGAATGACCATGGCCGCTGTGCTTGGCAGGATGCGCCGGTAAAAAGGGGCGGAAGCAATTCCGCCCCTTTTTTGCGTCGGTACGCCAGGCCCGCGAATGGCTGGTGTGGTGGGAGAGGGGCGGGATGGATTCGGCGCGATGCAGCCGTTCCTGATGCCTCTCTTTACAAAAGTCCACTGTTCGCTGTGGGCGGGCAGCAGTATCTTTGATCATGCGTTGTTGTGCGAGCCGTGGCAGGCCGTGCTGTGCGATGGGCTTGCCAGGGCCGAGCCGCGCGTCCGGGCAGATCGGGTGCGCTTTGTGCATGCAGTAAACCGTTCCCCGGATGTCTGGGTTCAGGGGGCGGAGTCTTTCAACACTTGCAAGGAAAGCGCCATGATTGCTTTGATGGCACCGAGCCGAGGCCAGGTATTCTGGCTGCGGCTGGTCAGTGTGTTGCTGCTGCTGATTTCACTGTACCTGCTGTACGGGGGCGCGCAGTTGGCAGCGCTGGGTGGCAGCGCCGCCTATCTCGTCATCGGCCTGCTGTGGCTGGTGGCCGCAGCCCTGCTGTTCGTGCGCCGTTCGGCAGGCGCCTGGGTGTACCTGGCCTCTTTGCTGCTGTGCACGGGCTGGGCCGCCTGGGAGGCTGGCCAGGTTTTCTGGCAGTGGTTCCCGCGCATCATGCTGCCGGTGGGGCTGGGGATGCTGGTGTTCTGGGTAGCGCCGTATGCGCGCCGCAACGCGGAACCTGGCGCCTGGGCACGCCTTGGGCGGCCCTTGGGAACGGTTTGTGCACTGGTGCTGGCCGCCATGCTGGGCCTGATGCTGGTGCCGCATGGCGTGACCGAGCCTTCCGCCGCACAGCTGGCGCGTGGCGCGGCGCATGCAGGCGCACACCAGGCGGATGCCCCCAGGGATTGGACGCATTATGCCGGTAGCGAGGCGGGCCGCCGTTATGCGGCGATTTCGCAGATCAACGCGGATAACGTCAGCCAGCTGAAACTTGCCTGGACTGCCCGCACCGGGGACATTGCCACCGGCCAGTACGAAGACCAGAACACGCCTTTGCAGATCGGCGATACGCTGTATGTCTGCACGCCAAGAAACCAGGTGTTGGCGCTGGATGTGGACACCGGGGAACAGAAGTGGTCATTTGATCCTCAGAGCGCAGGGCCTGAGTTCCTGCGCTGCCGCAGCCTGGGGTATGCCGACCTGGCGAAGAACAGCTTTTTGCCCAAACGGGCGATCTTCAATGGCGTGCCGCCACCCGCTTCTTTGCCGCAGGGCGCGTGTGAACAACGTATTTATCTCACCACTGCCGATGCCCGGCTGATCGCCCTGGATGCCCGTACCGGCAAGCCTTGCGAGGATTTTGGCGAGCACGGTGCCATCAGCCTGCGTACCGGTTTGGGCGATTTCGATCCGCGCTTCTATTTCAACAATACCGGGCCGTTGGTCATTGAGCACGGTTTGATCGTGGTGGGTGCGCGGGTCAAGGACAATCAGGCCGTAGGCGAGCCCTCGGGGGTGGTGCGCGGCTTCGATGTGGGTACCGGCGAGCTGATCTGGGCCTGGGACCTGGGCAACCCTGCCATCACGAAACTGCCGCCGCCGGGGGAAACCTATACCCAGGGCACACCGAATGTCTGGACGGCCATCGCGGCCGACGAAGACCTGGGCCTGGTCTATCTGCCGCTGGGCAATGCGACGCCGGATTTCTGGGGCGGCCACCGTACCGAGGCGGATGACGAATACAGTTCGGCCGTGGTAGCGCTCGACTATGTGAGCGGCAAGGAAAAATGGCATTACCAGACGGTGCACCATGACCTCTGGGATTACGACCTGCCGTCGCAGCCGGCGCTGTATGACATCCCTGATGGCAAGGGAGGGGTGACGCCCGCGCTGATCCAGCTGACCAAGCGCGGGGAGATCTTCGTGCTCGACCGGCGCACCGGGCAGCCCATCGCGGATGTGGTGGAGAAGCCTGTGCCCACGCACGAGCTGCCGCAGGGCGAGCGCATCAGCCCGACCCAGCCTTATTCCGTGGGCATGCCGGCCATCCGTCATCCGGTGCTGAAGGAAAGCGATATGTGGGGCATGACGATGCTGGATCAGCTGGCCTGCCGCATTGCCTTCAAGCGGGCACGCTATGACGGCGACTTCACGCCGCAGTCCACGCATCCCATCATCCAGTATCCCGGCAACCTGGGCGGTTTCAACTGGGGCAGCGCCACCATAGACGAGAAGCACAACTACCTGATCGTCAACGACATCCGCACGGCGATTGTTTCCTGGCTGGTGCCGCGCGACCCGGAAAACGACCCGCAGTATTTTGGCGGCCTGGGGAATTATCCGCAGTTCGGCACGCCCTACATCAACCGCCTGACCAACTTCATGTCCGGCCTGGGCGTGCCGTGCACGCCGCCGCCGCTGGGCACGATGACGGCGATTGACCTGGAGACCCGCGAGATCGTCTGGCAGATTCCGCTGGGTGCCACGCAGGATTCCGGGCCGATGGGCATCAAGACACACCTGCCCGTGCCGGTCGGCATGCCGACCATGGGCGCTGGCCTGGCAACCCAGGGCGATCTGGTGTTCTTTACCGGCACGCAGGATTACTACGTGCGCGCCATGGATGCCAGGACGGGCAAGGAGGTCTGGAAAGAGCGCCTGCCGGTCGGCGGGCAGGCAACGCCGATGACGTATGTGTCTCCCAAGACCGGCAAGCAGTACATCGTCTTTACCGCCAGTGGTTCACGCGGCCAGCCGGATCGCGGTGATTACGTCATGGCCTATGCCTTGCCTGACTGAGCGCTGTCCTCGGGAGAGCCTGCCGCTGTGGCGGCAGGCTGATACTGGAAGCCGCCTGTGCGGCCAGGCTTGCGGCCTGGCCGCACAGGCGCTGAATGGCTGAAGCCCTGAAACCGTGGCGGGTCAGATATCGAACAGGCTGCCTGTGCTGCTCATGGTGCCGGGCGGCGGCGTCAGCCCCAGGTGGCGCCAGGTGGTCTGGGTGGCAATCCGGCCGCGCGAGGTGCGCTGCAGGAAACCGTGCTGGATCAGGTAGGGTTCGATGACATCTTCGATGGTGTCGCGCTCTTCGCCGATGGCGGCAGCCAGGCTGTCCACGCCGACCGGGCCGCCATCGAACTTGTGCACGATGGCTTCCAGCAGCTTGCGGTCCATCAGGTCCAGGCCTTGCGGATCAACTTCCAGCATGCCGAGCGCGGCCTGGGCGATTTCCGCCGAGATGATGCCGCCACCCTTGACTTCCGCGTAGTCGCGCACGCGCCGCAGCAGCCGGTTGGCGATGCGGGGCGTGCCGCGTGAGCGCCGTGCGACTTCGGCGGCTCCTTCGGGGGTAATGGTGGCTTGCAGCAGGCCGGCGCTGCGCGTGACGATGTGGGTCAGGTCCTGCGCGTTGTAGAACTCCAGCCGCGCCACGATGCCGAAGCGGTCGCGCAGCGGGTTGGTGAGCATGCCGGCGCGCGTGGTGGCGCCCACCAGCGTGAAGGGCTGCAGGTCGAGCTTGACGCTACGCGCCGCCGGGCCTTCGCCGATGAGGATGTCGATCTGGAAGTCTTCCAGCGCGGGGTAGAGGATTTCCTCGACCACGGGAGACAGCCGGTGGATTTCGTCGATGAACAGGACGTCGTTGCGTTCCAGGTTGGTCAGCAACGCCGCGAGGTCGCCCGGGCGTTCCAGCACGGGGCCGGAGGTCTGGCGCAGCTGCACGCCCATTTCGTGCGCGACGATGTGGGCCAGCGTGGTCTTGCCCAGGCCCGGCGGGCCGAACAGCAGCACGTGATCCAGCGCTTCGCCGCGGTTGCGCGCCGCCTGGATGAAAATGTCGAGCTGGTCGCGTACGCGCTGCTGGCCGACATAGTCGGACAGGGCCTTGGGACGCAGGGCACGCTCCACCGATTCTTCATTCGGTGTGACGGCATGGGGCGTGACCAGGCGGGTGGTCTCGCTGCGGGCGGAGAGGGAGTCTGATTGGATGGCCATGGCGCACGATTTCTGTCCAGCTGCCATGGTAGCACCTGATGATATGTCCAGTGAATCGCCAGGCGTATCCTGTTCCCTGGAGATGCATCAGAAATTGGCGGTGTTTTTATGCTGGCAGACGCGCCACCCCGTCCGGTTTGTGGCACGATGTTGGTTTCGCACGGCGTGACCTGGCAGGGGGCCCTGCCAGGGTGCCGTGCGTTTTGCATGCAGGACGATTGTCAGGAAATGACCGCTTTAGACCTCCCCGATTATCAGGATGTGATCCGGGCGAACGCCGTACTGGACGGCGTGGTGCACCGTACGCCGGTACTGCGCTCGCCTTTGGCGGATGCGCGGGCGGGGGCTGAAATTTTTTTCAAGTGTGAGAATCTCCAGCGCACGGGCGCATTCAAGTTCCGCGGTGCCTATTATGCGATTGCACGGTTGTCCGAAGCGCAGCGCCGGGCTGGGGTGGTGGCCTACTCGTCGGGCAACCATGCGCAGGCGGTGGCGCTGGCCGCACGGCTGCTCGGCACGCATGCCATCATCCTCATGCCGGCCGATGCGCCGGCAGCCAAACGCGCTGCAACGGAAGGCTATGGCGGCCAGGTCTTGACCTACGACCGCTACCAGGATGACCGCATCGCCATGGCAGAGGCCTTTGTTCGCGATGAGGGGCGGGTCTTGCTGTCCCCGTATGACCATGCCGATGTGATTGCCGGGCAGGGAACGGCGGCACTGGAATTATTGCAGCAGCAACCCGAGCTGGATCTTCTGGTAACGCCGATCGGCGGCGGCGGCCTGATTTCCGGCAGCGCGCTGGCTTTGCGTGCCTTGCGGCCCGGCGCCCGATTGATCGGTGCTGAACCGGCCTTGGGCAACGATGCGCAGCAATCCTTGCGTACCGGCGTGCTGCACCATATCGCCGCACCGCACACCATCGCTGATGGCGCCACGACGACGCATCTGGGCGACCGTACCTTTGCCATTCTGCGCCGTGACGTCGATGATGTGGTGACAGTCACTGACGACGAATTGCGCGAGACGCTGGTATTCCTGGCGCAGCGCCTGAAACTGGTGGTGGAGCCTACCGGTTGCCTGGGCGCGGCGGCACTGCTGCATGGCAAAATTCCGTTGCGTTCCGGTCAGCGGGCTGCTGCCATTCTGAGCGGCGGCAACGTCGATATGACGGCATTTGCCGGCTATCTGGCCGGCAATTGACTGGTAATTGACTGGTAATTGATTGGCAATTGATTGGTAATGGGCCAGCAATCAGCCGGCCTGGCTCGCTATCCTCAGGTAGCATGAAGCTGGTATCCTCCCCTGGGGCCCGGTGATGGGCCCTGGGGGAATTCCCCTTGATGCCTGAAGCCGCCCTGTCGGGCGGCGTGCCTGTGAGCCTATGAGTTTTACCCAGAATCTTTTCCTCCTTATCCTTTTGATTGTTGCCAGTGCTTTTTTCTCGCTGGCGGAAATTTCCATGGCGGCGTCGCGTCGCCTGCGCTTGCAGCGCCTGGAAGAAGCCGGTGACGCCCGTGCGACTGCCGTGCTGCGTACCCAAGAGCAGCCGGGCCACTATTTCACGGTGGTGCAGATCGGCACCAATACGCTGGCCATTCTCGGCGGTATTGTCGGCGAAGCCTTGTTCAGTCCTTACCTGACGGCTTTCTTCGGCTTCTGGATGACACCGGCATGGGCCGGTTCGCTGGGCTTTCTGTTGTCATTTGCTCTGGTGACATCCTTGTTCATTCTGCTGACGGATCTGGTGCCGCGTCAGCTGGGCATGATCCTGCCGGAGCAAGTGGCTGTCCGGGTCGTGCGGCCGATGGGGTGGCTGACCATCCTGTTTCGGCCCCTGGTGCGTTTCTATGCCTGGCTGACATACCGCACCCTGCGTTTTTTCCGGGTGCCGGATCGGCGTGAAGAAGGCGTGACGACTGACGATATCCTGGCGCTGGCCGAGGCAGGAACGCGTTCCGGCGTCCTGGCGGCGGGCGAGCAGCAGGTAATAGAAAATGTATTCGAGCTGGGCACGCGCCTGGTGCCAAGCGCCATGACGCAACGCGAACGCATTGCCTATTTCCTGATTGATGACCCGGATGAGGTGATCCGCATGCGGATTGCCGCCGAGCCTTATTCAACCTATCCGGTATGCCGCGGCGATATCGACCATGTGGTCGGCTATGTCGATGCCAAGGATTTGTTCCAGCGGGTCTTGAACAATCAGCCCTTGCGGCTCGATGATCCCAGCCTGCTGCGCAAGGTGCTGCTGGTGCCCGATCGCCTGACGCTGGCGGAAGTGCTGGAGCAATTCCGCCAGGTGGGAGAGGACTTCGCCATGATCGTCAATGAGTACAGCCTGGTGGTGGGGCTGGTGACGCTCAATGACGTCATGAGCACGGTGATGGGCGATCTGGTGTCACCCTGGGATGAGGAGCAGATCATTCGCCGGGATGACCAGTCCTGGCTGATCGACGGCGTGACGCCCATCCAGGATGTGCAGCGCGTGCTTGGCCTGGATGAGCTGCCCGAAGAAGGGGAGTATGAAACCCTGGCCGGTTTTCTGATGGTGATGCTGCGGCGCGTGCCGCGCCGCACCGATACGATCAGCTGGGGCGGCTACCGCTTCGAGGTTATGGACGTCGATAGCTTCCGGATTGATCAGGTGATGGTGACGCGGGTCGCCGCCGGCGCGGCTTCCTCCGGCAGTGCGGATCTGCCTGCTTAACGCACCAGACCTTGCAGCGCCAGTTTGATGCCGGCGGAGACATCGACGTCGGCAGGAAGCTTCTTGAGCGCAGCCAGGGACTCGCGCTCGGAGTAGCCCAGCGCCAGCAGGGCATTGAGAATGTCGGATTGGCTGCTGGGGGCAGCGCTGCCCTGCACATGGCCCAGGTCGGCGCCCAGCTTGCCTTTCAGTTCCAGCAGCAGGCGTTCGGCGGTTTTCTTGCCGATGCCGGGCACCCGCGTCAGGCGCGCGCTTTCCTGCAGCGTGACGGCTTGCGACAATTCTTCCACGCTCATGCCGGACAGTATCCCCAGGGCCGTGCGGGCCCCGATGCCGGTGACCTTGACGAGCTGCCGGAAGGTGGTGCGCTCGGCTGGCGTGCCGAAACCGAACAGGACATGCGCATCTTCGCGGATGCTCAGATGGGTGTAGAGCGTGACTTTGGCGCCTACGTCCGGCAGGTTGTAGAGCGTGCTCATGGGCACGTCGATGTCGTAGCCTACGCCGCCGGTATCGACGCAGATCGTGGGCGGGGATTTTTCCAGCAGGGTGCCGGTGATGCGGCCAATCATGGCAGGTCGTCCTCAGGTGAATGCGCGTATGCCGTCATGGGCTGCAAAACGCAGCAGCCAGGGACGGGAATGCGGGGATCATATACGAACGGGACGGCGACGGCACGGCCGTCGGCCTGCGTGATTCAGCGCAAGCGGCCGTTGCGGTAGGCCGGCCGGAACTGGCGTGCCGCCAGCGCATGGCCCTGGGCGTCCAGCTGATCCTGCATGGCGCCTATGTGCGCATGGCAGATGGCGCAGGCCAGCGCATCGGCAGAGTCGGGCGCCGGGTTGCCATCCAGGGCCAGCAGATGCCGCACCATGTGCTGCACCTGCTCCTTGGCGGCGCGGCCCGTGCCGACCACGGATTTCTTGATCTGCAGGGCCGTATATTCGTGCACGCTCAAGGCGCTGTCCGCCAGCGCGCACAAGGCGGCGCCGCGGGCCTGGCCCAGCAGCAGCGTAGATGACGGATTGGTATTGAGAAAAACGATTTCCAGCGCAGCGACATCCGGGCGGGTGTCGCGCGCCACCTCGCGCAGATTGTCGAGGATGACGCGCAGGCGTTCGGACAGCGGCAGCGTCGTGGGAACCACGATGGTGCCGCTGGCCACATAGGCCAGCCGCGGCCCGGCGACGTCGATGACGCCAAAGCCGGTACGCCGCAGGCCAGGGTCCACGCCCAGGATGCGCATGGCGTCTTAGTGGCGGAAGTGGCGGATGCCGGTGAACACCATGGCGATACCGCGTTCGTCGGCGGCGGCGATGACCTCATCGTCGCGCACGCTGCCGCCCGGCTGGATCACGCAGCTGGCGCCCGCGTCCACGACGACATCCAGGCCGTCACGGAACGGGAAGAACGCGTCGGAGGCCACGGCCGAACCTTGGATGCTCAGGCCGGCATTTTCCGCCTTGATGGAGGCGATGCGGGCCGAATCCACGCGGCTCATCTGGCCTGCGCCCACACCCACGGTGGCGCCATTGGCGACGAACACGATGGCGTTGGATTTCACGTACTTGGCCACGTTCCAGGCGAACATCAGGTCGCGCAGCTGTTCCTCGGTAGGGGCCAGCTTGGTGACGACCTTGAGATTGTCGCGCGTTAGCACGTGGTTGTCCGGGCTTTGCAGCAGCCAGCCGCCGCCCACGCGTTTGACGTCGAAATCGTTCTGGCCGGCGCCCAGCGGCACCTGCAGCACGCGCACATTCTTCTTGGCGGCGAAGATTGCCAGCGCGGCGCCGTCATATTCCGGTGCCAGCACGACTTCCACGAACTGTCCGCTGACGGCTTCTGCCGTCGCGGCATCTACCGGCCGGTTGAAGGCAATGATGCCGCCAAAGGCGGAGGTCGGGTCGGTGCGCAAGGCGCCCTGGTAGGCGGCCAAGGTGTTGGCGCCCAGCGCAACGCCGCAGGGGTTGGCGTGCTTGACGATGACGCAGGCCGTGCCGTCGAAGCTGCGGACGGCTTCCCAGGCGGCATCGGCGTCGGCGATGTTGTTGTAGGACAGTTCCTTGCCTTGCAGCTGGCGATAGTTGCCCAGCAGGCCGGCCGGGCGGACCGGATCGACGTAGAAGGCGGCATCCTGGTGGGGGTTCTCGCCATAGCGCAGGGTTTGCTCGCGGCGAACCTGCAGCGTCAGGGTACGGGGCCAGGCCTCGCGTGCCGGGGCAGCGTCCTGGGCCGGTGCGGCTTCTGCCAGGCTGCTCAGGTAGGCAGCGATGGCGCCGTCGTAGGCGGCGGTGTGGGCATAGACCTTGCCGGCCAGTTCCAGGCGCAGCGCGTAGGACGGGGTGCCTGCCGGGCTGTCGATGCCTTCCAGCACACGGCCGTAGTCGGCCGGGTCGATCACGACTGTCACGCCACCGGCTTCCGTGCCGTGGTTCTTGGCTGCTGCGCGCAGCATGGCCGGGCCGCCGATGTCGATGTTTTCGACGGCATCTGCGAAGGTGCAGCCAGGTTTGGCGACGGTCTCGCGGAAGGGGTAGAGGTTCACCACCAGCAGGTCGATGCGCTCGATGCCGTGTTCTTCAATGGTGCTCAGGTGTTCTGCGTTGTCGCGGCGTGCCAGCAGCCCGCCGTGGATTTTCGGGTGCAGCGTCTTGACGCGGCCATCCAGGATTTCCGGGCTGCCGGTATGCTGGGCCACTTCGGTCACGGCCAGGCCGGCTTCGGCCAGCAGCTTGGCGGTGCCGCCAGTGGAGAGCAGCTTGATGCCGCGCGCGGACAGGGCACGGGCGAAATCGACGATACCGGCTTTGTCGGAGACGGAGAGCAGGGCGGTTTGGATTTTCATGGTCGGAATGAAAAGTAGGGGAATTCGGGGCCCGTTCAGTTCGGGATCAGGCTGTGGGCCTGCAGCTTCTTGCGCAAGGTGTTGCGGGTGATGCCCAGCATTTCAGATGCCCGCGACTGATTGCCGCCGGCCTGCTTCATGACGACCTCGAGCACAGGCCGCTCGACGGCGGTCATCACCATGTTCCACATGTTCTGGGGGGCATCCCCCTCCAGGTCGGCGAAGTAGCGCTCCAGGCTGGTGCGCACACATTCTTCGAGGACATCTTGCTTGCTCATGTTCAGGATAAAAGAGTGATGGCCGCGTCAGGCGGCCAGGGGGCTAGTGGCGATAACGGGGGCGTGCGGATCGCAAGTGCGCATGTTCTGGTCGAACCAGTCGGCGACGGCGCGCCATTGTGCGCGGGTATCGTCGAGACGGTTCATCACGGCGCAGAATGCCTGCGCGCCGGGCAGGCCGGCCAGATACCAGCCGATGTGCTTGCGGGCGGTGCGCACGCCAGTGTGCTCGCCATAAAAACGGTAGTGGTCGTCCAGGTGTTCCAGCAGCAATTCGCGCATGGCCTGCCAACTCGGGGGCGGCAGTTGCTCGCCGGTGCGCAGGTAATGGTCGATGTTGCGGAACAGCCAGGGACGGCCCTGGGCCGCGCGGCCTATCATGACCGCGTCGGCGCCAGTGTAATCCAGGACATGCCTGGCTTTTTCCGGACTGTCGATGTCGCCGTTGGCGATAAGGGGAATGCGGATTTCCGCGCGGACGTCGCGGATCGTGTCGTACTCGGCCTCTCCGGTATAGAGATCGGCGCGGGTGCGGCCATGCAGGGTCAGTGCCGCAATGCCAGTGTCTTCGGCCAGGCGGGCGATGCGCAATGCATTGCGATTGTCGCGATCCCAGCCGGTGCGGGTCTTGAGCGTTACGGGCACGCCCAGCGGCTCACAGGCCTGCACCACGCTTTCCAGGATGCGCGCGACCAGCGCTTCGTCGCGCAGCAGGGCGGAGCCGGAGGCGGCATTGCAGACTTTCTTGACCGGGCAACCCATGTTGATGTCGATGATGCGGGCGCCTTTGCCCACATTGAATATGGCGGCCTCGGCCATCATGGCGGGATCGGCGCCGGCAATCTGTACGGCCACCGGCGCAATCTCGCCGTCGTGGTCCAGCCGGCGCGAGGTCTTGACGCTTTCCCACAGGCGCGGGTTGCTGGCGGCCATTTCCGACACGGCATAGCCTGCCCCCAGCTTTTTGCAAAGCTGGCGGAAGGGACGATCCGTTACGCCCGCCATCGGGGCGACGAAAACATTGTTGGGGAGGGACCAGGGGCCGATGCGCATAAGGAGGGATTTTAACCATGCCGGAGCGTGGTGGGGGGGGCGAGCCCGGATGTGTGCATCCGGCCCGGCTTTGTCGCGCCTGGAGAATACGTCTCAGGCGCGCAGACCTTGCAGCAAATGGCGTGCCAAAGGGGTGCGCAGTGCCGGCAGCAGATCCAGCGCCAGCAAGCCGGCGCCGCAGGCATGCTCCACGACGGCGGTCTGGGTGGAAAAGATGCGCGGCAGCAGGCCGGTCAGGCGAATCGTCAGATCCCGGTCATGCTCGCGTGCAGTTTCATATTCCTGCAGGACGCTATCCAGGCTAAGCGGGTGCGCCTGCAACCAGGGCGCCAGGCTGTGCGCTAGCCGCGCGGCATCTCTCAGGCCAAGGTTCAGGCCTTGTCCGGCCACCGGATGCAGCGTCTGGGCCGCGTTGCCGATGGCGATGGCACGGCCGTTGCGCAATTGGGGCGCGTGCGCCGGGGCCAGCGGGAAGCTGCGGCGGCTGCCCATGACTTCCAGGCGTCCCAGCCGGGTGCCGAAGTGGCGTGTCAGCTCGCCAGAAAAATGTTCATCGTCCAGATGGACGAGGCGTTGGGCTTCAGCGGCGGGCAGGCACCAGACGACGGCATGCACGGCCGGCCCTGCCGGATGCGGCAGCAAGGCCAGCGGGCCGGAGCGGGTGAAGCGCTCCCAGGCCCAGCCCAGGCGTGGCAGGGTTGCGCGCGCCAGGGTCAGGATGGCGTGCTGTTCGGCCGGGGCGGCTGCAGCATGTTCAGGCAAACCGTCGGCGCGCACCGCCAGCGCCGCCTGGTAGCGCTGGTCGCCCTGTTGAATGGTGATGCTGTCCTGGTCCTGGGGGCCCAGATGGGCGGACGGGCCATGGCGCACGGTGACGCGGCTGTGGTCGAGCGCCTGGGACAGGCTGGCATGCAGGTCGGTGTAGGTCAGGACGCTGCCCAGCCGCGGCACATGCAGCTCGCTGGCCTGGATCAGGGTGCGTCCCAGACGGCCTTTTTGCGAGACATGAACCGTATGAATGTCCGCGGCGTTGGCAGGCCAGGCGTTCAGTGGTTCGAGCAGTACGCGGCTGCCATGGTTGAGGGCCAGCGTGCGCGGGTCGGGCGTGTTGGGAGGAACGCCTGCGGCCGGGCGGTCATTGGCGAGCAACAGGATGCGCTCAGGCCGCGCGGTGTGCTGCGCCAGCAGCAGGGCCAGGGCAATACCGACCGGGCCGGCGCCCAGGATGGCGACGTCATACATAGGATTCTTCTCCTGCCTGGACCCGGAACACTGCCACGGCTCAGGCTGGACGCCGCTTGGCCCGGATTCTGATCATGCTCCCGCCAGCGCCTGCCACTAGGACGGGGGCGGGTCGGGCAGGCATGGCGCGCAGCGCGATACTGCACGATTTGCCTCGGATGCGCGCCTGATGATGGCAACACGCACCCACAATACAGGGAGTGTAGCCCGGCCAGCCCGGAAAGAACAGAAAATAGCCGGTTAAGACCTTGTTTTTAAATAACAAAAATGCTATGCTCTTATTCCTTTCCACAACGAGGGGCATTTGTGTCCACTGATCCAGGCGAAAGTAGCCGATCCGACACCTTGCTTCCGGCCTGAACAGCTCCAGGTTTTCGCCTGCCTGCTGGCCAGTCCGGCAGGTAGCGCGTCCAATGACGAATAGAGCGTTTTTTCACGAATAGAGCGTAGTTCCGCTCGTCTCGTCGATTTCCCCCCCATCCTTGGCGGGAATCCGATGGCCGTTCCGACGGTTGTCTCGCGCTTTCTGTGTGTCCGATCCCAGTACCGGCTGACGCTGCGGCGTCAGCCGGCTATCGAACCGCGCCGGCCGTTGACGCGTCCGGCACCCTAATGGGAGACTGCCATGCGAATTTTTGATCTCTACCTGCGTCGCGCCGGCCTGGCCGGAGCTGCCACCCGTACCCAACATCGTTCGGTCCAGCGCCTGATGCTCGATTGCGATGCCACGCGTCTGGGCGACCTGCGGCGCCAGATTTGTCTGGATCTGCGTGATGCCGGACTGGAAGTGTCTTCGTTGCGTGTCGGGCCGGGGATAGTGGATGGCAGCGTGCACGCCTACCTGGATGTCGATTGTCCGCCGGAGCGCCGTGCGGCGATGATGTGTCAGGTGCGTCGCTTGCGCGAGCATCCCGGCGTGCGCCGGTTGGATGTGGATGCGGGTGTGCCGGCCTGACGACCGGCCCAGGAAGTGGGCTGCCAGGCGCAGCCGGTGCATGAATGAGCCCGTGGCTTGCAAGCGCAGCCACGGGTTTTTTTGTTGTGTGCGGGGTGGTAGAGAGGGGCGAAGCCGAATGTTACGGAACCTGGGCGCTACGCCGTTATCATAATCAGCATGAAGATCAAGATTGCCCCGCGCCGGCAGGTACCGGCCTCTGCTTTCGCCTTGCGTCCCGCCCAGCGCATGCTGGCTGGCTTGATGGCTGTGTGCGCCTTGTGCGTGTCGCCTGCCGTGCCGGCGCAGCCTATCGGCCTGCCCTCGATGGGCGCGGCTTCGGCAACGGAGTTGTCGCCCTTGCAGGAACGGCGGCTGGGCGATGCCATCATGGTGCAGGGCCGGATGGATCCCTCCTATATCGGGGATGCGGATCTGATCCAGTATCTGACTGAGTTGGGGGAAAGCCTGGCGCGTTTTGCGCCCAATGGCCAGATTCCCGTGCAGATTTTCGGCCTGAAAGAGCCTTCCATCAATGCGTTTGCCATGCCGGGCGGCTACATCGGCGTCCATAGCGGCTTGATCGTATCGTCCGATTCGGAATCTGAACTGGCCGGCGTGGTGGCGCACGAAATCGGGCACGTCAGCCAGCGCCACATTGCTCGCGGGCTGACGCAGCAATCACAGAACAGCGGCGTCATGATGGCTGCCGTGGCAGCGGCGCTGCTGGCTGCGGTGGCGGGGGGCGGCGCGGATCTGGCGACCGGCCTGGCGGCGTTCGGGCAGGCGGCGGCGATAGACCGGCAATTGGGTTTTTCGCGGGATGCCGAACGCGAAGCCGACCGGGCCGGGGTGGAAATGCTGCGCAAGGCCGGCTATGACCCGAATGGCATGGTGCACATGTTTGCCCGCTTGATGAATGCTTCGCGCCTCAATGAAGGGACAGGGGGCGGCGCCTATGCCAGTACCCACCCCTTGTCGCTGGACCGGATGTCGGATATGCAGAACCGTGTGCGCATGCTGCCGCCGGTCAATCATGCCAGCAGTCCGGCCTTCTGGTTCCTGCGATCGCGTTTGCGTGTGCAGCAGGCCAGTGACCCGCAAGGGCGCCAGCGTGTCGAGGCTCAGTTGCGCGACGAGGCACGGGCGGATACCGGGGTGCGCCGCGCAGCAGCGCTTTATGGCCTGGCGCTGCTGGCCCTGCAGCGCAATGACCTGGATGGCGCGGCGCGGCAATTGGCCGCATCACGCGCGGATGGCATGGAAACGCCGCAGCAGGCAGCGCTGGAAATCGAGATTGCCTGGGCCGCCAAGCGAGATGCCCGCAAGCTCGCTGAAGCCGCCTGGAAACGCTGGCCGGAGCAGCAGTTGATGGTGCGCCTGTATGCGCAGGCGTTGCAGCGGGCGGAGGATCATGCTGCGGCCGTGGCGTTTCTGGATGAGCGCCTGAAAGATGAGCGCGCGACGCAGCGTGACTCCCTGCTGTACCAGCTGCGCGCCCAGAGCCGGGAAAAATTGGGACAACAGGCGCTGGCGCGGCGAGATATGGCGCGCTACTACCGCGACACCGGAGCCTTGGCTGCGGCCGTCGGGCAACTGCGCCAGGCGCGCGGCATGACCAGCGATTTCTATGAGCAGTCGCAGATTGATGCGGAAATCAACGATATTCAGCGCCAGCTGGAAGACGAGCGTATTTTGCTGGAGCGCTTCCGGACGTCCTGACGGGCCTGCCCGCTGACTGGCGGGCAAGGGGCGGCAGGGGTCAATCCTGGGTGTCGAAGAAGCGCGCCAGGCGTTGCGGCAGCCAGTTCAGGTGGCAGGGGAAATTGCCGCTGGGAAAGCCGCCATGGCCGCCATCTGCCGGCTGATGCAGCAGTACGGCTGAGGCAGCTTCGCTGGGCCCGGGCAAGTTGGCTTCCGGCAGGAAGGGGTCGTTGCGGGCATTGAGCACCAGGGTGGGAACGGTAATCTGCGGCAGGAATTGCTTGCTTGAGGAGCGCGCCCAGTAGTCGTGTGCGTTCTCGAAGCCGTGCATGGGGGCCGTATAGGCGTCGTCGAAATCGCGCAGGTGGCGCGCCTGGGTGACGCGCATGATGTCTATGACGCCGGGGAACCACTGCGCTTTCTGCATCACTTTGCGTTTGAGCGTGCGGATGAACAGGCCGCCGTACACGTAACGGTTGAAGCGATTGTCCGATAGGTGTTCGCCGGCGGCGACCAGATCCAGCGGCACGGAGATGCCGGCGCAGGCGTGCAGCCAGGAGGCCGCTGCGCCCTGTTCCCCGAGGTACTTCAGCAGCGCGTTGCCGCCCAGTGACATCCCGGCGGCATGCCAACGGGCATGCGGCAGGGCCGTGCGCAAGGTGTCCAGAATGAAACCGATTTCCTGGCTGTCGCCGGAATGGTAGGCGCGTGCCAGACGGTTGGGGGCACCCGAGCAGCCGCGGAAATGCGGGACGACGACGATCCAGCCGCGCGCGCGGAAATACTGGGCGATGGACTGGGCGTAGTGGCTATCGCTGCCGCCTTCCAGGCCATGGAAAAGAACCAGTGCTGGCGGATTGTCCAGGGTAGGGAGTTTTTCCCAATCGGAGGCCTGCATCCAGCGCAGCGCCGCGCCTTTGGGCAGCAGGCCATCGTGCGCAGGCGGTGCGCCGTCCGGATGGCGGCGCGGAAACAGGCCCGGGCCGCTCCAGTCGAAATCGAGGAAATCGCCGTCAGGCGTTTCGACGCGTTGCCGCAGAAATGCAATGCGATGATAGTGCGCCAGGGTTGCGCTGTAGATCGTCTGGCTATGCCCGTTGGGCAACCAGATCGGCGCATGGCTGGCGGTGAGGTCCAGGCGGGCAGTCATGGCTGGATCTCGTTCAGGGCAGGGCGGGCGGACAGGCGCGGCATGGGCAGTATCGTCGGTCGCGCCGCCGGGACGGGCGGCAGTAGGCGCCTGGAAACCGGGCGCCGGGAAAGGTCAATGCACGATGTCCGGAATTTCATGCAGGGGCAGCAGGCCACCGGTATCCGGTGCCGGGGAGGCATGGTGCAGAACCAGCCGCCAGCCTGTTGGTCCTTTGTGGAAAACGTGCGTGACATGGTGGGTAGCGATTTTCAGGCCGGCACTGCTGCGTTCGGTGGTCTGTTCCACCAGGACATGAACCGCGCTCATCATATTGAGGGTCGCGGCGCAGCGGACGGGACGTATGGAGACCGTGCCACGGCGGAAAAGTTCGCGCATTGCCTCAAGAACCGCGATCTGGCCGATGATGCGGGAGCCGGCGGAGGAAATGCAGATGATTTCCTCGTCGTCGGCCCAGACCTGCATCACACCTGAGAGGTCCTGGCGCGCCAGGGCTTCATAAAACGCTTGTTCTGCTTCGTCGGGCGTGGCGAACATGATGGCTGTGGTAACGGGCGGCGGGTCAGTGGTGATGTGGAACGGCAGCACCCGGCTTGAGCCGGTAGAGCGCGCCACAGTACGGACAGCTGGCCGAGCCGGTGCGGGTCACATCCAGGAACACGCGCGGATGCATGCTCCAGGCCGGCGCGTGCGGGCCGGGGCAGTAAACCGGCAGCGCTTCGGCGCCGACTTCGATGGCTTCGGGGGCGAGGGTATCGGGGGTAGTCTGGTTGGTGCTCATGCTGGTTCCTGCATAATGGAGGCCGCGGGCGGCATGCGCGGTCCGCATGCTACGCTGGCGCCTGAAATTCAGACAGTGAAAACTCGGGTGCCATTGTAGCAACGTGACTGGTGCAAAGCGCGTTCAGGTGCAAGGGTTTTCATGCCGACGCTGGTTTCGCGCCACGCTTGCGGCGGTATGGCTGGCGCAGGCTTGGGATGGACAGAAAAAAGAATGCCGGCGGGCCTGACCGCCAGGCAAGAAGGAGACAGGCAGTGGAAGTCAGGGATGAGGCTTTGGAGGCCAGGCGCAGGCATGTGCGGCGCGCGAGTTTCATGGAGGGCGCCAAGGCGATAATGCCCACGCTGGTGGCCAGCGGTACCTGGGGGCTGGTGACAGGCGTGGCGCTGGTCAAGTCGGGGCTGAGCGAGTGGGCCGCAACTTGGATGACGGTGCTGGTCTATGCGGGCTCGGCTCAATTGCTGGCCTTGCCGATGATTGCCGCGGGCGAGCCTCTGTTGCTGATCTTGGCCGCCGCGCTCATGGTGAATCTGCGGTTCGTGATTTTCGGCGCGGCGCTGCAACCCTATTTTCGCCATTTGCCGTGGCGTCAGCGTCTGGTGCTGGGATATTTCACCACGGACCTGACTTTTGTGGTGTTCATGTCGCGGTTTGGCAAGGAAGCGCCGACGCGTCAGCGTGAGCAGGTGTGGTTCTATATCGGCATGATCGTGCCCGCCTGGTTCAATTGGCAGGTTTTCTCTCTGATCGGGGTATTCCTGGGCGGCATGATTCCGTCGGACTGGTCGCTGGAATTCGCTGCCGTGCTGGCCTTGCTGGCCATTCTGGTGCCGCTGGTGCGGACGCGTCCGATGGCGGTGACGGTGGCCGTGGCAACGGCAGTGGCCTGGCTCGGGCAGAATTGGCCGCTGCGCCTGGGGCTGGCAGCTGCAGTGGTGGCCGGCATTGTTGCCGGCATCCTGGCGGAGAATCGCTTGAACCGTGGCGCAGGTCGCGTCGGAGGGCAATGATGGAGAACGTTCCGGCTTCCTATGCCTACGGCGTGATTGCCATGCTGGTGCTGTGCAGCTTCATCAGCCGTAGTGGCTATATGTTATTTGGCGATCGCCTGCCTTTGCCGGATACGGTACGCCAGGCGTTGCGCTACGCGCCGGCAGCGGCATTGACGGCCATTATCGTGCCGGAATTGCTGCCTTGGGCGCAGGGGGAAGGCCCGGTGCTGGACCTGCGCCTGTTTGCCGGCCTGGTGGGTATCGCCATCTTCCTGCGCACGCGCAATACGGTGTTCATGATCCTGGGCGGGATGGTGGCGCTGTGGGGCTTGCGGGCGCTGTTTCTGTGAGGTTCGGGCGGGTTCGGGATACCGGAATTCATGTTTTCTGTGCTGCGCTTGCAACAGCAGGCGGGCATATGTTGAACACTGCGCTAAAATGACGCCTTTGCCTGTTGCCAGGTGGGAGGATCGCAGTCCAGCCCGGCACGGTAGCGGCTTCTGTTCGCCCTCCTTGTTTCAAGGCCGGTCGCGTTCAGGAGACGTGTTCTTCTGGCGCGATGGCGCGCCCCGACTGCGGCGACGCATGTTGCCCGGCATTGGCCGGCTATGCAAAACCTTCGATTGATGACCCAGACACAGACTCCCTCCGTTCCGGAGGACGATACATCCACGCAGACTTTCGCAGATTTCGGCTTGCATCCCGATCTCTTGCGGGCCGTGGCCGATACCGGCTATCTCACGCCTACGCCCATTCAGGCCCAGGCCATTCCGCAGGTGCTCAGCGGCCGTGATGTGATGGGAGCGGCGCAGACGGGCACAGGCAAGACGGCAGCGTTCACGCTGCCCATCCTGCATCGCCTGATGCCGCTGGCGACCCACAGCGCTTCGCCCGCGCGCCATCCGGTGCGGGCCCTGATGCTGGCGCCCACCCGCGAGCTGGCCGATCAGGTGGCGGAAAACGTACGCCGCTACAGCCAGCACACGCCGTTGCGTTCCACGGTGGTGTTTGGCGGCGTTGATATCGGCCCGCAAAAAGAAGCCTTGCGGCGCGGTTGCGAAGTCCTGATCGCCACGCCTGGCCGCTTGCTGGATCACGTCGAGCAGAAGACGGTCAACCTGTCGCAAGTGCAGCTGCTGGTGCTGGATGAAGCGGATCGCATGCTGGATATGGGCTTTTTGCCCGATCTGGACCGCATTGTGAAATTGTTGCCGACGCAGCGCCAGACGCTGCTGTTTTCAGCGACTTTCAGCAATGAAATTCGCAAGCTCGGTCGTACCTTCCTGCAGAATCCGGTGGAAATCGAAGTGGCAGGCCGTAATGCCACGGCAGATACCGTGACGCAGATTGCCTATGCCATCCGCAGCGAAGACAAGCGTGCTGCCGTGGTACATCTGGTGAAGTCGCGCAATTTGCGCCAGGTCATCGTGTTCTCGAATACCAAGATCGGAACGGCGCGCCTGGCGCGCGAGCTGGCGCGCGACGGCGTGCGGGCCGAATCCATCCATGGCGACAAGAGCCAGGCGGACCGCATGAAAGCCCTGGAGGCCTTCAAGTCCGGCGAGCTGGAAGTGCTGGTGGCGACCGATGTTGCCGCCCGTGGCCTGGATGTGGCGGGTGTGCCTTGCGTCATCAACTACGATTTGCCCTACAACGCGGAAGATTACGTGCACCGTATTGGCCGCACGGGCCGTGCCGGTGCGTCAGGCGAGGCCATTTCGTTTTATGCGGCAGACGATGAGCGCTTGCTGCTGGATGTGGAAAAACTGATCCGCCGTCCCGTCCCGCGTGGCGAACTGGCATTGCCCAGCGTCAGCCGCAGCCGTTCGCACAGCCATGGTGGCGCATCCACGCGCAGCGGACGCAGCCTGGGTGGCCACGGGGCGAGTGCCGCGCCAGTGGACGAATTCTTTGTCAAACCCTATGAGCCCGTAGCGGCCGCCACGGCGCCCCGTAGCGTGAGCGAACCGGCGACGGCCGAGCATGCGGCCCAGGCCTCCAGCAAGCCCCGCAATGTCGGCTTGCTGCTCGGCGGCGCGGGCAATCCGCGTCGTTGATGATGGGTTCAGCCCTTGGCGTGTTCGCCGAGGGCAGGATGGGCCAAGGCGGGCCAGGCAGGACCACAGTGTTCCATAGAGCCAATAGGGCCAGTCGATAGGGGCCACAATCAGGTTCCCAACCGAACCAGCGGGTATGAAGCGAACAGCTGCCTGCTGGCGCGCCTGGCGCAATCACAGCTTGGCCCGGCGTTCAGCGCGTGGCCAGCGTCTCTTGCAGCAGGCTGCGCACATCAGGCAATTCATGGCTGATGTGCGTATCCGCCGGCGCTTGGGCCAGCAGCCGATCCAGATGGCCGATATGAGGCAGCATCGGGCCGAAAAACACGGTGCGCTCGCCTTCCATGACCAATAGCGTCGGAAAGTTTTCGACATCGACGTCGCCCAGGAACTCGGGCTGGTCTTCAATATCTATCCAGGCAAAACAGTCTTCCGGATATTTCTCCGACAGGGCCTCCAGCGTCGGCAGGTAGGCGCGGCAGGTGTCGCACCATTGCGCGCAGAAACAGACGACCAGGCGCGACGCCGTGGCGGGCGTGACGGTGGTGGCAGCAGCGGAATAGGGAAACAGGACGGGCATGGCGGCATGGGGAAGATGAGTGCTCATCATAGCCGAGTCCTGGGAGTTTGCCTGCTATCCGGCGAGCCGGATAACAGGAGCCGGGGCAGCGGCAGATGCGCCGCCCCGGCCCTGCGGCTTCAACTGGCGGCGCCGGGCGGCGGTGTGCCGGCCGTGGCCGCAGGTTCATCGCGCTGTACTCGGAACCAGGCCGCATACAAGGCAGGTACGAAGAACAGGGTCAGGACGGTGGCGACCGCCAGGCCTCCCATGATGGAGATGGCCATAGGCCGCCAGAGAACGGATAGCGTCAGCGGGATCATGGCCAGGATCGCGGCCAGCGCAGTCAGCACCACCGGACGGGTGCGGCGCATGGTGGCGTGAATGATGGCCTCCCAGCGTGAGTCGCCAGCCGCGATATCGCGGTCTATCTGATCGACCAGGATGACCGAGTTGCGCATGACCATGCCGGCCAGGGCGATGACCCCCAGCGTAGCCACGAAACCGAAGGGCACCTGGGTGATCAACAGGCCCAGGCTGACGCCCATCATGCCCAGGGGAGCTGTCAGCAGAACCATGAACATGCGGCTGAAACTTTGCAGCTGGATCATCAGGAACAGGGCCCAGAGCAGCAGCATGAGCGGCAGCACCAGGGCAATGGCGCCGTTGGCCTTGGCGCTTTCTTCCATGGAACCACCGGTGTCTATGGCATAACCGACCGGCAGGCTGGCGCGCAAGTCTGCCAGCATACCTTCGATATCGGCCGAAACATCCGGTGCCTGCGCGTCGATGACGTCGGCGCGTACGGCCAGGGTGGGCAGGCGGTCGCGCAGCCAGATGCCGCCTTCTTCCAGCTCGGGCTGCAAGCGGGCGACCTGGCCCAGGGGCACGACAGCGCCGCTGGCGGTGCGCAGGCTGATTTCATCGAGCCGGGCGGCGTCCAGCCTTTCGTCCGGTACGGCGCGCGCCACGACATCTATCAGCTCGTCGCCCTCACGGACTTGCGTGACGGTGTAGCCGCTCAGCATGGTCTGCAGCGTCTGGGCGATCGCCTGAGTGCTCAGGCCCAGCGCCTGCGCCCGGTCCTGATCGACCACCAGGCGGACGGCCTTGGTGCGTTCGTTCCAGGTCAGGTTGGCGTCGCGGATATGCGGATGCTGGCGCATGATGTCGCGCACCTGGTAGGCGATGCCGCGCACGGTGTCGGGGTCGCTGCCACGCACGCGGAACTGCACCGGGTACCCGACAGGCGGGCCCAGTTCCAGCAGATAGACGCGTGTGCGGATATGGGCGAAATGCTCCTGCAGTTGCTGGCGCAGCGTGGCGGCCAGCGCGGGCGTATCGCGGATGTCCTTGGGATAGACGATCAGCTGCGCGTAGTTCAGTTTGGGTAGTTCGGGTTCGAGCGCCAGATAGAAGCGCGGCGCGCCGCCGCCGACGTAGGCCGTGTAATGGCCGACGCGCTTGTCTTTGCTCAGCAGCTTTTCGACGGCCAGGGTTTCGGCCAGCGTGGCGGCGTAGCTGGCGCCTTCTTCCAGATGCACATCAATCAGGATTTCTTCGCGTGGCGAATCCGGGAAAAATTGCTTGGGTACCAGCGTGAAGGCTGCCACCGATGCGAAGAAGGCCAGGGTGGTGAAGACCAGCACGGCTTTGCGATGCGCCACGCACCAGTCTATATGGGCGGCGAACCAGCGGCGCATGCGCTGACGCGCCGGACTTTCAGTTGGGGCGTGGCTGCCGGGCGCAGGCATATCGGGCAGCAGTTTGGTGCCCAGATACGGGGTGAACAAGACGGCGATCAGCCACGAGACGATCAGCGAAATACCGACGACCCAGAATATGGATTGGGTGAACTCGCTGGTCGAAGAACGCGCGAAGCCCACCGGAACGAAGCCGGCGACGGTGATCAGCGTGCCAGTCAGCATGGGGAATGCGGTAGAGGTCCAGGCAAAGGACGCGGCACGGAAGCGATCCCAGCCTTGTTCCATTTTCACCAGCATCATTTCCACGGCGATGATGGCGTCATCCACCAGCAGGCCCAGCGCGATGATCAGTGCACCCAAGGAGACGCGGTGCAGGTGGATATCCATGAGCCACATGATGAAGAAGGTGATGCCCAGCACCAGCGGCACCGACAGGGCGACGACGATGCCGGTGCGCAGGCCCAGCGCCATCAGGCTGACAGCCAGAACGATGGCCAGCGCCAGCAGGAAATGGCCCAGGAACTCATTGATGGAATGATCGACCAGGGTGGGTTGGTCAACGATTTTCTCGATCTGGATGCCGGCAGGCAATTGGCGCTGGAAGTCATCCATGGTTTCCTGCAGCTGCCGCCCCAGCCGCAGGATATCGCCGCCTTCGACCATGGACACGGCCAGCCCGGTGACGCGCTTGCCATCTCGGCGCATCGAGGATTCCGGCGGGTCGATGAAGCCCCGCGTGATGGTGGCGATGTCGCCCAGGCGGAAGGTACGGCCATTGGCGGACACTGGGGTGTTTTCGATATCTTCGAGACTGTGGATGGCGCCGTCCACACGTGCTGCAATACGGGCGCGCGGGCCTTCCACCGTGCCGGCTGGCATGACGATATTGCGCTGGGCCAGGCTGGCCAGCACCTGCTCAGGCGTCAGGCCCAGCTGCGCCAGGCGGGCATGGCTGAATTCCAGGTAAAAGCGTTGGTCCTGGACGCCCAGCAGGGATACCTTGGAAACATCCGGCAGGGCCAGGACATGCTCACGCGCTGCCAGCAGAACCTGCTTCATGTCGGCGTCGTCGAATCCGTCGGCATGGAAGGCATAGATGGAACCGAAGGTGTCGCCGAAATCGTCATTGAAAAACGGCCCTATGACGCCTTCCGGCAAGGTATAGCGCATATCGCCGACCCGTTTGCGGGCCTGGTACCAGCTTTCGTGGATGGCCTCCTTGCCGGCCCAGTCCTTCAATACCAGGAACAGGGTGGCGCGGCCGGGGCGGACATAGCTTTTGACATAGTCATAATAGGGAACTTCCTGCAGGGTGCGCTGGATTTTTTCCACGACCTGCTTTTGCATTTCTTCGGTCGTGGCGCCGGGCCAGGCGACATCCAGGGTCATGACCATGATGGTCATTTCCGGGTCCTCGGAACGTCCCAGCTGGAAGTAGGCCTGCACGCCCAGCGCCAGTGACATCAGCATGGCGAACAGCACCAGGGCGCCATGCCGCAGGCCCCATGCCGAAAGGTTGAAGTGATTCATGGCAGGCGGCCATCCCAGGGAGTGACCACCAGGCCAGCATCCAGACGATGAACTCCAGCGGTAACGACGCGCTCTCCTGCCTCCAGGCCGCCGAGTATGGTGACGTGGTCAGTGCCCAGGCGGCCGATGGTCACCGGGCGCAACACCAGGTGATCGGCGCCGGGGGGGAGCACCCAGACTGCGGTCGCGCCTTCATGCTGCAGCAGTGCCGACAGTGGCAAGGTCCAGGTGGCCGCTTCGTCTTGCGTGGCACGGGGCAGGGTGACGGTGGTGCTCATGCCGAGGCGGGCGCTCGGGCTCAGCGCCGGGACGGTCAGCCGGATGCGGAAGGTGCGTGTCACGGGATCGGCCGCCGGGGCCGCTTCGCGGACGGTGGCGGGAAAGCGGTGTTCGGGTTGCTCCAGCAGCGCTACCTGCGCGCCGGTGCCGGGTGCCAGGCTGGCGATCAGGTGTTCCGGCACATCGGCCTGAACTTCCAGTTCACCGGCATAGGCCAGCGAAACGACAGGGGCACCTGCGGCAATGACTTGCCCCGGTTCGGCCCAGACGGCAGTGATGATGCCGTCATGCGGCGCGCGCAAGGTGGCATCGGCCAGGTCTGTGCGAGCGCGTTCCAGCTGGCTGGCGGCCGCGCGCACCTGGGCCGCAGCGCTGGTCTGGGCGGTCTGCATGCGTTCAAAGTCGGCTTTGGCGATGGCCCCGCGTGCTACCAGCTGCTGATTGCGCGTGACGTCGCTGCCGGCCTGTTCGAGGGCGCTGCGAGCTTGCGCCAACTGGGCTTCGGCCGCTTGCACCGCCAACTGCAAAGGAATCGGATCCAGCGTGGCGAGGACGGCGCCGGCCTTGACGCTGCTGCCGCGATCCACCGGCCGCGCTGACAAGCGGCCACTGACGCGCAGCCCCAGCTGGCTTTCGGTTCGGGCGGCAACGATGCCCGGCAAGGACACATCGCTGGCTGGCGCCCGGCTGCCGACGGTTTCCAGGCGTACCGGGACGGCGCCGGGAGCCGCGGGAGCGGCGCGCTCGCAGGCGCTCAGAAGACAGATCGCCAGCAGCGTCAGCAGCAGGCCGGTCAAGCGGCGCTGAACCGGGTGGCGCCGGGTGCGGGTAGATGCGGCCAGGGAAAATCTAGCCTGGGTATCGCCTGGCATGGCGTTTGGCGGGGGGACGTCGTATGTCATTTCCTGAGCCCGAAAGAGGTCGCCTGCATTATGCCAGTGCCGCCTGCCGGAAAATCTGAATAGGGTTGCTTCTTGTTCCGTCCTGTTTCAAGGAGGTCGGAAAGGACGGTTGAACGAGACAGGGCACGCGGCTTCTGGTCTTTTTTTCTGGTACGACTTCCTGATTTGTTCGCTTCCGTGCCAGAATATTGACACATGAAGCAAGGTTTTGAAATGTTAAGAAAAAATACCTCGCCCGAGGAGTGGATGGCGGATTGGCGGCATATTTGCGGCAGGTACAGCGAAGATGTCTGGCGGTTGGTGCAGGGGCTGGTGCGGGAGCAGAAGGCCGAGCTGGCCACCCGGTTCTATGAACAGATGATGCAGGATTCGGCAGCGTCGTTCTTTCTGTCGGCGCAATTGGTGCAGAGCCGCTTGCATCCTGCCTTGCAGTCTTGGCTGGAGGGGGTGTTTTCCGTTGCCTTGACGGAAGATTACGAAGCGACGGTGGCCTATCAGAAACGGGTCGGCGGCGTACATGCGCGTATCGGCATCCCGACGCATCTGGTCATGCGCGGCGCGCGGGCGCTGAATGAGGCAATGTTCAGCCAGTTGCAGATGGCGGATCCTGCCTTGCGTACGGAAGCGGTTGCCTACGTGGCGGAGCTGACTTCGCTGGCCATGGAGGTGATGTGCCAGGCGTACGCGGTATCGCATGACCGTAACTCCCGTGCCGAAGAAGCCTATCGGCTGTTTGCGATTTCCCAGGATATCGGGGCGGAGCGGGAAAAACAGCGGGCGGCGCTGCTGGGCTGGGAAAACCAGTTCATGTATGAGGTCGCGGTGAACCAGGCGCGTGCCAACCTGCCTTTGCTGGGCAAGTCTGAATTTGGCCTATGGTTTACGCACAAGGCCGCCCATGCATTCGAGGGCAGCCCGGATGTGGCCGCGATTCTGGCGGAAATCGAACGCGTGGATATCGCTGCCGGGCAGCTCAATGAGCTGGCTGCGGATTCGGATGGCAAGAACACGGGGCAGGTGGATGTCCTGCGCCGTATCCGCGATCATTGCCGCACGGTCGGTTTCTTGCTGGAGGGCCTGTTCCAGCAGGCAGGCTACCTTGAATCCGGGCGCGATGTGCTGACGCGCCTGTTGAACCGGAAGTATCTGCAGGTCATCATGAACCGCGAGATCGAGTTTGCGCGCACCAATGGCGGCGGACTGGCGGTGTTGATGGTGGATATCGACCATTTCAAGCGCATCAATGATGAACATGGCCATGACGGAGGAGATGCGGCTTTGCGCCATGTCGGCCTATTCATGTCGCAGGCGGTGCGCAGCAGTGACTATCTGTTCCGTCTGGGGGGCGAGGAGTTCCTGGTGGTTCTGGTCGATGTCGAGCAGGAGACGGCGATGCTGGTGGCTGAAAACCTGCGGCGACGCGCGGAAAATGAGCGGATTCCGCTGGGGCAGAATATTCATTTGCGCATGACGCTCAGCATTGGCGTTGCGTTGTATGCCGGCCATCCGGATTACCTCCTGCTGCTCAAGGCGGCGGATCAGGCCTTGTACCGTGCCAAGCACCTGGGCCGCAACCGGGTGGAGTTGAGCCGGGGCGTGGAGTAGAGTAGCGGCGTGTATCGCCGGCCCTGAGGGTTGGCGATTGCGCTGGCATGGTGCCTGCGCGTGTCTGGCCCGGCATTGGCTCGGGCCTGTCCATGAAAAGGGGTATCCGTGTCCGAGCAGAAGTTGTGCACGCCGTCTGCGCAGGCGCACGCCACAGGGAGTACGCCTGTGCTGTCGAATCGCATTTTGCTGCTGATGGCGCTGGCCTGTGGCCTGTGTGCCGGCGCGAACTATTTCAATCAGCCGCTGCTCAACTCCATTGCACAAGCTTTCGGCGTGCCGGAATCCACCTCGTCCATGACCGTCACCATTGCCCAGGTGGCTTATGGCGTGGGGCTGTTCCTGCTGGTGCCGCTGGGGGATATGCTGGCGCGCCGCCGCCTGGCGGTCGTCATGATGCTGCTGGCCGCGGCAGGACTGTTTCTCAGCGGGTTTTCGTCAGGCTTTGCCTGGCTGGCGATAGGCACGCTGATGACGGGCCTGTTCTCGGTTGCTGCGCAGGTGCTGGTGCCCATGGCGGCGGCGCTGGCTGCGCCAGGCGCCAGCGGCAGGGCGGTGGGGCTGGTGATGAGCGGGCTGCTGATGGGCATCTTGCTGGCCCGCAGCGTGGCAGGAATTCTGTCGGAACTGGGCGGCTGGCAATTGGTTTATCGTGCAGGCGGCGTCGCCATGTTGCTGGTGGCTCTGGCTTTGTGGCGTGCCTTGCCGGATGTGCCGGCGCCGGCTGCGCGCACCAGCTATCTGGCGACCTTGCGTTCCTTGGGCGTTTTGCTGGCGCGTTTGCCCCGTTTGCGCAGTGCTGCCCTGATGGGCGCGATTTCCTTTGGCGCGGTCAGCGTGCTGTTTTCCACCATGGCCCTGCTCTTGGCCGGGCCGGAGCATGGCTTGTCGGATATGGCGATCGGTCTGGTCGGCCTGGCGGGCGTGGCCGGCGCGTTGATGGCCAATGTGGCCGGGCGTCTGGCCGATCGTGGCTGGGGGCAGATCACCATGCGCGCCTCCGCCGTGCTGCTGGTGGCGGGTTGGGGCATGTTGTGGCTGGGGCGGGATTCGCTGGCCTGGTTCCTGGCCGGTATCCTGATGATAGATCTTGCGCTGCAAGGGATCCATATCAGCAACCAGCATGTCATTTATCGTCTCTTGCCGGAGGCGCGTTCGCGCATCAATGCGGTTTACATGACCTGCTATTTTGGCGGCGCCGCACTGGGGTCGGCGTTGGGGTCACTGGCCTGGCAGCACGGTGGCTGGCAGTCGGTCTGCCTGGTGGGCGCCGGACTGGGATGCCTGAATTTCTTTGCCTTGTGGCTGGACTCGCGGTATGCGCGGCAGGACACGGTGGCAGCCTGATGGCCGGCACAGCACTGTCCGCATGTCGCGGGCCGTGCTGTGCCGCAGCGCCGGATGCGGCGACCGGCTTTCAGGCTTCCGGCGGCAGGTGTTTCAGGCCCTGGCGCAGACAGATCTGGGCCAGGATGGCTGCACCCAGCAATACTGCTGCAGCGCCGACGGCGGGGTTGCCGATGGCGGCAGCCAGCGCGGTACAGATCGCGCCCATCAACATCTGCGTGCTGCCATACAGGCCGGATGCCGAGCCGATCAGCTTCGCATCGACACTGATGGCGCGGGTCAGAATGGCTGGACTGGCGATTCCCGCGCCGCAGGTCAGCGCAGTCATGCTGAGCAGGATCCCGGTGACGGTCAGGTAGCCGGCGGCAACCTGAATGGCCAGCGAAGCGGCCGCAGCCAGGCTCAGCAGGGTGCCGCTGATGAGCAGCCGGTTGGCGGCCATCCGGGTCACCAGGCGGCTGGTAACGGCATTGCCCAGCGACATGCCGAAAATCAGGGCGCATAGATAAAGCCCGACCTCATGCAACGGGCGGCCCAGCCTGTCATGGAAAATGAAGGGGGCGCTGGAAATGAAAGCATGCATGCTGGTGGTGGTCAGCCCGCCGCCGATGGACAGATAGACAAAGGCGCGCGAACGCAGCAGGGAGTGATAGTTGCGAGCGACCTGGCCCAGATGGAGGGTCTGGCGATTGGCACTGGGCAGTGTTTCCGGCAACAGGCGCCAGGACAGGACAAGCGTGGCGGCACCGATGGCCGTCATCAGATAGAACACGGAGCGCCAGCCGGTATGGCTGGTCAGGATGCCGCCCAGCAGCGGCGCCAGGCTGGGCCCGAGCATCATCATCAGGTTCAGCAAAGCCAGGCGGCGCACCGCGTCATGCGCTTCCGATGTGTCGCGGGCAATGGCCCGGCCCAGCGCCAGGCCCGCGCAACCGCCCAGCGCCTGCAGCAGCCGCGCGCCCAGCAGCCCGGAAAGGCTGTCGGCAAATGCGGCCAGCAGGCTGCCCAGGACATAGAGCACCAGGCCGACCATCAGTGTCGGACGCCGGCCGATGCTGTCCGCAATCGGGCCATAAACCAACTGCCCGGCAGACAGGCCGAGGATATAGACGCTGATGGTGGCTTGCATGGCGCCATTGCTGGCGTTCAATTCCAGACCGGCGGCGGGCAGGGCCGGCACGAAGAAATTCATTGCCATGGTGCTGGCAATGGTAATGACGGCCAGCAGCCAGAATGGCGGCCGGCCTTGCGGAGCGGACATCATGATTGAGGATCGCTGTTATTGGCGGCCAGGGTGGCAGATACCTGGCGCAGGACTTTCATGGCAAGCGCGAGTTCATCTTCGGGCAGCCCGCCCAGTAGCCGGGCGCGGACTTCGCTGGCAATACTTTCCACACGCAGGCTGAGTGCACGGCCGGCGGCCGTCAGCAGGATGCGCTTGGCGCGTTTGTCTTCGGCGTCTTCGACGCGCACGATATGGCCGTCGCGCTCCAGGGTGACGAGCAGGCGCACCACGGAAGAGCTGTCCAGCCCCATGGTACGGGCCAGATCCTTTTGGTGCAGCGGCGCGGCCGCACGGGATGCGTGCAGCAGGGCGCGCCAGGTTGCTTCGGTCAGCCCCAGGGGCTGCAACTCGGCGTCCAGCGCACGGCGCCATTGGCGCGCGACACAGCTGACCAGCGACGGAAAAGTGGTGTTGGCATTGACGTGAGGGGAGTCCTGCACGCCTGGAAGTGAGTCGGGGTGGGTGTCCATGAAATAGATTGTATATCAATTGATGATATGCAATCTATTTTTTCGGAGACAGTCCTTGCCATAGCATCAGCAGGCCCAGCAAGCCGAGCAAAAGGCCGCAGAGCCGTTCCACCACTGGCAGCCAGCGATGATAGTGGCGCTGCGCCCAAGGGTTGCCGATGAGCGCGGCGACCAGCAGATCCCAGGCCAGCACGACGCAGAACATCCAGATACCGCATAGCCAGAGCCAGAGCGATGGGGTGTGAGTATTGGCGAGCATGGAGGCCAGGCTGCCATAGAACAATGCGTTTTTCGGGTTGAGCAGGGCCGATAGCCCGCCCATGCCCAGGGCGCGCGGCCAGGACAGGCGCGGCGCATGGGCGGGCAGTCGGCGCTCTGCGCCGGGTGAAGGGGGCTGGCAGCTGCGCATCAGGGCAAGCGCCAGATAGAGCAGATAGGCGCCGCCTGCCATCTGCAGGCCGCGAAACAAGCCTGTGTCCGGTTTCAGCAGATCCAGCCCGGCGAATGCGATGGCGATGAACAGGCCATTGGCGAGGGCGATGCCCAGGCAGGCGCTGGCTGCGACGCGCAGGCCATTGCCAGCGGCGAGACGGGTGATCAGCAGGAAATCCGGGCCGGGAGCAAGGAGGGCGAAGAAATGGGCGGTGGCAATCAGAAGGAAGGTGGACATGGCAAGAACAGGCAGAGGCGATGGCCGCCAGTGTGTCCGGTGTCCGGGATCAGGTATTGAATGAAATTGCGGCAGATATGGCGTACCTCTCTCTACCGCCAGCAGGCGTGGCGCCTGGGCGGGGGCTGCGGAAGGAGCGGCGGGAGGGCGGAGACAGTCGCCGGTACGACTGCGCCCTGGTGGGCGGCCGCGCTAGGCGCCGCTGCGGTAGCGGCCGGGCGGCATGGCGGCGCGGGCCTTGAACATGCGCTGGAAATGGCTCTGGTCCGCGAAGCCCAGCCGATAGGCCGTGTCGGCCAGGCTGGCGCCCTGGCGCAGCCAGTCTCGCGCCTGATTGATGCGGAAATCCAGCTGGTAGGCATGGGGTGTCATGCCCGTCGCTGCGCGGAAGGCGCGTATCAGCTGGTAGCGGCCCATGCCGGCCAGGGCAGCCAGTCCGGCCAGCGACGGATTGGCCGCCGGGTCGTCGCGCAAAGCGTCCATCACCCGCAGCAGTGCCGGGCCGGGGGCGCAGCGGGCCAGCGGTGGCAAGGGGGCAGCGGCTGGCCGGGTATCGCTGTCCATGACGAATTCAATGAGTGCGGCATCCTTGGCGCAAGCCGGCTGGCCAGTGCCCAGTATTTGCGCCAGCTGGCGATAGGCTGCATACCGTGGTGGCGCGGTGGCCAGCATGACCTGATCCATGTACCGGGGCGTAAGCGAGGCACCCGATAGTGCGGCGTGTTCGATGCGCAGGTCTTCCATCCAGGCGGCATCCAGGTGCAGCATGTGATAACTCCAGCTTTCCAGGGAGGCTGGATTGCAGGCATGGACATGCGCTGGCGGCACGTACACCAGGGTGCCGGGGCCGGTACGCCGCCGGCCGCCCTGGGCGCCGGTGAAGAGGCTATGGCCGCTGTCGATTGCGCCTATGGAATAGCTGGGGTGGCTGTGGGGCACATAGCAGGCGCGGCTGTGGCTGGCTTGCCGCAATTCGACATGCGGTAGCAGAGGGTCGCGCCAGAGCCGGATATCGGCGGCGGGAACGGGCGGGACGGCAGCGGCGGTGGATGGCATGGGCAGGACGGGACAGGCCCGCTGGCGGGATCGGGAAGGACAGCATGGAAATGCAGTGCACGTTCTGGGCTGACAGGCCGGGCGCTTGAGAAGGCTGGGCGAATATCGGCTATCGCAGTAGCCTAATATTATGCGTATTCCTTATCCGCATTCATTTCTTTCAGCTCATCGCCCACCTGGGCGAGGCCTCGTCGCGGTCGATGGCCGGAACGGAGCGGGCCGGGCAGGGCTTCAAGGACGGACAGACAGTCATGACAGACAGCGCTGCGCTGGAGCAACAGAATCGTACGCTGCGCCGCATGAAGCGGCGCGCGCTGGGTTTGCTGGCGCTGACCCTGGCGGGTTTCATCACCAGTCACCTGATGGGCGGCCAGGGTGGCTGGGCCTGGCTGCGGGCATTCTGTGAAGCGGCGACAGTGGGGGCGCTGGCAGACTGGTTCGCGGTGGTGGCCCTGTTCCGCCATCCGCTCGGTGTGCCGCTGCCGCATACCGCCATCATTCCCAACAAGAAGGAACGGATCGGCGACAGCCTGGCAGTGTTTGTACGCGATCACTTCCTGGCGCCCGAGACCTTGCTGGATAAACTGAAGCTGTTTGATCCTGCCGCCCGCCTGGGCACATGGCTGGCAGGGGCGGAGCAGCGCGAACGCCTGGGGGCGGGCTTGCGCCAGGCGGCCTTGCAGGGTCTGGACCTGCTGGACGACAAGGCCGTCAAGGCGGCGCTGACGGACTCATTGCGCGGCTATCTGTCGCGCTGGAATGCGGCGGGCACGGCCAGCGAAGTCCTGAATCTGCTGACGCGCGACGGACGCCATCAGGTATTGCTGGATGAAGCGCTGCGCCAGTTGGGTGGCTATATCGGCGACGAAGCCGTCAAGCAGCGCATCTCTGCGATGATGGTGCGTTATGCCAGCCGCGAGTGGCCCACCTTGCTCAAGGTGGTGGGCGCGGTGACGTCGGTGGATGAGTTGTCCGGCCGACTGGCCGACCGCCTGGCGCGGGCGCTGCTGGAGGAAATGCAGGCCGTGCTGGAGGAGCCCGGGCACCCGTTGCGGCGCGACTACGAAGCCTGGGTGGCGGATTACGTGCGCCGCCTGGGCAGCGACCCGGCCCTGGGCGAACAGGTGGAAGCCATGAAACAGCGGCTATTGGCGCATGGGCAGGTGCAGGCCTATATCGACGGCGTGTGGGCTGACATCATGGCATTGCTGCGGGCCGATCTGGCCGCGCCCGATTCGGCCATAGGCCGTCATCTGGAAAAAGCGCTGGCCGGTTTCGGGGAACGGCTGCGTGATGATGACTCGCTGCGCGATGCCCTGAACGAGCACATCTTGAGCAATGCCGCCAAACTGGCCGACCGGCTGCGCGATGGCGTGACCGACCATATTTCCCGAACGGTGCGGAACTGGGACGAGCGTCAGCTGGTGCAGGAGCTGGAGCGCAGCGTGGGCAGCGACCTGCAGTACATCCGCTTCAGCGGCACGCTGGTCGGTGGCCTGATCGGCCTGGCCCTGCACGCGCTGGTCTTGCTGATGGCGGCCTAGACCGGGGGCACGGTGACGCCAGGCCTGGCGGACGCTTGCCCCTGGCGGCAGGCATCAATATTTCACACAGGCCTGCGGTTCACACACAGGCCTGCGGCGGCGAGGGACGGCTTCAGGCCGGACGAAACACCGGTAGTTGCTGGCCGGTTCCGCTATCGAGGAAATCCAGGCTCAGGTCCTGGCCGATGCGCAAACGTTCGAAATCATCGGTGAGGATGTTGCTCATCATGAGCGGGCCTTCGGCCAGCTGCACATAGGCCAGGCAATAGGGGGCCGGGCCGCGCAGCAGCACGCTATAACTATAGAGGGTGGCCCGGCCGCTGGCCTCGAACCATTCCGTGGCGCCGCCAGTGAAGGGGCTGCGGTCGCGCGGGTAATGGAAGGCTTGCCCGGTGTCGCAGCAACGCTTGAGCAGCAGTTTGCCCGCGTTGGCGGCCTGCCAGTACTCGGCAGTTTCAAGGTTGGCTTGGGGCGCAATGATGGTGCGGGTATTCATAGTTCAGTCCTCGCGTACCAGGATCATGGTGGCGCTGCCGTGGCGGCCGCCCAGTTGCCCGCCGGTGCCGTGCGCCAGCGCGAGCCGGCAACCGGGAACCTGGACGGCAGGGTGGGCTTCGCCGCGCAGCTGGCGCACGGCTTCCAGCAGGCGGGTCATGCCGCCCCGGTTGCCAGGGTGGTTGTTGCAAAGGCCGCCGCCGTCGGTATTGACGGCCAGGCGTCCGCTGCCTGAGATCAGGCCGCCATCGGCAACGAAGCGCCCGCCGGCACCGGGGGCGCAGAAGCCGAGGTTTTCCAGCTGGATCAGGACGGTGATGGTGAAGCTGTCGTAGAGCGAGGCGTACTGGATGTCCTGGGCCTTTACCCCGGCCTGGGCAAAGGCTTCGGCGCCACTGCGCACGCCGCCGGAGGCCAGGATGTCGAAATAGCCGCCATTCAGGTGGCGCACGTTGAAACCGGCGCCTATGGGAGTGATGAGGGGGCGCTTCAGGCTGCGGGCGATATCCGGGTGCGCCAGTACCAGTGCGCCGCCGCCGTCGCTGATGATGCAGCAATCCAGCCGGTGTAGCGGCGTGGCAATGACGGGGGAATCCAGCACATCCTGCACGGTCACGATTTCCTGCCGCAGCGCATGCGGATTGTGGCTGGCATGGTGGGAGGCCGCAACCTTGATCCAGGCCAGCTGCTCGGCAGTCGTACCGTGCTCGTACATGTGGCGTGCGGCGCACATGCCATAGACATTGGTGACGACCGCGCCATAGGGCAACTCGAACTGTGCTTCCGGGGCGTGTTGCGGCTGTTGGCGCATGGCAGCCTCGGGCGGCAATTTTTCCGCCCGTGGCCGGCCGCCCTGGGTAATGAGCGCCACGCGGCATTTGCCGGCGGCAATGGCCTGTGCCGCATGGGCAACGTGGTTGATGTAGGCCGAACCCCAGGTTTCCGTGGTATCCAGATGCCGCAGGTTCAGCCCCAGATACTCCACGACCGACATCGGGCCGGAACCGGGGGATTCCCAGCCCGGCACATCGCCGGCGCAGAAATAGCCATCCACATCCTGCAGGCCGAGCCCGGCATCGGCCAGCGCGCCCAGCGCCGATTCGATATGCAACTGGGCCAAGGTCTTGTCGGCGGCATGGCGGGTCGGGTGTTCGTAGGCGCCAACGATATAGGCCTGTCCTTTCATGTCTGGTTTCCTTTCTTGGAGGCAGGCGCGGCGTCAGGCGGATGGCTGCGCGCCGCGCGGGTTGCGAGGCAAATCTCTGGTGTCAGCGTGTCACGACCAGGGCGTCGAGCGCCATGACACCCCGGCCCGGCCCGTAGGCCACCAAGGGATTGATGTCTATTTCGGTGATGTCCGGGTGCGCCAGCATCAAGTGGCCGACGCGCGCCACGACATCGGCCACGGCGTCCAGGTCGGCGGGCGGCTGGCCCCGGAATCCGCGCAGCAGTTTGTTGCCCTTGAGCGCCAGCAGCTTGCCGACGATGGCCTCGTGCGGTAAGTCGGGGGGCAGCAGTTGCACATCGCCCAGCGCTTCCACCCAGACGCCGCCCAGGCCGACCATCAGGATGGGACCCCACTGCGGATCGCGGCTGGCACCTACCACCAGTTCCAGGCCGCGCGGCCCCATTTTTTCCACCAGCGCGCCGTCGAGCGCCAGGCCCGGTACCGCCCGCCCGATGTTGTCGTGCAGGGTTTGCCAGGCCGAGCGCAAGGCGGGGGCATCGGCAATATTCAGCAATACGCCGCCGGCATCGCTTTTGTGCGCGAGCTGGGCCGCCTGGGCCTTGAGGACGACGGGATAGCCGATGCTGGCGGCGATCTGCAGCGCGTCGTCCAGCGTGCGCGCCAGTTCGCCTGCGGGCGTGGGAATGGCGAGCGCCCGCAATACCTGTTTGCCCATCCATTCGGCTTGGGCGCCGGGGCGCATGGCGGGCAGTACGGCGGTTGCCAAGGCAGGGCCGGAGGCTGCCGCAGGCCGGGCGGCTGCCTGTGACTGGCCGAAGCGCGTGGCGCAGGCCAGCGCGCGCAAGGCGCGTTCGGGCGAGCGCATGATGACGGCGCGGTGCTTGCGGGCCAGGGCGACAAAGGCGTCGGCCGGGGGCGTATCTTCATTCTGCATGACGTAGATGGCGGGCTTGCGGCTGCCCGCAGCGCCTTGCAGAAAGTAGTCCAGCCATTCGACCGAGGCCGCCGGTTCTGGCATGGGCATGGACACCAGCAGGCTGCCGATGCCGGGGTCGGCCAGCAGGGTAGCGACGCCCGTAGCCAGAATAGAGGGCTGGTAGGCTGACAGTGTGCCGATATCCAGCGGATTGCGCGGAGGCAGGAAGGCGGGCAGGTGTTCCCGCAACTGCTCGGCCTGCGCAGCAGAAAGCGCAGGCATGGCCAGGCCCAGGGGCTCGACATAATCCTGCGCCAGCCCGCAGATGGCGCCAGAGGCCGTTACCAGCCCCAACCCGCCCGTGGGCGGTACGGGATAGCGCAGCATGAGCTGGCCGACATCTATGACTTCTTCCAGTGTATCGACCACCAGCACGCCTGCGTGGCGGGCCATCAGCTGCATGGCAGCATGATTGCCGGCCAGGGCGCCGGTATGGGATTGCGCCGCTGCCTGGGATTGCTCGCTGCGGCCAGGGTGCAGCATGATGACAGGCTTACCCTGTGTTCGCGCCGCGCGGGCGGCATCCAGGAAATCGGCGGCTGAACGGATTTGCTCGGCGTAGATGACAATGGCGCCGGTATGCGGGTCGGCGGCATAGAAACGCACCATTTCCGCCAGCCCGGTCTGGGCTTCGTTGCCGGTGGTCATCATGTATGACAGCGGTACGCCGCGTGCCAGCAGCGAGGCGGCGATATGGGCGCCTACGCCGCCGCTTTGGGCCACGATGGCGATGGCCGGGCCATCTTCCGGGTTCAGGCGCGGCGGCAGGACCAAGGGCACCATCATCACGTAGAACGCATCGGCGTAGTTGAAATAGCCCACGGTGTTGGGGCCCAGCAGGGCCAGGCCGCCCGCGCGGGCTATGGCGGCGATTTCCTGCTGTTGCTGGCGGCCGGCCTCGCCCATTTCCGCAAAGCCGGAGGCAAAGCAAACGGCGCCCCGTATGCCTTTCGCCACGCAGGCCTGGACAGCATCGCGCACAGCTTCGGACGGCAGCATCAGGATGGCAAGCTCGATGCCGTCGGGAAGCTGGGAAATATCGGTCAGGACAGGGCGTTCGCCCAGCGTGCCGCCGCTGCGGCCCACCAGGTGGATCGGTCCTTGGTAGCCGCCATTGACCAGGTTGGCCAGCACGACCTGTCCGGCGGAACCGGGTTTGCTGGACATGCCGATAATGGCAACCGAGGCCGGACGGAAGAACGGACGGATGTCCGGTGCGGCCGGGGGAGTGGAAGTGGCGGCATCAGGGGTGGGTTTCATGGTCTCCTCGTGCAGTGGGGCTGGCGGTAGGCCGCCGTGGTGCGCGCTGCTCAGGGCAGGCGCAAGGCGGCAGATGCCAGCGGGTGGTGCTGCTTCTTGTTATGTGTGCTTGCTACAGGTGCCGGGCGGGCCGCTTGCCAGTGCCAAGTGGCGGGCGACATCGTCTGGCGGGTGGCTGGCCAAATTCGGGGCCAAATTCGGGGCAGATGGCGGAGGCCGGGCGTGGGTTTAGCCGCCGGGCACGACCTTGGCGGCACGTTTTTGCAGGAATGCCTGCAGGCGTTCCTTCGCAGCCGGTTCGCCTTGTGCGATGGCAGCCATGAGCGCTTCGGTGAACAGCCCGTGGGACATGGGCTGCTCGGCGATCAGCGGCAGGGCATTCAAAATGGAAAAATTGGACATCGGCGCATTGCCTGCGATGCGTTCCGCCAGCTCCCTGGCCTTGGCCATGCCGGCGCCGGGAGGTGTGACGTAATGCACCAGGCCGGTGGCATGTGCTTCCCTGGCGTCCAGGACATGACCTGTCAGCATCATCTCGGTGACGCGGGAAAAACCAATGAGTTTGGCGATGCGCACGGAGCCGCCGCCGCCCAGGAAAATGCCGCGCTGTCCTTCTGGCAGACCGAAATAGGCGGTTTCCTCTGCGATGCGGACATGCAGCGCGGAGGCCAGCTCCAACCCGCCGCCGACAACGGCGCCATGCAGCACGGCCACCACGGGGACGCGGCCGAACTGAATGCGTGAAAACGCTTCATACCAGGCAAGCGACTGATGGATGCCTTCGGCGGTGCTGGTGTCGGACAATTCACTGAGGTCCAGTCCGGCGCTGAAGTGTGTGCCTGCGCCATTGAGGATGGCTGCCCGGACGCTGCCGGGCAGGCCGGAAAAACAATCCTGCAGTTCATGGATGACACCCATGCTGAGTGCATTGCGCTTCTCTGGCCGGTTGAGGGTGATGGTGGCGATGGCACCGTCTATGTCCAGTGTCACCAGCGGGGTGTTCCGGGTCGTAGGCATGGTCTGCTCCTGGCAAGGCTGGGCATCCGCGCCGTGGCCTGGGATGCTCCAAGTTATTTAGTTATCGTTGTTAACTGTTGTGTTGGATAACAGTCTGTCATGCTATTCTTTTTGCCGCAAGGTCGTCATGCTGCAATTTCTTATAGGTTTTTCCCTTATTTTGCGGCCGCATCCGCGGGCGGCATCCGGTATTGTGCAGATCGGAATTTTGTTATTTTCGATAATTGATAAGCGATCGGGCGCGATGCGGGCCCAGGCAGGAAGGAGTGTGTATGGAGAGCAAGGACAGCCCGGCGCAAGCCGGCTGCGGGCAAGAGCCTGCAGGCCTGGACGATGCCGGGCTGGATCTGTGCAGTGACGCGCTGGGCTACGCGCTCCGGCGTGCCCAGGTTCGCTCGTATGAGTTGTTGTTCGGCATTCTGGGTGCCGAGGCCCTGACACCAGCACGGATCACCGCGTTGTCCTTGATTGCCACGCATCCGGGAATGAACCAGTCAGCCTTGGCGGAGCATCTGAAAGTCAATCGTGCCAGTGTGGTCAAAGTCATAGATACGCTGGAGAGTCACGGTTTGGTGCAGCGTTGTCCGGTACAGGGCGACCGGCGCAGCCGTGCGCTGGCGGTGACAGGCGCAGGCCGTGAAGAGTTGCGGTCGTTACGCCGGAAAATGGATATTTACGAACGTGCGCTGGCCGAGCGGCTGGACGCAGGAGAACGACAGCAGTTGATGCGTTTGCTGGAAAAAGTGGCTGCGCCAGCATCCCCATGAGCCGTGGTGCTGCTGGCAGCGGCGGGCACGGCGATATTTCTACCGGCTCAGCGGGAACGGCGGGCGACCTTATTGAGCAATTCCAGCAGCATGAACCGTTCTGCCTGCGTCAGTCCGCGCAGCAGGTCATTTTCCATGCGCAGGGAAATCTGGTAGCCGCGGTCGGCCAGTTCCTGCCCTTCCGGGGTCAGGTGCACACGAATGGAACGTTTGTCGATGGTGTTGCGTTCGCGTAGCAGCAGGCCTTTTTCGCTCAGGCGATCCAGCATGACGGTGACTTTCGGTGCCGGCAGGGACAATGCCTGGGTCAGTTGCTTCTGCGTAACGCCGGCATTGTGGGCGATGATCAGCAGCATGGAGAATTCTGCCGGGCGCAGATCCAGCGGCTGGCCGATGTGCTTGATGAATACCTTGCGCGTGGGGGCGGTGGCCATGGCCAGCTGATGTCCCAGGACATGATGCAGGCAACTGGTATCCAGCGTGGATGAACTCGAAGGGGGGTGCGGGTCTTTTTCTTCCATGTCGGACCTTGATTGTCGCAGGCCTCTATTATGGCCTGGTTGCATGGAGAGAATGCAGGTAGCCGCTGAGTTTTCGCTAGGGATTCGTTGCGTGGCCAGGGAAATCCTCCCTGTTTCCCAGGGAGGATACCTGCAGGTGACGGGATTTAGTCCTTGGGTTCAAGTTGCCAGTCGCCATTGACGACTTTCAGCACGACCGTGCTTTTCGGCGAAAATCCCCAGTGATCGTCGGCGGTGTAATCGAGCATGCCCTGGGAGACGGGCAGTTCCGGCATGGCCTCCAGCGCGTCGCGCAGTGCGGCACGGAATTCCGGCGTTCCCGGTTTGGCGGATTGCAGCGCCATGGGGATGGCATGCTTGAGCAATTCCTGGATGTCATAGGCGTGGGCGGCGAACTGATTACGCGTACCGGGACCGTATTGCGCCTCGTATTGCTGGACGTAGTCCATGGCCGCCTGTTTGGACGGGAAATCCGCCGGCAACTGTTCCGCGACGACGGCAGGCCCGGACAGGACGTAGGCGCCTTCGAGCGCCTTGCCGCCGACGCGCAGCAGATCCCGGCTGGCGGCCGCGTGGGTCTGGTAAAGCTTGCCCTTGTAGCCGCGCTCGACCATGGCACGGTGCGGCATGGCTGCGCCGGAACCGGAGGCGACGATCAGGACGGCATCCGGATTGGCGGCCACCAGTTTCAGGCTCTGGCCGGTCACGCTGTTGTCGGTCCGCTGGAAACGTTCGACAGCGGAAAGTTCTATGCCATGGTCTGCCGCCATTTTGCTGACATCCTGCAGCCAGGATTCACCGTAGGCGTCGGTATATCCCAGGAACCCGAGGGTTTTGATGCCCTGGCGCTGCATGTGGTCGAACATGGCTTCCGCAATCGTGGCCGATGAGGGAGCGAGGCGGAAGGTCCAGGTTTCCTTGCCGGGCGGAATCGGAGGCGGAGATACCGCCAGCTGCGGCGTTTTCGACTCCAACGCCACATCTACCATGGCCAGCGCAATCGGTGTGGCGGCTGAGCCGACGATCACATCGACCTTGTCTTCGGTGACCAGGCGCCGGGTATTGCGGATGGCGACGGTGGGATCGGTCGCGTCGTCCATGACGATGACTTTGAGTTTCTCGCCAGCGATTTCATCTGGCCAGAGTTTGATGCCATTCTGAACCTGCAGGCCCAGGGCGGAGGTCGGTCCGGTCAAGGGCAACACAACGCCGATGGTGACATCAGCTGCAGCGGGCAGTGCGATGGCGCTGGCGCAGGCTGCCAGCCAGGCCGTCGCGCGGAACTGGGTTTTCAACATGGTGGTCTCCTAGTGATTTTTGTTAATCATGATAAATATATGGCCAGGATTTACCGATGGGGGTAACCCGTATATTGCTGTGTATAAAGGGTTTTCCTTATTGGATTGTTTTTCTTGTGGAATTAATTGTTTTCTTTTTTCTTATTTTTCTGGCGGGCCATGGGGGGCGGGGCCGGCCTACCAGGCATGTGTCAAATCCAGTGCCATGGAGCTTTTCACCTCTTCCATGACCGCATAGGTGCGGGTTTCGCGTACTCCCGGCAGTTGCCAGAGCACCCGGCCCGCGAAATCCCGATAGGCTTCCATATTGTCGTGGCGGGTTTTCAGCAGGTAGTCGAAGCCACCTGCCACCATATGGCACTCCATGATTTCCTGGCGGTCTTGCACGGCCAGCTTGAACTCTTCAAAGACATTTGGCGTCGTGCGGTCCAGCAACACCTCCACAAACACCAGCAAACCGGCTTTCAGCTTGCGTGGATTGAGTCGTGCTTCGTAGCCCAGGATGTAGTTTTCGCGGGTCAGGCGCTGAACTCGCGCGAGTACCGCGGTAGGGGATAAAGAGACGGCTTCGGCCAGTTTTGTGTTGGGAATCCGGCCGTCCTGCTGCAGCAGTTCGAGGATGCGGATGTCCATTCGGTCTAACTCGTGTTCCCCGGTACTCATTTTGATTTTTTCGCTATTTATGGTGATTTTTATGGTGAAAAATTTTAATCATCTTCAAAGATAATAGCAAAAAATTTGGCGATATCCGCCTGTGTCTTTCTTGGATGATCCTATGTCCATTTCCGCTCCTGTAGCCGCCCCCCAGGTCTCCTCTGCTGCTGCCCCTGCCGCCGCCCCGTTTGCCCATGTGACGCCGCTGGCGCCGCAATCCGATCTGCGGGTCGCCATTACGGCGGCCTGGCGCCGGCCTGAAACCGAAGCTGTACCCTGGTTGCTGGAACGTGCGCGCCTGCCGGCGGATCTTTCCGGCCGCGCCCAGGCGCTGGCGCTCAAGGTCGCCAGTGCGCTGCGCCAGCGCAAGACGGCGTCCGGCAAGGCCGGCCTGGTGCAAGGCCTGCTGCAGGAATTTGCGCTGTCGTCACAGGAAGGGATTGCACTGATGTGCCTGGCGGAAGCGCTGCTGCGCATTCCCGACAAGGCGACGCGTGATGTGCTGATCCGCGACAAGATCAGCCGGGGCAACTGGAAAGAACACGTCGGGCAAAGCCCATCCGTGTTCGTCAATGCGGCAGCCTGGGGCCTGATGCTCACCGGCAAGCTGGTGGCTACCCATAGTGAAAAGGGCATGAGCGCTTCGCTGGGACGCCTGATCGCGCGCGGTGGTGAACCCTTGATCCGCAAGGGCGTGGACATGGCGATGCGGATGATGGGCGAACAGTTCGTCACCGGTGAAACCATGGAAGAAGCGCTGCGCCACGCCCGTTCGCTGGAGCCGCAGGGCTTCCGCTATTCCTATGACATGCTGGGCGAGGCTGCCTTGACGGCGGCGGATGCGCAGCGCTACCTGAATGACTACGAACAGGCTATTCACGCCATCGGCAAGGCATCCAATGGCCGTGGCGTCTATGAAGGCCCGGGGATTTCCATCAAGTTGTCAGCGCTGCACCCGCGCTACAGTCGCGCGCAAGTGGAACGTGTGCAGGCCGAGCTGTATCCCATCGTGCTGAAGCTGGCACGTCTGGCGCGTCAATACGATATCGGCCTGAATATCGACGCGGAAGAAGCCGATCGCCTGGAAATCTCGCTGGACCTGCTGGAGCGCCTGTGCTTCGAACCAGATCTGAAGGGCTGGAAGGGCATCGGTTTCGTCATCCAGGCCTATCAGAAGCGTTGCCCCTTCGTGATCGACTACGTGATCGACCTGGCGCGGCGCAGCGGCCAGCGCCTGATGATTCGTCTGGTGAAGGGCGCCTACTGGGACAGCGAAATCAAGCGTGCCCAGATCGACGGCATGGACGGCTATCCGGTCTATACGCGCAAGCCCTATACCGATCTGTCTTACATCGCCTGCGCCCGCAAGCTGCTGGGCGCGCCGGATGCCATTTACCCGCAATTCGCCACGCACAACGCGCAGACCCTGGCCACGATTTATGAACTGGCCGGCCCGGAAAATTATCAGCCCGGCCAATATGAATTCCAGTGCCTGCACGGCATGGGCGAACCTCTGTACGAACAGGTGGTCGGGCCGGTGAACGAAGGCAAGCTGGGCCGTCCCTGCCGCATCTATGCCCCGGTGGGCACGCATGAAACGCTGCTGGCCTACCTGGTGCGCCGTTTGCTGGAAAACGGCGCCAATACATCGTTTGTGAATCGCGTGGCGGATCAGGGCATTTCCCTGGAAGAGCTGGTACGCGATCCGGTGACGCTGGTCGAAGCCATGGCCGCCGCCGAAGGCACGCTGGGCCTGCCGCACCAGGGCATTCCGCTGCCGCTGGATCTGTATGGCAGCGCCCGCCGCAACTCAAGCGGCCTGGATCTTGCCAATGAACAGCAGCTGGAACAGCTGGTCGCCAACCTGCGCGAGTCGTCGCGTGCCGCTTTGGTGGCACGCCCCATGTTGGCGGTGGAGCTGGACCAGCTGGGCGAAGCCGAACAGGTGCGCAATCCGTCGGACCTGCGCGATACCGTCGGTACCGTGCATGCCGCCAGTGTGGAGCAGGTCGATGCCGCCTTGCAGGCCGCCCATGATTACGCGCCTCAATGGGCTGCCGTGCCGGTGGCCGAGCGCGCCGCCATGCTGGACCGTGCTGCCGATGCCATGGAAGCGGAAATCCAGCCGCTGATGGGAATTCTGGTGCGTGAGGCGGGCAAGACCTACGCCAACGCCATCGCTGAAGTCCGCGAAGCCGTGGACTTCCTGCGCTATTACGCGGCCCAGGCGCGCAGCCAGTTCGACAATGCCACGCACCGTCCCTTGGGTCCGGTGGTCTGCATCAGTCCGTGGAACTTCCCGCTGGCGATCTTCACTGGCCAGGTGGTGGCCGCCCTGGCTGCCGGCAATACGGTGCTGGCCAAGCCTGCCGAACAGACCCCGCTGGTGGCGGCGCAGGCCGTACGCCTGCTGTGGCAGGCTGGCGTACCGCGTGCAGCCGTGCAACTGGTGCCCGGCAGCGGCAGTGTCGTGGGCGCGCGCCTGACGGCGGACGAGCGCGTTCAGGGCGTGATGTTCACCGGTTCCACGGAAGTGGCGCGCATCCTGCAGCGCACGCTGGCGCGGCGCCTGGGCGCCAATGGCCAGCCGGTGCCGCTGATTGCCGAAACCGGTGGCCAGAATGCGATGATTGTCGATTCTTCCGCGCTGACCGAACAGGTGGTGCAGGATGTGATCGTTTCCGCTTTCGACAGTGCCGGCCAGCGTTGCTCGGCCCTGCGCGTCCTGTGCGTGCAGGAAGATGCGGCCGACCGTCTCATCACCATGCTCAAGGGTGCCATGGCCGAACTGCGCCTGGGCAACCCGGCGCTGCTGGCCAATGACATCGGCCCGGTGATCGACGCCGAAGCCCAGGCCAATATCGACCGCCACATCGAGCAACTGCGTGCCAAGGGACGTCCCGTGCACCAGCTGTCGCTGGGAGGGGAGGCTGTACGTGGCGCCGCCACCACCCACGGCACCTATGTGGCGCCGACGCTGATTGAACTGCCTGATCTGGCCGACCTGCAGCGCGAAGTCTTCGGGCCGGTACTGCACGTCATTCGCTACCGTCGTGAGCAACTGGACAACATCCTGGCGCAGATCCGCAATACCGGCTATGGCCTGACCATGGGCTTGCACACCCGCATCGACGAAACCATCGAGCACGTGGTGGCAGGCGCGCATGTCGGCAATATGTACGTGAACCGCAATACCGTGGGCGCAGTGGTCGGCGTGCAGCCCTTCGGCGGTGAGGGGTTGTCAGGCACCGGCCCCAAGGCCGGCGGGCCGCTTTATCTGTACCGCCTGCTGACGGCGCGCCCGGAAAAGGCCTTGGCCACGCCCTTTGCCACGGGCGCAGCACAACAGCGTGCTGCACTGCCGGCAGCGGCGCAAGCCCTGGCGCAATGGCTACGCCAGAATCCCGGCGTGCGTCCGGTGCGTGAACCCATGGCGTTCTTCAGCGGCAATAGCTATGCGCTGACAGGGCCGACGGGTGAAAACAACGTGTATAGCGTGCTGCCGCGCCTGGCCGTCCTGGGCGTAGCGGCGAGCGAACGCGATTACATCGTGCAGCTGGCAGCGGTCCTGGCCGTGGGCAGCCGCATGGTCTGGAATGGCCAGGACAGCGTGGCCCGTACCCTGCACCAGCAACTGCCGCAGGAAGTCCGCAGCAGCGTGTTGCTGGCGGACAACCTGGCAACGGCCAGCTTCGACGCTGCCCTGCATCATGGCGACGAAGCCTCGCTGCTGCAGTTGCAGCAGCAGATCGCCAGCCGTGACGGCATCATCGTCAGCATCGCCAGCCTGAAGCCGGGTGCAGCGGATATCCCGCTGGAGCGTCTGGTCATCGAGCGCGCGCTCAGCGTGAACACAGCGGCAGCCGGCGGTAACGCCAGCCTGATGACGATGGAGTAAGCCGCGCGCCCGTTACCGTTACGTAGAAGGCCGGGTGCATTCTGCGTAACGGTGCCAGACAGCGCATCGTGATGCCTGTCTGGCTGTGGGTGGCATGCCTGCGCGAGGCATAATAGCCGTCCCGATGATAGATCGACGGTATGCCATGGCGCCCAAACTGATCCCCATTCTGCTGTTGCTGGCTTCGAACGTCTTCATGACAATCGCCTGGTACGGGCACTTGAAGTTTCCCAACAGCCCCCTGGCCAAAGTCATTCTCATCAGCTGGGGGATCGCCCTGGTGGAATATTGCCTGGCCGTCCCGGCAAACCGCATCGGCCACGGTGTCTATAGCGCGGCACAGCTTAAGACGATTCAGGAAGTCATCACGCTGGCGGTCTTCGCCGTCTTTTCGGTGGTCTATCTGAAGGAAAGCCTGACGCTGAACCATCTGGTGGGCTTCGGCTTCATTGCGCTGGGGGCCTGGTTTGTGTTCAAGGGGCCGCTGTAGGCGGTACGATTTCTGCTGCTTCCTGAATGGGACGGACAAGCCGCTTGCCAGGCAGTGCGAGCCTGTGCCATGGACCCGGGCAAGCAGGCAGGCAACAGGCTTGTTGCGTTCTCAGAAGCTGGCTTCGAGTTTCAATATGGCTTCTGTTTGCCGATACGCATAGGCCCAGTCCAGGCTGCTATTGTTGACCGTGCGTTTCAGGTACAGATTGGGCGTGACACCAGCGAATGCCAGCCGGGGCATGGCGAGATTCACAATGTAAATTTGCTGGTGATCCTTGCGCCTGCCGCCCATCAAACCGTTGAATTCGTCGTTGCGTATGCGTCGGTAGAGTGCGGTGGCATTGAGACGGAATCCGGTATCGAAATGGCGGTACATGCCCAGGTTCGCCATGTATTCCTTGCTGCTTGCCGTGCGATCCGGGAACAGTTTCCGGGTGAAGTTGACGCCTCCATAAAGCGCGGTCTTCGGGTTCAGCAGGTAGGAGCCGTAGAGGCCGAACTGGTTTTCATCGTAGTTGGCGAAGTACTGGCGTTCCTGACCACGGAAACTGAAGTGTTTGCGTTGCGCATTCACGCCAAGCTGCGCGCCTGGGGCCAGGGTGTATTTCCAGTCCAGCCGCAGCCCTGCCGCCTGGTAGCGCACATGGTGATTGCCATAGTTGTGCTCGAACAGCGGCGTCAGCGAAACATCCTGGCTCGCACTCAGGTAGTTATAGCCCGCGTAGAGCAGGCTGGTGCTTTCGTCGTAGTGGGTGGTCACGTTGTCGGCCAGGCGATTCTGGCGAGGCAGCTTGCCGTAGCTGATGCCGCGCACCAGCAGGTTGTGATGTCCGGCAAGCGGGTAGCGCCGCATGGCGACGAAGTCGTAGCTCAGCATGGCCGACGAGATGGGTGCTGGCATGGTGCGTGTGGCCTGGCGGCAGAGTATGCCTGGCAACAGGCAAGTGATGAACTGCGTGCTCATGCCATTGGCCTGGTTGATGTTGCTGTTGTAGCCCATGCCCAGGGCAAAGGAACCATGCCAGGCCTTGCGTTCGCCCAGCGCATTCTCGAAACTTTCAATAACCGGCCTGACTGCCTCGGGAATGCCTGCGATGGAAATCTGTTTGAACAGCTCAGCGGCTTCGCGGGATTTCTGATTCTCGAAATACATGCGCGCCAGCTCCAGCTTGGCCCGGGAGAACTGCGGCTTGGCTTGCAAGGCTTGCTCCAGCTTGCGTTCTGCTGTGCCGTAGTCGCGCGCCTCTCTCGCCAGCATGCCTTCGGCCAGTAAAACCAGGCTGGTGTCGTAGCCGGGCAATTGCTGGTATTTCTGGACGAACTGGGCAAGTTTGGGCCATTGCCGCAAATTCATCGACATGTAGATGGCCGGTTCCAGGTCAGCCAAGGTATTTTCCACGCTGTAGGTCGTTTTGCCGATGGTGATCAGAGAGGCGGGATCCATGCCTGGCGGCGTCTCTTCAGGCACATAGCCTCGTTCCCGCTCGGCGGTACGCTGGTCGATCTGGTTGAGCAATAGGCGGGTGTCGTCATCGTCGGCCTGCGCGGTAGCAGTCAGCAGGCCGGACAGCGCCATGATGGCGAGGAGCAGACGGAGCAGCATGGGAAAGTCTATTGGGATGCAGAGAAAAAAGGCCAGGAAAGGAGGGGGATTCCTTTCCTGTAGCCTTAGCGAGTCATTGCGTAGAACGGACGCTTATTGCCTCGCGCCACCGAATGCCATGCTGTCGCTGGGGAAAAATTCGTCCTTGTAGTAGCCGGCCAGCGCTTCGGCTGCATTACCGTAGAACTGCCCCTGGATGCTGCCGTCGAGATTGGTGAAAGAGCCGTCAGAGGAGATGGTCGTGTTGGCGAAGCTGACGTAGTCGATGTTGCCGGTCAGCGTGTTGTTGCCGTTGCCATAGTTCGCTGTCAGCATGCCGGTATAGACGCCGGCTTGCGTGCCCGGGTTGTATTGGGACACGCCTACGACGTCATAGGTGGCATTGACCAGCGTGGGCATGCTGGTGGTGGGGTTTTCGCCGACATAGAATGCCGTGTGCAGGGCGTTGTCGAGGTTGAGGTCGGTGTCGTTGCCCATGCCGGTATTCGACCCCTTGGGGGCCCACTCACCGAAATAGACTTCATGACCTGGCACCTTGGCGACAACTTCACCACCAAAGTGCGGGAAATTCGGCAGCGGGTCGCTGATCTGGCGGTAGGCATAGATTTCCGTGCCGTTGGCGGTTTCTGCTTTCCACGTTTGCGAGAACGTAGTGCTGCCGATCGTGATGTAGTAGTAAGGCCCGGTCTGGCTGGTGTAGGCGTAGTTGGTCTGGGCGATCGGGCCGCCCGCAAAGCTGACGATGCCGGATTGCGGGGTGGTAGTGCCTGCAGCCGAACCTGGCATGGAAATACCGGCCCGGTCGGTTCCTTGCAGCGTCGATTGGCCGGTTTTCACATACTCGGTCGTTGCGCCGCCGAGTACAGTGGCTGCCATGCTTTGCACGGACATCATGGCCAGGGCGGAAGCGATGGCAAGTTTCGAAAACTTCTTCATTTCAATCTCCATAAGGTTGGTTGAGACCATTTTTTTCAAAAAACGGACAAAAAACTTGAGAATTAGTGTTCAAAACCGCGCCGTCAGCCCGGCCTTGAGTGTGCGGCCGGGGGCGGGCTGCATCACCCGTGCCAGCGGGTCGATGTAGTAGCGGTTGGTGATGTTGTTGATGCCCAGGTCCAGCGACAGGTTGTCATTCACCTGGTAGCTGGCATAGGCGTCGAATACCCAGATCGGGTTCCAGTAATAGGGGCGGTTGATGGCGTAGGAAAGGCCGGTCACGGCCAGAGCTTCTTCGTCCTTGTTCTTGGCGCTGCTGTGGTAAGTCATGCGGCCGCCGATTTCCAGTTTGCGGTCCATCAACCTGGTGCCCAGATCCAGATTGATCGAGTATTTGGGCTGCAAGCTGGTGCGGGAAAACGAAAATGGGAAGCCGGCCGTAATGCAGGCGGGAATCCGGTTCTGGACCGGGTCTAGATAGGAAGCGTAGTCGCGGTCGCACATCTCGTTTTTCAGGCGATAGGTGCCGGCCAGGTTGGCGAAGAATCTGCCGCTGTCGATGCGCGTCTGCAATTCAATACCGGTCATTTTTTTCTTGTCGAACTGAACGATATTGAAAGTGTTGTCGCGATCTATATAGTTATGGATGGTGTTGTGGAAATAGTTGATACGGAAATCGGCGTATTCCAGGCGAGGGAAATAATCGGCCAGGTTATGCACGTAGCCCACTTCCCAGTTGTAGGCATGTTCGGGCTTGCTGGCGGCAGCGGCCAGGTATGTCGCCTTATAGCCCCAGGCGGATTGGGTATCTTCATACAGACTGGGGAAACGGATGAATTCTGCGTAGCGGGCGTATAGCCGTATGTTTTGCGTCAGGGAAATATTGGCACCGAATTGCGGCGCCCAGGCATGGCCTTGCTTTTTTTCCGGCTGCTGCCAGATATCTATGTCGGTGGCGTAGCTGTAAACGTTGTTACTGGTACCGGGATAAATGAAATTTGCGACACAGCCCTCTTGGCCTTGCGCATTTTCTGTGCAGGCATTGATGTCTATGGTGCCGTTCAGGAAAGGATTGTTGTCGGCAAAGCCTTCAAAGGAATTGTTGTATGGAACCTCGATGTAATTATTTGAGTCGTAAGTGGTGTACCAGACACCATCAATGATTCCGGAGTAGCTTGATTTAGCAAACGTTTCTGCATCAGGGTATTGCTCCAGGAATTTTTCCAGTCGGGTGCCGGTGTACCTGTCTACATAGGACTGATATTTGGCATAGATAGTTGCTTTTCGGGCGCTTACTTCCTCATCAGTCATTAATCGGAAATAACTGTATCTTTTGGCAGTGATGCTGCTCTCAGAAACCTGATAGCCACTGACCTGATTGGCCCGTTTCTCCGCCAAACCGTCATCGAACGACCAGTAGTCGCTGTAGCGCGCGCCGGCGTAAAGCTGGAGCCAGTCCACGGGTTTCCAGTCGAAGTTGAAGGCAAAGTCCCATTGCTGGCGTGTGCCGCTGCGGGGGCCCAGGTGGTTGACGCCCCAGGTCAGCTCCGTTAATTGCCGTCCTTCCGATGCGTCCGATTGGCGCAGCTTTTCCTTGGTGAAATCGCCAGACAGGGTCAGGTGCAGGCGGGGGTGCAGTTCCGCCGTATTGCTCAGGTTGAAACCCCAGCGTTTATGCGTGGAAATCTGCAGCGCTTTCGGGTAGATGGTGTAGGCATCATCGACATTGGCCTGTTTCTCTGGCGGCGTGCTGGAAACGTTGGCACAGTTTCCATAAATGTCGTAGTCGATCACATGGCATTGGACATAGCTGTTCCAGGGAATATCACCAGTGCCATACTGATTGGTGCCTGTGATGCCATAGACCATATCGCCATTCTGGTGGCGCCAGCTTTTGCTGTGGGTCATCCAGGCGTTGGCGTTCAGGTTGATGTATTTGTTGCCTTCCGGCTGGAAGCTGTAGCCCAGGTTCAGTGTGTCCTGCTTGACCTTGCTGTAGGGCATTTGCGCCTGGTTGCCTTCGAATACCTGGTCGCGCACGGCCCAGTACACCAGCCAGGGCAGGCTTTCACCATATTGCTGGTTGCTGTGCATATAGCTCAGCTTGATGGCCTGGTCGTGGGGTAGATACAGCGAACCCTTCAACAGATAGGATTCCTGCGTGCTCGATGTGTTGGTGACTTCCTGGCCGGGCAGGAAGTAATTGGCTACGTAGTTTGTTTGCAGGCCGCCGACGCCGCCATCGTTGTCAAATTGTGCGGTGGCTTCGTCTTGCCAGGTGTCAGTCTGGTATTTGTCCGCGCCATGGGTGCCGCTGTAGTAATTGCCGCGCTTGCGGTAGCTGTAGGCTGTCAGGAAGTCGAAGTGTTCGTGTTTTTTCGCCATGGCCAGGCGGAACGAGTTATCGTCGAAATTGAAGTCCTTGCCGCTGGAACCGCTGCGCGGAGTCACTTCCAGACCGCCACCAGCGCCCATGGTGACTTGCCCGTCATTGCCGCTCCAGGCCCCCTCGATATCCCGGTAATCCTGCCCGAACAGGCTCTTCCAGTTCTCCTGCGCGCGTACGGCGTTCGTGGCTGTTTCGGTTTTGAGTTCCATGCCGAAGGTGTTGCCGGGGCGGATGATATCGTCGGGTTCCAACGTCCTGACCTGTACCGTGCCACCGATGCCGCTTTTGAGGCCCGGCGTCAGCGAGGGGCCTTTTTCCACCATGATGCTGCCGACCAGATTGGGGTCGATGTAGTTGCGGTTGGCGACACCTGCCGGCCCCATCCAGATGGAGGTGGCCTGCTCGGTGCCGTCGATGGTGACGGGTATCCGGCCTTCGCCCTGAATACCGCGAATGTTCGGATCCAGCGCCCCGCTGTTGCGGTTGTCACCGCTGTAAACGCCGTTCATGCCTTTGAACAGGTCGCCAGCTGTGGCGCCTTTGTAGCGCTCGATTTCTTCCTTGCCCTGATAGACGTTGACGACATCTTTGTCGAAGACCTGGTTGCGGCCGCGTTCGTCGCGGTTTTCGTAGCTACCTTCGATTTGCACTTCCTCCAGGGTGGTCACTGGGGGAGTGTCAGGACGGGCTGCCTCGGCTGGCCCGGTGGTGGTGCCGGCGGCCTGTGCATTTGAGAGGGTGCTCAAGGGAACACTCAGGGCGAGCCCGATGAAGATGACCAATGGACGCAGCGCGAAAGGGCGCGCTGCCGGGGGCAGACTGGGTGGCATGTAGCAGATCCGTAAGCGAGGGAGTGAATGAACGGCAGGGCATCTGGCGCGGTGCCTCGCACCATGCGCCCCGTCGTTCTGATTTAGCGATGTCGGATCAAATCTTATCTACAAATAAGAATGCGTCTCATGCGATTTCATATGGAAAAAGCATGATTTCGTATGCGGGCGGCAGATGGGGGCGTACCGGGGACGGTGCTGGGG
>NZ_CBCSIQ010000011.1:0-113477 GCF_965139615.1 Kerstersia similis
GTCTGTGTCTGTGCTGGCGCTGGTGGCACGTTTGCGTTTGGCAGGGATGGCAGGCGTTTGGCTGGCGTCTGCCGCGGTCGGTGCCGGGGCGCTGGGCTGCGCCAGCAGGCCCCATAGATAGTCCAGCAGTTCGGTGTCGCTGGGCAGTGCCGCGCCGGTGACAGCCAGGGCGTCGGAGGCTTCGATGTCACTGTGCAGGAAGTATTGGACGAGGCCGCCCATGGTGACGAGCAGCAGGCCCGGTGGGACGTCGGCACGTAAGACGCCAGCGTTTTGTGCCGCTTGTACGACCGGTACGAAGAGTTGATTCAGTTGCTGCGAGCGCGATTTGCGTTCCTGCCGGGGAGCCCCCAGTACTCGCCAGAGCTGGAAGCGCAGGGATTGCGGGTGCGCGCGCCAGTACCGCATGTAGGCCGCCAGCATTTGACGCATGCTGGTGCCGGTGTCCTGTTGCGGGGGCGCCAGCGCGGCTTGCAGGGCTTCGATGAACTCATCGGATATGCGCTGCCCCACCAGGTTCCACAGGCTTTCCTTGTCTTTGAAATGGTGGTGGATCAGAGCGGCGGAAACGCCGGCCTCGGCGGCAATCTCGCGGGTGGTGGCGCCATCGAAACCGTGCTTGGCGAAAACGGTCAGCGCCGCCGCAACAATGCGGTCGCGGGCATCGACGGTTGTGTAAACCTTGCGGAGTTCGGGCATGTGCATCATTCCTGCAAAAACATAGCCAGGGGTGCCGGCCAAGCATTCGTTCCGGCCAGTCTGCCTGCGTGCCAGCGTGCCAACAGGTCGCCCGGCGTGTGTGCCGCATGGCTAATCGGCCGGGTATGCGCTGCTAAGTGGCTCAAGCCATCAATCATAGTGGAGGACGCCGCATTGTCACAGCTGGGGGCGGCCCGCCGATGGCGCGCGAGGCCATGCGCTTGCGCTACTGCCCGGCATGCTGCCGACCTGGGAATACGCCTTGTGGGGCAGCGCCGGGGGCAGGCCATGAATGGTCGGGTCGCTCGTTCTCCCTGATTCGGCAAGACAGGCGTTCCGGAAAATTTGACGATGTGACGATGGCACTGCGATGCGACGCGATTGACGATCTGATTGATTGGTTGATAGACTGATCAAATGATCAGTGCGGGTAATGGAGGATCTGTTGCCGGTATTGATGCGCGGGTTTTAGGCGCAGACGCGGGCAGGCGCCCGGATTTTCTCGGGCGCGTGCCCGGTGCTTTTCACAGTGACTGACTTCACCCGGTTCCCATGACATCCCAGCATCAGCTCTCGCGAACGGATAGGCCGTCGCAGCGTCAGGTCACGCGTGCCCTGCTCAGCATTTACCTTGCGTTGTTTGCGGCAGCGGCAGCCATGTCCTGCGTGTTTGCCATTCTGCCGGCGGTCGGGCGCGGGCTGGGCTTGAGCGAAACCCAGCTGGGCTGGGTGGTTGCGCCTGCGGCCCTGGCGTTTGTGTTGTTTGGGCCGGTATGGGGCAGGCTGGGGCAATATCTATCCGCCAAAGCCATTTGTACCGGTGCATTGCTGACCATGATGGTTTTCAATCTGCTGTTCGGCTACACCATGGCCTGGCGCAGCGCAGGTGTCATTTCGCTGGCGGCCTGCTTTGCCATGCTGGTATTCAGCCGCGTGATGCTGTCGCCTTTTTCCGCTGCCCTATTGCCTACGGCGCAGGCCTATATTGCCCGCGTGACGGAAGGGACGGCCCGTTCGCGGGCGCTGGCAGGGATGGGCGCCAGCTTCGCGCTGGGCCTGGTTGCGTCGCCGGGGCTGGCGGCTGTGGCTACCCGTGCGGGCTTGCTCGTGCCGTTCTATGTGGTGGCCGCCCTGCTCCTGCTGGCTGCGGGCGCGTGCTGGCTGTACCTTCCAAGCGGGGCGCAGCAGGCGGCTGGCGGGCATCAGGCGGTAACAGCCGCAACATCCGAAACTTCTGCTGCGCAGGCGCAAAGGGTGCACGCGGCACCGTCGGCGCAACCGAGGCATACGGCTTGGGCCGATCTTTGGCAGCCGTTGTCGGTATTGACCTTGTTATATGTCATCTACGGCATTCTCATGCAGGTCACTGGCTTTCGCATGCAGGATCAGTTTCATCTGGCTGGCACCCAGGCGACCCAATATGCGGGGGCGGCCTTGATGGCGACCGCTGCGACGCTGGTTGGCGCGCAAATGGCGCTCTCGAAAGTCTCCATTCCCAACCCGCGCACGCAGCGCCGGCTGGTTTTGATTGGCGGTCTGCTCGGGGCGTTGGGGCTGGCCGTGCTGATCACGGATGCCGGATTTACCTTACAGCTGGCCGGCATGGGCCTGTTTGGGCTCAGCCTGGGCACCTTCCTGCCCTTTCTGCTCAGTCTGCTGACCCACCGTGCCCAGGACGCCGGCGATCAGGCGCGAGTCGGTGGTCTGAGCGGCGCCGCGCAAGGCCTGGGCATGATGATAGGCCCGCTGCTGGGAGCGTCCAGCTACCGAATGAGCATGCATCTGCCCTATTGGATTGCGACGGTCGCAATTGTGCTGGCCGGTGCGATTTATGCTCGGACTAGCCGGGTGCGGGGGGCATGATCGCGGGAAGTCTGCTGAGGACGTTTTGCGTCATCTCACGGTGGCGTTTTCGAGTGGTTGTTCATTGATGTTCACATCTTCTCGCCATCCTCGGTCTTAAGCAGCACGAAGTGCTCAATCAGCCGCACCATCAGTTCTTTCTGGTCCGGCAAACTCTCGGCCACCAGCAGCGCCAGCGCCACCAGCGTGTTGTCGTTGATGAGCTGCTCCACCGGCCGCGCCAGCAGATGCTGGTTCAGTCGCAGATACCACAGGAACAGGAACGACCCCGTGCGCTTGTTGCCATCGGCCAGCGGGTGGTTCTTGATGACGAAGTACAGGAGATGCGCGGCGCGGCTGGCCACGTTTGGGTAGAACCATTCGTCGCCGAAACCCTGCTCGATGGTGGCGATGGCGGATGCCAGCCCGTCCCCGCGTAACTGGCCGAACAATTCCGTCGCTTCGCCTTTGGTGATCAATTCCGCCTTCAATTGCGCCATCGCCGTTAACGCATCGTCCAGCGCCAGTCCGCGCATATCATGCTGGCGGGTGTCCAACGCGCTCAGGCTCTGCTCGTCATAGCCTTGCAGCAAACTCCAACTGCGGGCGTAATCGCCAATTACCTGTAATACCGCATGACCTTCATCCGACACCAACTGCTGGTTGGCTAGCGTGCGCGACAGCAGGCTCACCGCCTGTTCGAATTCGATGCCGCGCTCGACCAGGCGGCGCTGGTTGAGTGTGTAGCCATCGACCAAATGCTGGCGCAGCACGTGGGTGGCCCACTTGCGGAACTGCACACCACGCGGCGATTTGACCCGGTAGCCCACCGAGATGATCACATCGAGGTTGTAGAACCGTACTGGCTTGTCGGAGCCAGCAATGTGCAAATTTTGCACATTGCTTATTTCATCCAACTCACCTTCTTTGAAAACGTTGCCGATGTGGCGCGTGATGACCGAACGGTCGCGACCGAACAGCTCGGCAATTTGATCCTGGCGCAGTCAGACCGTTTCATGATCCAAGGAAACGTCCAACTGAATCTGGCCGTCATCCGATTGATAAATGGCAAGGTTTGCTTGGCGCATTTTTAAGGCAGCTCCTGCTTGGGAACCATCAATGAAAATCTTGCTGCATCTTGGCAATCAATCGCTTTGTATATTCCTCGGACTGCCAGTCATATTGAGAACATGGAGATGTCGAAGGATGTTTGCGAGTCCACAAGAAGTGCTGATGATTTTCTTCATAAAAACCATAAATGCCGTCTAGCAGTGCAGAATTCGTCAAAGGGTTGCGCGACACATCCATGGTTTTAGGAAACCAAGTGTCACGCGCCAAAGGATATGCAGAGAAATGGCCTAATAGTGGATCCGGGCAATTGCGAATCAGGCGGCCATGTGAACGGTGCATCAAATCTGCAGGGAGCATGTCGTGTCTGACGCTTTCCAATAGCGCGCACTGACCACTGTCTGCATCGAGTATTTTTGTCATTTGCAGTTCTCGCCATGCTTCTTTTGGACTCTGATCGGAAACAATCAAGTGTCCCACGGCTACATAAGGGAAGCCGACAGCCAGTAAGCCTTTGGCCTGCGAAAATCCGTATTGATTCGGCGATTTTTGCTGTTGCAAAAAACGGGCTCGAATGATTTTCACCTCTATGGCGAGCGTATGCGAAAGCACTAACTGATCCCCTTCGTAGGGGATCACCAGGACATCTATATCGCCCGGAAACCGAAGGCCGGGCAATACTTTTTCACTGGGGATGAAGGTTCCAATCATAACCCCACTGTCTATTGGCATGTTCTGGAAGAAGGTTGGAAGCAAGCCGCGGTACACCTCACCAAACAATGGCCGATTGCCAAGCCACGCGTAGGTCACGCAACGTTCGTCATGCTTGGCCGACTGGCCCGAGGCCAGCGCATGCGCCATGCAGCTCACTTCCGGCACCAGTGCCATCTCATCCTCCGTATGTCCAGGTAGAGGGAAGAAAGCAATCCGCCAGCTACTTGGAGCGGAACTTGGACATAAAAATGAGGTGTCTTGACTGTATCACCGAATCCGTTAGAGGAAAAAAATCCCTCTATTTATCAGGCTTACAGGCACATCAGCAGACTTCAGTGGATGTCCCTGGACCCCACATCACTTCCCGATGCAGAAGCTGGAGAAAATCATCCCCAGCAAGTCATCGCTGCTGACTTTACCGGTGATTTCCCCCAGCGCGTCGTGCGCCAGTCGCAATTCCTCGGCGAACAGGTCCAGTACGGTGTCGTTCTGGGCGGCGTGCAGGGCTGCTATTTCCAGGTGGGCGCTGGCGAGATTCAGGGCTTCTACGTGGCGGGCGCGGGCGAGCCAGGGGGAGGCTTCGCCCGGCGTCCAGCCGGCAAGCTGCAGCAGTTGCTGGCGCAGCGCGTCCAGGCCGTCGCCACGCTTGGCTGAGATGCCGATGGTAGTCAGGGCATGGTGCGTGCCTGTCTGGCCGTTCTCGGGCTGCACGGGGACTGTGTCCGGGGCGGGCTGCCAGGCCGTGCCGCTTTCCTTTTCCACGAGGTCGATTTTGTTGAAGACCTGCAGCACCGGCACGCCCGGACGACAGTGGGCCAGGATGCGCGCGCTGATGGCCTGTATCGGCAGGCGGGCATCCTGCAGGTGCAGGACGATGTCGGCGTTGGCGATTTCGTTCCAGCTGCGCTCTATGCCCAGACTTTCCACGATGTCGTCGGTGTCGCGCAGGCCGGCAGTGTCGATGATGTGCAGCGGGACGCCATCGAGGTGGATTTCCTGGGTGACTTTGTCCCGCGTGGTGCCGGCGATGGGGGTGACGATGGCGATGTCTTCGCCCGCCAGGGCGTTGAGCAGGCTGGATTTGCCGACGTTGGGTTCCCCTGCCAGCACGACTTTCAGGCCGTCGCGCAAGGCGACGCCCTGGCGGGTTTTGGCGAGAATGTCCGCCAGCTCCTCGCGCAGGCCCGCCAGCGTGGCGGCGGCCTGGTATTTTTCCAGGAAGTCGATTTCTTCTTCAGGGAAGTCCAGCGTGGCTTCCACCAGGATGCGCAGATGAGTGATGCGGTCAGCCAGATCATTGACCTTGGCCGAGAACACGCCAGATAGCGAGGCGACGGCGCTGCGCGCCGCTGCTTCGGAGCTGGCGTCGATCAGGTCGGCGACGGCTTCAGCCTGCGCCAGATCCAGGCGGCCATTGAGAAAGGCACGCTGGGTGAATTCACCAGGCGCAGCCAGCCGCAAGCCATGCACCCGGCCTGCCTCCAGGCAGCGTTGCAAAAGCCGGCGCAGCACGGCCGGCCCGCCGTGGCCTTGCAGTTCCAGCACGTCTTCCCCCGTGTAGGAATGCGGGCCGGGGAAATGAATGGCAATGCCTTCGTCGATGGTGCCGCCGTCGCCATCCCGGAAAGGCAGAAAGTGCGCGTGGCGCGGTTTCAGATCCTGCCCCAGCAGGGCGTGAATCAGGGGCCCGAGTGCCAGACCAGACAGGCGGATGATGCCGATACCGGCGCGGCCTGGCGCAGTGGCGATAGCGACTATGGGCTTGGCATCGAGAATAGACATGGCAATGGCTTGTGGATAACTCTGTTGATAAAGCGTCTGGCCTGCTGGCGGCCTGCATATTTCCGCGCCTGGCCCCGCTTGATACGGCTGGATTCGGCCAGCGTCCTGTGCCGGATCAAACCCCCATGCTAGAGGCGAGTTCGGCTTCAGACGCTGCCAGAACCAGCATTGACGCGGCTTGGCGGCGTGATGACGAGGCCGGGACAGCTCGCATCGTACCCGGCAAAAGCCGGTCTTGCACGTTTCGCCTTTGCCACGCGCTGTCGTCGCCGGCTGTTACAGCAGCGGGAGAATTGTGGATATGTTTGTGGACGACCGGAAGATCGGCCTCGGTTGGCACGGCAATTTGCGCTGCGGAACCCGGCAGAATTCTACGAAATTTCCGGGCCTTGCCGCTATTTTTGAAAGCGCGTTCTTAAGCCAATCATGGACGGGCTAGGCGGTGGGCGCTGCCGGTTTGCCGTCCACTTTCTTGCTGCGTTTGCGTTGTGGGGGGGCGAGCATGGTGCCGCGGCAGTTGGCTGCGCCGCAGAGGCAGTGGTACTGCTCCTTGAGCTTGCGCGTCTGCCGGCCTTCGATCACCAGGCCATAATCGTAGTTCAGCTCTTCGCCGGCACGGATGTCGCGCAGCGTGACGATATATACCCGTTTGCCGTGGCGGCCTTCCTGGGTTTCGCAATTGGGCGCGCAGGCATGGTTGATCCAGCGGGAATCATTGCCACCGACACCACCGTCGATCACGATGCCGCTGCTGAGGGCGAAAAAGAAGGTATGGAAGGGGTCATCGGGATTGACGGGGTGGCGGCGGTCCGCTTCGTCCTGGTCAATGCGTTCACCCTGGTATTCGAGAATTCTCGTGCCGGCAGGGATGTCTCGGGCAGCGAATACGCCCTTGCCATGTACCGGAGAGTCCGCCAGGCGATGCCAGGCGGGCGCTTCGTTGCCCGTTCGGCCAGCCGTCCGTACAGCCGCTGGTGTATCCAGGCGCTTGTCCTTGGCTGGGGAACGGGGCTTGCTACTCACGCAATCTGGCCGTTCTTGCTGCTCGGCTGCCGGGCATGCTCATGCCCGTCTTGCGGCGTTTCATTACGAGGATTACAGGGAACAAACTCACGGCGGCTAGGACGCCAGCCCAGGGATGTACGCGACGGCGCGCGGTGCTGAATCATGATGATGAGGAACGTGAAAGACAGGCAATGCCCGACCGGGCGAATTATAGGCCTGCGTTTTTGCACTTGCAGCATTCGCGGTTCGCAGGGAGTCAGACCGTTCCGAAAAGGCAACAGATCACAGGCCGGGGTACTGATTTGCCTAACCGGTGTTGTTGCGTGCGTGGCCCTGTCGGCGCTGGCAAAAAGCCAGCTGCGCCAGATCGCGTAAGTGCCGCTACGCGTGTCAGTTCCTCATCCGATCCGCTTGCATCCGGTGCCGGGCAAGGCACGCCCTCTTCCTGGCTCTGCGCATGGATGTGTCCGGGCGTTCCTGGCTCAGCCGGGGCCAGTTGCACAAGCCCCGCGTGCATGGCAAATAAAAAAGGCGTGGGAATATTTCCCACGCCTTGCTGGCACGACACAAGCCGTGTTTACTCGTCAGCGGCGCTCTTCTTGCTTGCAGTCTTGCGGGCAGTCTTGGTGGCGGATTTTGCCGCCGTCTTGGTTGCTGCTTTCGTTGCAGTCTTGCTCGCCGTTTTCGTTGCCTTCCCGGCCGTCTTGGTCGCTGTCTTGGCGGCAGTCTTGCCCGCCGCCTTGCCGGCTTTCTCAGGGCGCGGCTCGAACTCGAACCCGACCTTGCCGTCCGGCTGCAACACTAGGTACGCCTTGAACTTGCGATTCGTCCGGCTGGACACAAAACCGTCAAGCAAATCGGTCCGGCCATCGCGCAACAGCTTGGCGACCTGCTCGCGGGAAATCTCCTGCTGCAGAATCACCTTGCCGCAGCGGAAGTCCGCCGGGTTCTTGTTCGGGCCGACGCCATGTTCGCTCACGTAATACATCCCGTGCTCGTACACCTTGCCGCCGCTGATCGGGCTGACCCCTACCGGTTCCTGCTGTGAAAAATCAGCTTCTTCTTCGTCATCGTCGTCATTCTGGCCGAAATCAAAATTCAGTTTGAATTCGTCGTCGATACGCAGAATGGCGGCAAACGGGCGGCCCATCTTGCTGATGAACCCTTGCAAGGGGCCGATCTCCCGCTTTTCCAGCAGCGTTTCCACTTCCGGCAGTTCGAACGTTCGGCCACCGGGGTGCTTGCTGATGGAAAAATCGCATTGCGTACATGCAAACCGGCGGTAATTCTCTTTCACGACCCCGCCGCACTTCGGGCAGGGAGTCGTCAGGGTTGCGTAATCACCCGGTACCGTGTCGCGCTCATATTCCTTGGCGCGCTTGACGATGACCTGCGTCATCTGCGCAATTTCGCGCATGAAAGCATCGCGATCCAGCTTGCGCTGCTCGATTTGCTTGAGCTTATGCTCCCATTCGCCGGTCAGTTCGGGCGAAGTCAGCTCGCGCACATCCAGGCCGGCCAGCAGCGTCATCAGCTGGCGCGCCTTGGCGGTTGGAATCAGATCACGGCCTTCACGGCGCAGGTAGCCTTCATTGAGCAGGCCTTCGATAATGGCAGCACGCGTGGCGGGCGTGCCCAGGCCGCGCTCGGACATCGCCTCGCGCAACTCTTCGTCATCGACCAGCTTGCCTGCGCCTTCCATGGCCGACAGCAGCGTCGCTTCGTTGTAGCGGGCGGGCGGCTTGGTGGCCAGGCCGACCGCTTCCACCTCTTCGGTGCGAACCTTCTCGCCTTCCGCGACGGCGACCAGATTGGCTTCATCGCCTTGTGCCTGGCGGCCGTACAGCACCAGCCAGCCGGGCTGCACCAGCACCTTGCCTTCGGTCTTGAACCGGTGGCCGTTGACTTCTGTCAGGCGGGTTGTCACGCGGTATTCGGCGGCAGGGAAGAATACGGCCAGGAAGCGGCGTACCACCAGGTCATAGATCTTGGCTTCGGCTTCGCTCAGCTCGCGCGGCACTTGCAGCGTCGGGATGATGGCGAAGTGATCCGACACCTTTTTGTTGTCGAAAATGCGCCGGTTCGGGCGAATCCAGCCTTCCTTCAGAATGCGTTGCGCATGCGGATGCACGCCGGCTGCGGCGGATTCGCCCTGGGACAGTGCATCGACGACCTCGCGGCTCGTGGCGACATAGTCTTCCGGCAGGTAGCGCGAGTCGGTACGCGGGTAGGTCAACGCCTTGTGGCGTTCATACAGCGACTGGGCCAATGCCAGCGTGGCCTTGGCGGAAAAGCCGAAGCGCGAGTTGGCTTCGCGCTGCAGAGAGGTCAGGTCGAACAACGCCGGCGACAGCTGCGTGCTGGGGCGCGATTCTTCCGTTACGGTGCCAGGCTGGTCGCGGCAGGCCGCCACTACGCTTTGCGCGGCCGCCAGCGACCACAGGCGCGACTCGCGCTTCTCGGGGTCGCGTTCGTCTTTCTTGAAGTCCGGGTCTATCCAGCGGCCTTCGTACAGGCCGGCGGCAGCCACGAATTGCGCGCGCACTTCCCAGTAGTCACGGGACACGAAACGGCGGATGCGCTCTTCCCGCTCGGCCACGATGGCCAGCGTCGGGGTTTGCACACGGCCTACCGGTGTCTTGAAAAAGCCGCCATCCTTGCTGTTGAAGGCGGTCATGGCACGGGTGCCGTTGATCCCGACCAGCCAGTCTGCCTCGGCACGAGAGCGTGCAGCGGCTTCCAGCGGCTGCAGGTCCACATCGTCACGCAGGTTCTCGAAGGCTTCGCGGATCGCGGCCTGGGTCATGGACTGCAGCCACAACCGTTTGATCGGCTTCTTGGTGCCCGCATACTGGGTGATGTAACGGAAGATCAGTTCGCCTTCTCGTCCGGCGTCACAGGCGTTGATGATGTCACCGACATCCTTGCGCTTGATCAGCTTCACCAGCATTTTCAGCCGTTCCGTCGATTTTTTGTCGGCGGGAGCCAGTTCGAACTGGGGAGGGATGACCGGCAGATGGGTAAAACTCCATTTGCCCCGTACCGGATCATTGGGCGCGACCAGGCCCAGCAGATGCCCGATGCTGGAACTCAGCACGTAACGATCGCTTTCGAAATAATCGCCCTCACGCTTGAAACCGCCGAGGGCGCGTGAGATATCAAGGGCTACCGAGGGTTTCTCGGCAATAATCAGCGTTTTTTCCATGTGTTTCCAAGGAGCGCCTGGCGCCAGGTTGCGGGGAATCATACGGTTGGAGAATCAAGACATGCAAGCGATCCGCCAGGATGAGATTGACACAGCAGGCTGGAATTGGCAGAAACTGCTGTCCTCGCAGGCGCTTTGGCTAGGTGCCATCCTGCTTTCCAGCGGGTTGATTTGTCTGTTGGCCGCCAACTGGACGTCCTTGGGCAAATGGACCCGTCTGAGTGGTTTGCAAGTGTTGCTGATTGCAACGGTCGGTCTCGCATTCTGGTGCGCCCGGCGGCGCGGAACGCAAGGAAATCTGTTCCTGGCGCTGGTGATGCTGGCGGCGGTCGGGGTCGGTGCCTTGCTGGGACTGGTCGGGCAGACGTATCAGACGGGCGCCCAGAGCTGGCAGTTGTTTGCCTGGTGGACGGTATTGCTTCTTCCCTGGGCATTGACGCTGCGGCGTCCGGGCCTGTGGCTGTTCTGGCTGGTGATCATGAATTTCGCCCTGATGCTCTGGTTGGCAGTGGGCAACAGTTTCCTGATGATCGGCGTGCTACATGACAGCCTGGGAACCTGGCAGCTGGCTTTGCCGAACCTGGTTTGCCTGGTGCTCTGGCATGCGTACGGAGAGCGTTTTGGCGCCTATGGCAAAGCCGGCATGCGTTTGCTGACGGCGCTGGCGCTCTGGCCGCTGGCGGCGGAGGTTGCAGTGGGTATCGCCCAGGCCCAGGACTACGGATATGGCTATCCGTTGAGCCTGTTGGCCGTGTTTGCAGCCATCTGGCTGCTGGCGTCAGTGGTGCTGTGGCGGCACTTTGGCCGCAAGGAACAGGCGGATCTCTGGGTATTGGCGATTGTCGGTCTGGGGGCAATCGGCGTGAGCCTCACGCTGGTGCAGACCATTCTGTCGGATAGCGGCTCGCTGGAAGCCACGTTGAGCATGCTGAGCATCGTCGTGGTGCTGGAGGCGGCCTGGGTGGCGTGGCGCCTGTTGCGCCTGCATGAGGCCGTTACCGGGCAGGCAGCCCGCAGCGGTGAAGACATTCCATTGTCCGTTCAGATCATTCTGGGCATAGGCGCATGGCTGGTGACGCTGTTCGTCCTGGGTTTGCTGTTGTTGCTGGGGATAGTGGAAAGCGAAGAAGGCGCCTTGGTCTTCGGTTTCGTCCTGATGCTGGTTTCGGCATTGGTTCTGCGCCTGGGGCAGGCGGCGGAAAAGAGCCGGCAACAGGCAGGGACCGAGACTGCGCAAGCGGAGGCAGGCAGCCGGGCGGCGCCCGTGCAGCGTGGCGGCCAGTTGGCCAATATGGTGGAACAGATCGGCGTGGCCGCCGGTGTGGTCGGAATGGGATTTTTTGGTTTCGGGCTGGTGATGCTGGTCCCGGATCCCTACGGCTATATCGGGCTGGGCCTGGCCGCCAGCGCGCTCTATGCCGCCGGGACGGGCCGCATCATCCGGTTCCTGGCCGCGCTGGTGCAGGCCGCCTGCCTGATGGTGGTCGTGCAGTGGCTGTTCTGGGTGAAGTTGCAGGGGGAGGATTCGCTGGGCGACATCATCTGGTGGCACATGGAGCAGGGTTGGAGCAGTCTGATGCCTTTGGCGCCCGATGTCTGGCTGCTGACGATAGGTGCGGTGCTGGCTTTCATCCTGGCCTATGGCGCCAGGCGGCAAACCTGGCTGTTGCCGGCTGCACTGGCCTGGATGCTGGTGGCTCAGGGCACGATTTTCGGCATGGGAGGTGTGACCTTGCGGAGCCTGCCCACCCTGCTTGGCCGGGACGCTTTGTTTGGCGGCATTACCCTGCTGTATGCGATCCTGCCCGCTGCCGTGGCCCTGATGGTGCTGCGCAGCCTGCCGCAGCGGCCCACGTTGGCATGGCGCTCAGGCCTGACACTCATGACTCTGGCGATATCGCTGGTCTGCCTGTCGGCGCCGGCGGTATTGATCGCCTTGATCTGGGTCTGGCTGGGCATAGCGGTGCAGCGGCGCTGGCTGCGCGTTTTTGGAACGCTGGCGCTGCTGTTGGGCCTGTTCGATTATTACTATGGCTTGCACGTGCCCCTGCTGGAGAAGGCGCTATGGCTGGTTGTGGGAGGCTGCCTGGCACTGGCGGTTGCAGCGGCGCTGCAGCGCAGCTATCACCGCCTGGGCGTGCTGCAAGTGCATGACACCGGCGTGCAGGCGGGTGGCAGCCGAGGGTGGCAGGCCGGCCTGGCAGGTGGCTTGCTGGCCGTGCTGGTCGTGGCCAATGCCGGGGTGCTGCGTTACGAAAACATCCTGACGCATGGCAAACCGCTGTTGTTGGAACTGGCGCCGCTGGATCCCCGCGCATTGCTGCAGGGCGATTATATGGAGTTGGCCTATGCGGAAGACCGAGGCCTGCGTTGGGGCTCGGGGGACGAGGCGCTGGCTGGTTATGCCGTATTTGCCGCAGGTGAGAGCGGCCCTGCGCAGGTATTGCGCCTGCAGCCGTCAGCGCAGCCCCAGGCCAGCGACGAAGTGGTGATTCCCTTGCGCGCTAATCGCTGGGGCACGAGCAGTCTGGCCTTGACCGGCGCCTATTTCTTTGCCGAAGGGCTGGAACCCTACTTTTCTCCGGCCCGTTATGGTGAGTTCCGGGTCGATGAGGCGGGCCGTTCCGTGCTGCTGCAATTGCGGGATGAGAACCTGCAGCCCATGTCTGCCGCCAACGCCAGGGAGCATGCGGATGCGGTGCGCTCCGCACCACAGGCCTTGCCGGCACCGGTCAATCCTGTGTCTGATGGCGATGAGGCCGTGTCCAGGCCCGCCGCCTTGCCTCAGGACAAGGCAGCGCAGCAGGCGGAGCGGGCGACGGCCGCCGCCGTGGATGCGGCTGCCGCGGCGACGGAAAGCATGCAAAGCGATGGGAATGCCGCCGATAGATAAGGCTGACGGATGGGGCGACGCTGGCAGGGCTGGCGGGGGCGCGAAGGCTGCCCCCTGCCGGCCAGGCTGGCTCAGGGGGCCAGCCCCCCATGCGCCAAGGTGACGGTGATGGCCTCCAGGTTGCTGGGCACAACCTGGATCAGTCCGCGGCCGGGTACGTCGATTTCCGCGATGAGGAACAAGGCCAGTGCGGTAATGACGGGGAAGGTCAGGATCAGCAGATTGCTGCCTTCCCTGCCCCGGATGTTGTAGCCGATCATGAAGCTGGAGCACAGCCCGAACATCAGCAGGATGGCCCAGGCGGCATTGGGGACCTGGCGCCGCCAGCTGGACATGGTTTTTTGTTGCGAGGTGTAGAGGTTGCTGCTGGCGTCCAGGGCGGTTTTGAAAATGGTATTCGGGTGCGCCAGTGCAATCTTGCTGATCGCGGTCCACATCCGTGTCTGCAGCTGGATAGCTTGCAGGCGCAGTTCCGCACGCTGTGCATCGTCGTTGGTTTCAAAGAACTGAATGCGCAGCGCCAGGTACTGCCTGAGCATGGCTTCTGCCTGTTCTTGCTGAGACTCGTCCAGCAGGGTCGTATGCTGCAGGGCATTGCCGATGGCGATCGCCTCGTTTTCCTCCGACATGACACGCTGGTTGTAGCCATTGATGGCAAACGACAGGATGAAGCCGATCAGGAGTGCAAACAACGATAGCGCGGCACCCAATACGACTTTCAGTTCGTCGTCGGTGGTATTGGTATGTTTGAACCGGCGTCCCCAGGTGTACTTGCCCAGCAAGGCAGCCAGCGACAGGCTGCCCAGCAGGGCGAGCAGTGTGGCCCAGGAATAGATGTCAACGGCAAGAAGGTTTTCGAACATGTCGATGCGGGAATCTTCCAGAAGGCGGCGAGCGGATGCAGGCAGGCCGGGATGGCTTGGGCCATCTCTCGTATTTTAGGTCGGCTGGCGAAAAATAGCCGGTGCTGCACGCTTGTCCGCCCGGCTGTTGGCTGGGGGCCACAACGCGCCGCAGCGCTGCCCCGGCTGTAGGGAGTGGCCCGGTCTGCGGGCGTTTGGTGGCTCAAGCCGCGCCGGCCAGCCTCAACATGGCGCGAGCCGCCGTTTCATCCACGATCAGCGTGTGGGCGCGGGTGGCGGCAATGCCGGCGATTATGGCCTGTGCTTTGCGTGCGCCGCACGAGGAAATGACGGTGCGCGGGACATCGGAGAGGCTGGCGGGGGGAATCGCCATGACGCGCTGGTTGGCAGGGTGATCCACGATCCGGCCGGCGGCATCGACGAAATGGCACAGCACATCGCCGACGGCGCCGGCCGCCTTGAGACTATCGGCCGTATCCCAACTGAGCAGGCCGCGCCGGAAAATGGAGGCCTGGCGGCTCAGGTCTCCCACACTCAGCAAGACCAGGTCCAATGCCTGCGCACGGGCCTGCAATCTGGCCATGTCGTCGATGTTCCAGAGTGCCTGCGCCAGCGCCGGATCCGGTACGAAAACGGGTGCCGTGATCTGATACAGCTCGGTGCGATAAAAATGGGCCAGCTGCCAGGCCACCGCAGAGGGGCTGTCGGGGCCGGCATGCGTGACTTCGCCCAGCAGGGAAACGACGGTCGCATCGCGCACATGGCGCCATGCCAGGGAGCGGATGGCGTGATGCAGGGTCGCGCCCCAGCCGACGCCGATGGAAATGCCGTCTTGCATTTGGTCTGACAGATAGCGGCCCGTCGCATGGGCGACGGCCTGGATGGACCGCGCTTCCGACAGGCCGGAGACTGGCACGACGATGGCCTGTTGCAGGCCGAAGCGCGCCGTCAGCGCCTGTTCCAGCTGCAGCATGTCGCTGCCGCGGCCATTGATGGAAATCTGCACCAGCCCTTCTTCCCGTGCCGCAGCCAGCAGCCGCAGCACCTTGCTGCGGTTCAGGCCGAGCTGGCGGGCGACTTCTTCCTGGGTGAGCTGCTCCACATGGTAGAGCCATGCTGCGCGCAGTTTCACATCATGGGTATCGGGTGACAAAAAATCGCTGGCAGTAAGAGGGCTGGTTTCGGACATCGCTGCGGGAGGCAAGGGAATGGAAGCGCAGGATAACCTGCTGCATATGTCATTTTCCAGCACGGCCGGCAGATCGGGAACGGTGTCGTTGGGAATGAATAAATGTCATTTTAGAGAAACTTTTGTTCAATAGACTTGCTTGCATTGCCGGGGAGTTGCCCTGGGAAATCCACAGACGAAAAGCGGATATATGCGAGTTCTCATTTCTAATGACGATGGTATCGACGCGCCTGGCCTGGCGTTGCTGGAGCGCGCAGCGCTGCTGTTGACCGACGATGTCTGGGTGGTGGCGCCGGATGGCAATCGCAGCGGCTATGGCCATGGCATCACCCTGCGCCGCAGCTTTGAAGTGACGCAACGCGGGCCACGTCGCTATGCATGTAGCGGCACCCCGGCTGATTGCGTGATTGCGGGTGTTTCCTGGCTGTTCCGGAACGATAGGCAGCCGGATCTGGTGTTGTCCGGCATCAATGAAGGCCGCAACGTGGCTGAGGATGTGGCCTATTCCGGCACCATGGCGGTGGCCCGCGAAGCGGCGCTGTGCGGCATTCCCGCCGTGGCTTTTTCCCGGCCCCGTGACAGCAGCGGTGACGAGGACGGCGAACGCTGGCTGGCCGACCGCCTGCATGGATTCTGGCTGGCGCGAGAACAATGGTCGCGTGACGGCCATTGGCTCAATGTCAACCTGCCGCGCCGCTTGCCTGCTGCCTTGCGTGCGGCACGACGAGGCAGCGACAAGGTCGCAACGCAGGTCATTATCCATTCCGAACGCGAACGTGAGCATGCCCTGATCGAACCCCTGGCGCTGCGCCGCTACCTCGCTGGCGATGGGGATGAAAACGCCTTGATCGACGCGGGTTTCGCCACGGTGACTTGCCTCAACTGGCATGGCCACTCGCCGGTGCCGGCGGAAATCCTGCATGAAAGCAGCACGCTGGAGCAAATCCGATGAGTGCCTTGTCGATCCGGTCGCTCAAGCGTGGCTGGGGCGGCGAACTGGCGGTTAATGATGTGTCTTTCGAGGTGCCGGCAGGCAGCATGACGGTATTGCTGGGGCCTTCGGGGTGCGGCAAGTCCACGACCTTGCGCCTGCTTGCCGGGCTGGAGCGCCCGGACAGTGGCCGTATCCTGCTGGGAGGCCGTGATGTGACCGACCTGCCGCCGGCAGCACGTGGCCTGTCCATGGTGTTTCAGAACTATGCCCTGCTGCCGCATCTGAGCGTGGCGGAAAATATTGTCTTTGGCCTGAAGATCCGGCGCGTGCCGCCCGCTGAGCGCGCCCAGCGCCTGCGCCATGCGGCGGAAGTGCTGGGGCTGGAAGCCTTGCTGCTGCGCAAACCCGGGCAGCTTTCGGGTGGGCAGCAGCAGCGTGTGGCCTTGGGGCGTGCCATCGTGGCGCGTTCTTCCGTGTGCCTGATGGACGAGCCGCTGTCCAATCTGGATGCGCAACTGCGCCATGAAATGCGCCGCGAGATCCGTGACCTGCAACAGCGCCTGGGCATGACCATGGTGTATGTCACTCATGACCAGACGGAAGCCATGAGCATGGCTGATCAGGTGATTCTGATGCGTGGCGGCCGTATCGAGCAGCAGGCTGCGCCGGGCGAGCTGTATCACCGTCCCGCCACGCATTTTGCGGCTCGCTTCATCGGCGTGCCGCCCATGAATCTGGTGCCGCTGGAAAGCCGCCTGGCGGGTGCATTCCTGCCTGGGACGGACATCTGTCTCTGGCCAGGCCAGGCGCCGCAGTCCGTGACGCTGGGCCTGCGGCCGGAAACGATCCGTCTGGTCGCGGCAGGGGGCATCCCTGCGGTGCTGGATCACGTGGAGTACCACGGCGCCGACCATATCCTGAGTTGCCGCATTGGTTCGGCCACGTTGGCGGTCAGGCATGACAGCCAGTTCTCGGGCAAGCCGGGTGATGCGCTGCTGTTGTCCTGGCCGGAGCAGGCCTCCCACTTTTTCGATAGTGCATCGGGCCTGCGTCTGGCCGGCCCCGGCACGCTGGATGTACGGCAGTCGCTGGCAGCCTGAGCGGCTGGTGCGGATGCCTGTGTATTTTCCCTCAACGTTCCCCTGGATACGTAAATGATTCTGCATATTTTGAAGAAGCGCGCCGGTGCTGCCGGGCTGGCATTGGCCGGCTTGATGGCGGGTGCCCCGGTCATGGCTGCGCCGGTGGATATTTCGTTTTACTTCCCGGTTGCCATTGGTGGCCCGGTCACGAAGATCATTGATGACATGGTGGCGGATTTCCAATCCGAGCATCCCGATATCCGTGTGCAGGCGGTGTATTCCGGGACCTACAACGAGACGGCGGCCAAGTCGCTCACGGCGGCGCGCAGCGGCAAGCCGCCAGCGGCAGCCATCATGCTCTCGACGGAGATGTACACCCTGCGAGACCAGGATGTGCTGGTGCCGATAGATGCGCTGGTGAAAACGGATGAGGATCGTGCCTGGCTGCAGGGCTTCTTCCCTGGTTTCATGCGTAACAGCCAGAGCGACGGGCAGACCTGGGGCATTCCTTTCCAGCGTTCGACATCGGTATTCTTCTGGAACAAGGATGCGTTCCGCGAAGCCGGGCTGGATCCGGAGCGCGGCCCGCAAACCTGGGACGAAGTGATCGAATTCGCCGGCAAACTGACCAAGAAGGACGACAAGGGCAATGTCGTGCGCTGGGGCATGCAGGTGCCTTCCTCATTGACGGCTTACTGGCTGCTGCAAGGCTATGTGGCGCAGAACACCGGCAAGATCGCCAGCGACGACGGCACGCAGACTTATTTCAATTCCCCCGAGGTGGTCGAGGCCATGCAGTTCTGGGTGGATCTGGGCAGCAAGCACAAGGTCATGCGCCCCGGTGCCATCGAGTGGGCCACCACGCCCAAGGACTTCTTCGAGGGCCGTACCGCCATGATGACGACCACGACGGGCAACCTGACCAATGTGCGTACCAATGCACCCTTCCCGTTCGGTGTGGCGATGCTGCCCGCAGGCAAGCAGCGTGGCACGCCGACAGGGGGTGGCAATATCTATCTGTTCAAGGATGCAACGCCCGAACAGCAGCAGGCCGCGTTCACCTTGGCCAAATGGCTGACCTCGGCAGAGCGTGCGGCGCAATGGGGTATTCGCACCGGTTATGTGGCCGTACGCCCGGATGCCTGGGAAACGCCGGCCATGCAGGCTTACGTGTCTGAATTTCCGGCCGCTGCCGTGGCGCGTGATCAGCTGGAATATGCCGTGGCGGAGTTGTCCACGCATGACAATCAACGCGTGGCGCGCCTGATCGACGACAACATCGAAGCTGCCCTGACGGGCCGCAAGACGGCGCAGCAGGCCATGGACGACGCCCAGGCGGAGTCTGAACGCATTTTGCGCCGCTATCGCTGACACCGGGAATCGGCGCGGGCCCGGTGCCTGCCGCACCGTGGCCGGAACACCATGTTGCGGCATGGGAACCGGCCACGCAACGGCAAGAGACATCCGGCCCGCCTGCCTGAAAGAGACTCTCCATGAATTTGCGCTTTGCTCCTGTTCAGGGCTGGCTGCTGTTGTTGCCGGCAGTCGTGCTGCTGGTGGCGTTCACGCACTATCCGGCAGTCGCCACGTTTATCCACAGCTTCTTCAGTACGCCGGTCGGCGCACGCCCGGCGGTGTTTGTCGGGCTGGAAAACTACACCGTCATGCTGGACGATCCGGTTTTCATGACCTCGCTCTGGAACAGCACTCTCTACGCGCTGGTGACGGTGCCTGCCGCGATCGTGCTGGCGCTGGGGCTGGCGCTGATCGTCAATAGCGGCATGCGCGGCCGGGCCTGGATGCGCTTGTCCTTTTTCCTGCCCACGATGTTGCCGATGATTGCCGTCGCCAATATCTGGCTGTTTTTTTATACCCCTGATTATGGCCTGCTGGATCAGCTGCGCGGCCTGTTCGGCCTGAGTGAAAAGAACTGGCTCGGGGATCCTTCCACGACACTGGCGTGCCTGATGGTGCTGGCGGTCTGGAAGGAAGCTGGGTTCTTCATGATCTTCTACCTGGCTGCGTTGCAGCAGATGGATCCTGCGCTGCGTGAAGCCGCGACGCTTGAAGGGGCCAGCCGCTGGACTTTTTTCCGTCGCGTGACCTGGCCGCTGCTGATGCCGACCACCCTGTTCGTGATGATCAACGCGTTGATCAACTCATTTCGGCTGATCGACCATGTCATCGTCATGACGCGGGGCGGCCCGGACAACGCCAGCAATCTGTTGCTGCATTACATCTACAACGTCGGCTTCAAGTACTGGGATACGGCCTATGCATCGGCCTTGACGGTCGTGTTGCTGGCCTTGATGGCGATCCTGGCATTCGTGCAGTTCGCCTGGTTGGATAAAAAGGTGCATTACCAATGAAGATAAGCACGCAAATCGGCGCGCAAACCGGGCCAGGTGCCGCCCTGGCTCAAGGGGCAGCCGCCACCGTGGATGCCGGCCTGCCGGAGTCCGCAAGCCGCCGCCTGGGCCGGGCTGGCCGTGTGGGCGATGCAGGCCATCCAGGTCATACGGGCGGGCTGGCGCGCCTGCAGGCCGTGCTGACGGCTGCCTGGTTGGAAACCGCTGGCGCGTGGCTGCTGGCGCTGTTGTGGCTGCTGCCTTTTGCCTATGTCGTCTGGACCGCCATTCACCCGGTTGCCTATGAAGTCCGCTTCAGCCTGACCGCGCCCCTGACGCTGGAAAACTTCCGCGCGGCCTGGAATGCTGCACCCTTCGCCACGTACATGGTGAACACCGCGTTGCTGGTGACGGTCATCATGGCGGTGCAGTTCGTGCTGTGCACCCTGGCGGCTTATGCCTTTGCCCGCTTCCGGTTCCCTGGCCGCAATCTGCTGTTCTACCTGGTGCTGCTGCAGCTCATGATCATGCCGGAAATGCTGATGGTGGAGAACTACCGCACGATCAGCAATATGGGTCTGCTGGATACGCTGCTGGCCATCGGCATGCCCTACTTTGCATCGGCCTTCGGGATATTCCTGCTGCGCCAGACCTTTCTTGCAACGCCGCGTGCGCTGGAAGATGCCGCACGCATCGAAGGGGCCAGCACGCTGGGCATACTCTGGCGTGTTTATGTGCCCCTGGCGCGGCCGGTTTATGTGGCGTACGGCCTGGTGTCCATCAGCTACCACTGGAACAATCTGCTGTGGCCGCTGATCGTCACGAATTCGGTTTCCACCCGGCCGGTAACGGTCGGACTGCAGGTGTTCTCTTCGCCGGATCAAGGCACCAGCTGGGCCATCATTTCGGCCGCCACCCTGCTGACTTCTGCCCCTTTGCTGGTGGCATTCCTGCTATTCCAGAAACAGTTCATCCAGAGCTTCATGCGCGCCGGCATCAAATGACCGGGCGTTGCCGTCTTGCCGTTTCTTGAACTCTACCGTCAATCAGGAATTCTCTTTCCATGTCTTCCGCTGCTTCTTTCCCGCCCATTACCTTCATCCACCTGACAGACCTGCACATCGGTGATCAAGGGGCCGATCCAGGGCTGAAGTCAGACACGGCGAGTCGTTTGGCTGCCGTCGTCGCAACGATTCAGGCCATGCAACCGGCGCCTGCCTTTGTCCTGGTCAGCGGTGATCTGAGCAATCGTGGCGATGCGGCGAGCTATCGCAAGCTTGCCGGTTTGATGGCGCCGCTGCCTATGCCGGTGCTGTATGCCGCCGGCAACCATGACGAACGCGCAGCATTGCGCGCAGAGCTGCGCTTGCCGCATGCTGAATCCGGGGCCCAGGCGCCCTGTCACTATGATCAGGTGGTGGCAGGCGTGCATGTGATCGTGCTGGATACCAGTGTGCCCGGCCAGATTGGCGGTGCGCTGGATGACAGCCAGTTCGGCTGGTTGCGCCAACGCCTGGATGCGTATCCTGCCATGCCGCGTTTGCTGGTGGCGCATCATGCACCGGCGCTGGATGAAGCCGATGAAACCGGGCAATGGGAAACGCTCAGCCTGGCCGATACGCGCCGCCTGCGCGACCTGCTGCGAGGGCATCAGGTGGCTGGCATGTTCTGCGGCCATATCCATTACGACCGCGTATCGAACTGGTATGGCACGATGCTGGCGGTGGCGACCGGCCTGCATCATGCCAAGGATATTCTCTGTCAGGACCATCTCAGCCTGGTGCAAGGGGCAGGCTTTGCCGTCTGCACCTTGCGGCCCTCGGGACTGACGGTGGAATATGCGCCCTTGCCCGCCACGCGGCAGGAGGTGCAGGCGATAGACTGGGCGCGGCTGCGCGCCAAGCGATAGCTTGCATATGGCGCCAGAACGGGTATGGGGCAGAACGGGCCAGGTTCGTGTGGGCCGAATCGGCTAAATCGGCCAAATGGGCCAAGTGCGTCAAGTGGCCTATCCTGGCAGGTGTGGCGTTCAGCGGGCGATATGCCAGCGTGCTGCCCAGCGTGCCGTGGCGGTTGACCAGAAGGTGGCGACATCGGTGACGGACAGGGTCTCGAAGCCCAGCGCGCGCCAGGCGTGCATCAGGGTAGCCAGCGGTTGCGTGAGATCCAGTGCCGGCGCATGGTTTTGCTTGGACAGCTTGAGGCCGGTGGCAGGGTCGAGCACCAGTGGTACATGCATGTAGCGCGGTATGGGGTAGCCCAGCAACCCGGCCAGCTGGATCTGGCGCGCCGTGCTGGTGAGCAGGTCTGCGCCGCGTACGATGTCGGTGATGCCCTGCTCGCCATCATCGACGACAACGGCCAGTTGATAGGCCCACAGGCCGTCTGCGCGCCGCAAAACGAAGTCGCCGACATCGGTTTCCACATCTTGCTGCTGCGGCCCCAGCCAGCGGTCTGTGAAATGTACCGTACCGGGATCGACTCGCACGCGCCAGGCGCGCGCGCTGCGTCCAGGGGCCAGGCCGTGGCGGCACATGCCCAGGTAGGGACGTTCGCCATTGTCGCCCAGGCGGCCGGCTGCGCTGGCGGCGTCTGCAATCTCACGGCGGGTGCAAGCGCAAGGGTAGAGCCGGCCCTGCGCACGCAAGCGCGCCAAGGCGTCAAGATAGGCCGCTTCGCGCCGGGATTGCCAGATGACGTCGCCATCCCAGCGCATGCCCAGCGTTTGTAGCTGCTGCATGATGCAGTGATCGGCGCCGGGGATCATTCGGGGGGTATCGACGTCTTCGATGCGTAGCAGCCAGCGGCCTTGGTGTGCACGCGCATCCAGCCAGCTGGCCATGGCAGCCACCAGGGAGCCATTATGCAGCGGCCCGCTGGGGCTGGGTGCGAAGCGGCCGACATAGCCGCCGGCAGCCTGCTTGCAGGGTGGCGTGGCGCCCATGGTGTTTGTGCGGTGGCGGATGCCTAGTGCAGCAGCCGGGCGCCGCCCTGCTCCAGCAATTCTTCCAGGATGAAGCGGTCAATCTCGGCTTCCTGGCTCCAAAGCACCATCAGCGCAATGATCTTGATGGTTTCCAGCGAAACCGGGGATTCCGAGCACACCATCGCGCGGTCGATAACAATCTCGCGCAGCGCGGCAGGCAGAACCCCTGCGCTTTCCAGGAAGGAGATGAAACCGATGGCCTGGGTACCCAATGCCTGATACTCCGCATCGCTGTAGATGCGGGTGCCGGTGATGGGGCTGTCCGTCAAACCAACACAGCGAGCCGTGCTTTCCGCCAGGCCGCCCAGCCATCCCAGGGCCTCGTCGATGTCCTCGTCCTCGAAGCCGGCCGCCGCCAGACGGCGTGCCAGTACATCCGCGGCAGGACAGGCCTGGGGGGTGTAGTAGTTCTCGAACAGATAAACCAAAATGTCGTACATGAGCAGCGTAGTTCGCCTGTATGGGTCCGGATCCGGGCCGAGATAGCCATGGCGGGGGTGCCGCCGCTTTCCGTAATCGTATAGGCCAAGCCTGAGGCCCAGTTTACTCCAAGAGATGAGTACGTATGCCAGCGGCGGTATTTTCGCCCTGCGGGCAGGGCTCAGAGAGGGTGGTTTTGCCCGCATGAGACAAGGCTGGGCGCTTCCGCGGAGGAATGTCGGGCAGCACATGGGTTTGTCGCGAAAAAACCCGGTAAATGCGGCATACTGTCGGCTCCCCTTTACTACTTTTTGCGGCAGGTGGCCGAAATGGAATTTTCTCAGTTCAGAGTGCAGGCAGTCATGGAAATCACGCAACGTCCCGAACTCGTCTTCGTGCGAGGTGAGGGTTCGTGGCTGGAGGACCATGCCGGCAAGCGATATCTGGACTTCGTTCAGGGCTGGGCCGTCAATGCGCTGGGTCACAATCCCGAAGCCATCCGCACGGCGCTGCATCAGCAAGTGGATCGTCTGATCAACCCGTCGCCGGCGTTCTACAACGAACCGTCGATCGCACTGGCCGGCCGTCTGACGGATGCCTCGTGTTTTGACAAGGTCTTCTTCGCCAACAGTGGCGCGGAAGCCAACGAGGGGGCGATCAAGCTGGCCCGCCGCTATGGTCAGATCCACCGCAACGGCGCCTACAAGATCATCACCTTCACCAACGCCTTCCACGGCCGCACGCTGGCGACCATGTCGGCCTCGGGCAAGCCGGGTTGGGATACCCTGTTTGCGCCCCAGGTCGATGGGTTCCCCAAGGCGACCTACAACGATATCGCCTCGGTGGAAGCGCTGATCGACGACCAGACCGTTGCCGTGATGCTGGAGCCTGTGCAGGGCGAGGCCGGTGTCGTTCCGGCAACGGACGAGTTCCTGCAGCAGCTGCGCGAACTGACGCGCAAGCATGGCCTGCTGCTGATCGTTGATGAAGTGCAGACCGGCATGGGTCGTACGGGCAAGATGTTCGCCTACCAGCATGCCGGCATCGAGCCGGACATCATGACGCTCGGCAAGGGCATCGGCGGTGGCGTGCCGCTGTCGGCATTGCTGGCGCGTGAGGAAGTCAGCTGCTTCCAGCCCGGCGATCAGGGGGGGACCTATAACGGCAACCCCTTGATGACGGCAGTTGGCGTGGCGGTATTCGATACGCTGGCGGCACCGGGCTTCCTGGACAACGTCGTCAAGCTGGGTGAGTTGCTGTCGCAGCGTTCGCTGGCGTTCTCGGCCAAATGGGGCATGAATGGCGAGCGTGGCCGTGGCTTGTTGCGTGCCCTGGTGCTGGATCGCGATGATGGCGCGCAGATTGTCGAAGCGGCTCGTGATATGTCGCCGGTCGGGCTGCTGCTCAACTCGCCGCGCCCCAACCTGCTGCGTTTCATGCCTGCCTTGAACGTGACGCCGGAAGAAATCGACCTGCAATTCGAATTGCTGGAGCAAGTGTTCCGTCAGGTGCGCGGCGCGTAATCCTGCGGTCAATCCGCTGCCTGGCGTTGAGCCGGGCAGCGTGCCTGAGACATCGCCCGCCGGCCTTGCCACCGGCGGGCGATCTTGTTTCTGGCGGATTCAGCGCTGTTGCGCCAGTTCATCCGCTGCCGGCGCGGCATGGCTGGCGAAGCGGCTGCCGGGGTCATAGGGAAAGATATCGGCGACGCCGCCACGCGCGATCCTGGCCTGGCACGCGCGCCACCATTCCGGTTGCAGCAGCGCGGCATGTCTGGCCACGAAAGGCAGGCGCAGTGCCGGATCGCTGAAAAGGAAGTGCTCGAATTCCTCCGGGAAGACATCATTGGGGCCGGTGGCGTACCAGGTATCGGCACTCATCTCGGCGTCGTCATCCGGGGCGTCGGGGATATGGCGGAAATTCATTTCAGTCATGGACTGGATTTCGTCGTAATCGTAGAACACCACCCGTCCCAGGCGCGTCACGCCGAAATTCTTGAAGAGCATATCGCCGGGGAACAGGTTGGTTGCCGCCAGTTCCCGGATGGCGTTGCCATATTCCTCCAGGGCGGCCGCCCGCGCTGCGGCGCCCGCTTGCCAGAGATAGAGATTGAGCGGCGTCATGCGGCGCTCGATATAAACATGGCGCAGTATCAGCGTATCGCCCTGCTCTTCGAGCTGTGAGGGAATGTGGGTGCGCAAGGCCTGCAGCAACTCGTCGGAAAAACGGTGGCGCGGCAGCGCGACTTGCGAGTATTCCCAGGTATCGGCCATGCGTCCGGCGCGGTCGTGCAGTTTGACCTGCTGGTATTTGCGGCGCACGATGCTGGCCGTCATGCCGTCTTTTTCTATGTGATCGCGGATGATCTTGAACACATAGGGATAGGACGGCAGCGTGAACACGAACATCACCATGCCAGGAATGCCGGCGGCGGTTTCAAAGGCGTCGCCGGATTGCGCCAGATGCTGCAGAAAGTCACGGTAGAACAGCGTCTTGCCCTGCTTTTGCAGGCCTATCATGGTGTATAGCTCGGCCAGCGGCTTGCGTGGCAGCAGCGTGGAGAGAAAGCGCACGGTGGCCGAAGGCGCTTCCATGTCCACCAGGAAATAGGTACGGGCGAAGCTGAATACGCGGCTCAAGGCGTCTTGCCCATGCAGCAAGGCATCGGCATAAAGCTGCCCGGATGGCAGCCGCAGCAGCGGAATGCAAAACGGATAGATGGCGCCCTGGTTCACCAGCCGGCCCAGCAGGTAGGCGCCTTTGTTGCGGAAAAAAAGCGTGCCATGCACATGCACCTGGCAGTCTTGTCCCAGCCGTGGCCCTTGGCCCTTGGGTAATGCCTGGCGCAGCAGACGGGTGGCAGCGCGTGCCAGCAGGCGCACATCGCGCGGCAAGTCCTCGAACGGCGCAGCCAGCCCGAAATCACCCAGCATGCGCCGGAACGTGGCGCGCAGGCCGGTGCGTGTCGGATAGTAGGCGCGGAAGGCAGGACGTTGGCCCTCCAGGTAGTCGGTGGCGACGGCCGGGCGCACGAACAGGCAGGCATTGTTGAAGTACTCACGTCGCAGCACGCGGCAGGAAACGGAGTTGAAGAAGGTTTCCGCGCACTCCGGCTGCGGGTGCCCGTCGAGCAGCGCCACAAATTCCTGCTTGATGGCCTGCCAGTGCGGGCTGGGATCGGCATCGCTGCCCTGCCCGTCCAGGCGCTGCGCCAGGGTATGCGCGCATTCCCGCACGCGTTGATCGTAGTAGTCGATGCGTTCGCGGGAAAGTTGCTGCATGCCGCGCCAATCCCCGGCTTCGAACAGGGCTTTGGCGCGCTGCGCGCTGTAGCGGAACAGCGCGTAATGCCGATTGAATCCTTGCAGGATGCTTGCCGCTGCCTGGCGCGCCGGCAGGAGCCGGGCTATGGGTTCGACACGCAGGGGCGCGTCGCTGACGGGAAAGGGCATGTGGCGATTGCTGGACATCGTGGCCGGGTTCCTTTCTGCCATGTCGCTGCCTGAACGTGTGGCCGGAGCCGGAAGATGGCGGCTTCTCCGGTGCTTCTCCGGCACGGGCGGATTTCCAAAATTACCGCTGTTTTCCTGATGGAATTGCCAGAAAATTATTTTACGTTAACGTAAGCGGCTATTGAGAGAATCTGTACTTATTTGTCTATTTTGTTCAGGCAATCCTGAATTTGATCTTCTACACGCTCCAGCATCAGTTCCAGTTCCTGACGTTGGGACAGCAGGAACTGCCTATGCAGTTCCAGCTTTTCAGCGCAGGCGCGTATCTGGGCTTGTGTGCTGTCCGGGCCGGTATAGATATCCAGCAGGCTGCGGATATCGTCCAGGGCCAGGCCTACTGCCCGCGCGCGCAGCGTCAGGACCAGCCTGGCCCGGTCGCGGGCGCCATAGATGCGGTGGCGGCCATGGCGGGTGGGTGCGAGGATGCCCTTGTCTTCATAGAAGCGGAGCGTGCGCGGCGTGATGCCGAACTCGCTGGAAAGCTCGGAAATACTCCAATTGGGTGCGGGCATGGGAATGAAACTTTAATTTCCGTTTACGTCAACGTAAGGTATAGTAACCCAGCTTTACTGTCTGATTTGTTATCTATGCTGTCTGTCGTAGCCGCCGTTGCCGGAGCGCCAGTCATGCTCCGGGCCTGTAATGCCGTCATGGTGGCAGCGCAGTGCCGGCGCCTGGCGGCATGTTGACGGCAGGGGTGCGGGAGGTGGCCTGGATGCTTCCCGGAGTCCCGATGAATAAGAATGAAATGGCGCTGTCCTACCCCTGGAATGATGCGCTGCCAGAACCCGGACGGGCCATTACCCTCGTTGACGGGGTGAAATGGGTGCGCCTGCCCTTGCCGTTCGCGCTGGATCACGTGAACGTTTGGCTATTGCGCGATACGGTGGATGGCCGCGACGGCTGGATGGTGGTGGATTGCGGCATTGCGCGCAGCGAGGTACAGGCCCAGTGGGAGTCGATTTTCGAACACGAACTGGAAGGCTTGCCCGTTCTGCGCGTACTGGTGACGCATATGCACCCTGACCATGTCGGCCTGGCCGATTGGCTGTGCCGGCGCTGGGATGCGCGGCTGCTGATGAGCATGAGCGAATACACCCAGGCGGTCATTGCATCCGGGCGGCGCGATGCCAGTGCCGGTGCCGGGGGCGCAGCCGCCGCTGCGCATTTCCGCCGTAACGGACTGTGTGATGAGGCCTCTCTGGCGCAAGTGCGTGAGCGTTCAGGCTACTACGTCAATATGGTGCCGGCGGTGCCGGCGACCATGTACCGGTTGCTGGGGGGCGATACGCTGCGCATCGGCGGCCGAGAATGGCTGCAGATCGTCGGCTACGGCCACGCGCCTGAACATATCGGCCTGTACTGTGCGGAATTGGATGTGTTGATTTCCGGCGATATGGTCTTGCCGCGCATTTCCACGAATGTCAGCGTATTCGATTTCGAACCCGAAGCGGATTCTCTGCGCCTGTATCTGCAATCGCTGGACGCGTACCGTGATATGCCGGAGGACACGCTGGTGCTGCCGTCTCATGGCAAACCCTTTCGTGGTCTGCATGAACGCATTCGCCAGCAGCGCGAACATCATCGCGACCGCTTGCAGGAAGTGATGGACGCCTGTACGGCGGCGCCATGCAGCGCGGCAGATATCGTGCCCATCATGTTCCACCGCAAACTGGATTTGCACCAGCTTACATTCGCGCTGGGCGAAGCCCTGGCCCACCTGCACCTGCTCTGGCACGCGGGCCGGCTGGCGCGCCACATAGATGACAACGGCGTCTTCCGCTTCGCTCCGGCCTGAATGAAGCGCATGCGGACGGCCGTGGTGCTGGCCGCTGCGCTTCAGCCCAACTGCCGCCCGCACTTTTACCGTCGCCGCAGTCAGCCCTTGTGCTGAGTCCGCACCAGGGTTTTGATCAGTTCCACGGCGACGCGCTGGTTCTCTGGTGTCAGATTACGGAACCAACGGCGCAATTCCATGTAGTCATCGCCTGCGGCAGGTTCTTGCTGCTGTCCCTGGCCCTGGGCATAGCTGCGCAAGGCCTGGTCATTGTCGGCGACCACCTGTTGCGCGGTATCCGTATCCGGGGCGCCGGCAAACAATTCACCGATGCCGACTTGCAGGCTATTGGCGAGACGAGTGAGCATATCCAGCGAGGGCGTGCGCTCGTCATTTTCGATGCGGGAAACGGTACTGGCGGCAGTGTCCAGTTCCAGGGCCAGCTCTTCCTGCGTCAAACCGCGCTCGCGCCGGAGTTTCCGTATTTTTTCACCTATTTTCATGTAATCCATTTTCCGGGGCATTTTGCCTGAGGGGCAAAGCCTTCAAGGCAAAAATGGCAGGCTTTCATTTGCCTGAATGGCACGTTGCCGCAGCATGGATCGTCATGGATGGATTGCCGTAGTGGCAGAATCGCAGCAATGGCTGTGCTGATGCATACAAGCGGCAGGCACGCGATAATGGCAGGGTTGCCGTGGCGTGTACCGCCGCTTTTCCTGGAGCTTCAAGAATGTCCAAACCTGCAAGTGCCGCACCGGAAGATCCCGCTGCAGCCGTCCCCGCGTCCGAATGCAGCTTGCGTACCCGCCTGATGCATATCGGCAGCGCGCCCTTCGACGCCGATGGCGTCGCGCCTGTCAGCCTGCCCCCGATGCGTGCCAGCACGGTGCGTTTTGCGGATCTGGCGGCCTTGGAAAATGCGCAGCGGCGCAAGGCAGCAGGTGAACGCGCCGTGACATACGGCCGTTCCGGCATGGATACGCATCGGGCGCTGGAAGATGCCTTCATGGTCATGGAAGGCGGCAGCTATTGTGTGCTGGCGCCTTCCGGGCTGGCCGCATTGACCTTGGTGTTTTTCACTTTGCTGGGGGCGGGCGATCATGCCCTGGTGGTGGACACTGTCTATGGGCCGGTGCGTCATTTCGACAACGTTCTGTTGAAGAAGCTGGGTGTGGAAATCACCTACTTCACCCCTGGTGTCGATGATCTGGAAAGCCTGATCCGGCCCAATACCCGGCTGCTGTACCTGGAATCGCCGGGTTCCCTGCTGTTGCGCATGCTGGATCTGCCCGCCTTGGCGGCGATCGGGCATCGCCATGGCTTGCTGGTCGCTGCGGATAATACCTGGGGGTCTGGCCATGCCTATCATCCGCTGGCCTTGGGCGCGGATATTTCCATGGTGGCTGGCACCAAATACGTCGGCGGTCATTCGGATTTGATGCTGGGCGCCGTCGTTACCCGTGATGCAGCGCTGGGCGACCGTCTCAGCCGTACCCAGTATGCGCTCGGCTATGCCTTGAGCGCGGATGATGCCTGGCTGGCTTTGCGCGGCTTGCGCACCCTGCCCTTGCGCATGACCGAACAGGCTCACAGTGCCTTGCGTATTTGCGAATTCCTGGCTGCCCGCCCGGAAACGCGAGCCATCTATCACCCGGCCTGGCCTGGTGATGCCGGCCATGCGCTCTGGCAGCGTGATGCCAGCGGCTCGAACGGTTTGTTGAGCGTCGCGTTCAATCTTTCCCATGACGCCGGCCGGCGTTTTGTCGATGCCCTGACTTTGTTCGGCATCGGTTTTTCCTGGGGGGGATTCGAGAGCCTGGTGCAATGGGTGGAGCCATCCCTGGCTGCCTTGCAAAGTGATGGTGCCGTCTTGCCTGGTGACACCTTGATCCGCTTGCAGATCGGCCTGGAAGAGGTGGACGATCTGATCGCGGATCTGGGCCGGGCGCTGGATGAGGCGGGTACGGTCTGAGTGCTGAACCCCTGATTCCAGGCGTTTGCAGCAGGAAAAAGGAAATGGCCAGCGGCAAATGCCGCTGGCCATTTTTTTGCTGGTTCGCATCAAGGCATACGCCCTAGCATCGCGGTGCTGGGGCGTATGCCTGCCGCTTTACTTGGCGAGCTTGGCGCGTTCCTGCTGTACCAGGCGGTCGGTTTCCTGCACGCTTTCCTGGTAGCCGCCAGCCTGCGCGGGCGAGGTCTGGTAACGGCCGTTGACGATGATGGTGGGTGTGCTGTTGACGTTGTAGGCCTTGGCCAGTTCGTCGGCGCGGGAAACCTGGCTGCTGACGCCCATCGAATCGAAGGCGGCTTCAAAGGCCTTGCGATCCACGCCCTGCTCGACGGCCCAATCCGTCATGTCCTTGCGGGTGAATACGCGTTTGCGTTCATCGTGCAGGGTGGTGAAATACTTTTCATGCAAGTCCGGGCGGTTCAGGGCTGCCAGCGTGTAATACATCTGCTGCATGGGGCGGCTGCGGCTGTCGCCGCCCAGCGGCACGTGTTTGAAATTCACATCCTGGGGCAGATCCTTGGCCCAGGCGTTGATCATCGGATCGAGCAGTTTGCAGTGGATGCAGGTGTAGGCGAAGAACTCCAACACTTCAACCTGTCCCGGGCTGTCGGTACGCTGGGGTGACTGAAGCTCGACGGAACGGGCGGTTTGGGCCTGGCTCAACGGAGCAATGGCAGCGCCGAGCATGAGCGTAGCGGCGGCAAGCAGACGGGAAAACGAGAAGGTCATGTTGGACAGTTCCTGGCTGAGTGAAGGAGGAATGATACGACAGGAATATGGCGGCACAAGTGGGGGGTGCGTGCATGCCGGAGGCAATTGGACAGCCGCTGCCAGCCAGGGTTCCCATTGAGGAGGCCGCCTGTGGCCGTTGTCACGGTGGCGAACGGCCAGGGAAATCCATGGCGGCGAGGTATGCAGCGGTTCAGCCCTTGGGTGCGGGCGTGTTGGGCGGCAGCCGCCTGGCGTGGCCGCCGTGCTGCGACGCCAGGCGTGGGTGTGGCCGACGCCGCGCGCGTACGGTGCTGAGCGTTGTTGCCGGTGTTGCGGCCAGCGCCTATGGCTACTGGCGCTGTTATTGGCGCACGACGGTCGAACTGACGTTTTCTTCCGTCAGGCGGGCCCGGGTGAGATTCATTTCATCCAGGCGCGTATAGGGGCCGACTCGCACACGGTTGACCTGCAGGCCGTTGACTTCGGCACGCTGGATTTGTACCGGCAGGCCCAGCAGCAGCATGCGGGCGCGCAGCGCCTCGGCATCTTCGAGAACCTGGAAGGAGCCGATCTGCAGGAAATAGGCGCTGGCGGCTGCGCCGTTGGCGGGCTTGGGCAGCGGCGGAGCGGGTGTCGGGTTCGGTTGCCGTGCCGCGGATTGGCTGGGTAACGAGGCGATCAGCGCGCCCAAGTCATCGCCATTGCCGTTGGCAGCAGGCGTGGCTGGCGCCGTGACAGGGCCTGGCGTTGCCGGGCGGATGGCGGCGGTCTGGGTTTCGTCCGGCGTCGTGACGCTGGGCGGCTGGATACGGATATCGGGTGGCGTCAGGTTCCCGTTCTGCAAGGCCCGGTTCGGATCGGGCAGGTTGAGGCTGCCGCCAGGCGTGGCGGTTTGCAGCGGCGTCGCGGCAGGTGCGGGCGCACGCCCGGCACGATCAACGAAAGGTACGGGGGCCTTGGTCACGTAGAACGCGACGACAGCGGCCACGACCAGACCCAGCAACAGCCCGGCCAGCAGCCCGTAGATGGTGCTGCCGCCTTGGCCGGAAGAACGGGAAGAGCGTTTTGCCATGAAGACTCGTTACATGCGTTTGGGGGCTTCGACACCCAGCAGGGCCAGGCCATTGGCCAGTACCTGGCGCGTCGCATCGGCCAGGCGCAGGCGGGCGTCGCGCAGCGCCGCGTCATCGACACGGACGCGTTCGGCGTTGTACCAGGCGTGGAAGTCTGCAGCGCAGTCGCGCAGCCAGAAGGCGACCAAGTGCGGAGACAGCTCCTGCGCAGCCAGGGCGACCAGCGCCGGAAACTCGGAGAGCCGCTGCAGCAAGGCGATTTCCGTGGGCGCGACCAGCGGTGCCACATCGGCCTGTTGCAGGGTGCTGGCGTCAGCCTGAGCCTGTTCCAGCATCGAGCAGATGCGTGCGTGGGCGTATTGAATGTAATAGACCGGGTTCTCTTCGCTTTGCGAGCGTGCCAGGTCGATATCGAAGGTGAATTCGGTATCCGCGCGGCGCTGGATCAGGAAGAAGCGCACCGCATCGCGGCCCACCCAGTCGATCAGGTCGCGCAGCGTCACGTAGCTGCCGGCACGCTTGGAAATCTTCACTTCCTGGCCGCCACGTACCACTTTCACCATCTTGTGCAGGATGTACGCAGGGAAATCCTTGGGGATACCAATATCCAGCCCTTGCAGGCCGGCCCGTACCCGGGCCACGGTGCCGTGGTGGTCGCTGCCCTGGATATTGATGGCCTTATGGAAACCGCGCTCCCATTTGGCCTCGTGATAGGCCACATCCGGCACGAAGTAGGTATAGCCGCCTTCTGCCTTGCGCATGACGCGGTCTTTGTCGTCACCCGTGCCCAGTTCGGTCGTGCGCAGCCAGAGCGCACCATCCATTTCATAGGTGTGGCCTTTGTCGATCAGGCGCTGCACCGTGTTTTCCACCCGGCCGCTGGTGTAGAGCGAGCTTTCCAGGTAGTAGTTGTCGAACTTCAGGCCAAAGGCCTGCAGGTCGAGATCCTGTTCGTTGCGCAGATAGGTAACAGCGAAGCGGCGGATGGCGTCGAGGTCATCGAGGTCGCCCTTGCCTGTCACGGGAACGCCGTCGGACGCTTGCACCGTCTTACCGGCCAGGTAATCGTTGGCGATATCGACGATGTAATCGCCGCGGTAGCCGTCTGCCGGGTAGCTGGCATCATCCGGAGAGATGCCACGGGCGCGGGCCTGCACGCTGATGGCCAGGTTGTCGATCTGGTTGCCGGCGTCGTTGTAGTAGAACTCGCGGGTGACATCGTAGCCGTGGGCATCGAACAGGCGGCACAGGGCATCGCCCAGCGCAGCCTGGCGTGCGTGGCCGACGTGCAGGGGGCCGGTCGGGTTGGCGGAGACGAACTCCACCAGGACTTTCTCGTCGCGGCGCGGTGCGCGGCCGTATTGTTCACGCTGCCCGGCAATGGCGCCCAGCACGGCCTGATGCGCGGCCGGCGACAGGCGGAAATTGATGAAACCGGGGCCGGCGACTTCGGCGCCAGCCAGCAGTTCCGCAGCTTGCGGATCGGCCAGCAGATGATCGACGATGGCTTGTGCCAGTTCACGCGGATTGCGGCGCGCCGGCTTGGCGAGCTGCATGGCGACGTTGCAGGCGGCATCACCGTGCGCGGCGACTTTCGGACGCTCCAGCTGGATGCTGGGCTGCGCTTCGGGCAGCAGCGCGCTGACGGCTGCCTGGATGCGGGAGATCAGTAGATTCTGTTGCTCGGGGAGCATGGGAGCGGATTCGAAAAAAGAGAAGTGCAATCCGGGAATGATAGCCTGATTCCCGCAGCGGGCGTGAAACAGGGAAAGACAGAATGCCAAGGAGCGTAAGGAGTGTGTGGTGGCTTCAGACGTTCATGCGTGAAATGTGAATGATCAAATACAAAAAGCATCGTTTGAAATGCGGGCAGGTGTTTCTACTATGGAGAGCGATACGCCCATGCATGCATCCGGCCTGCAGGGCGCGGCTGGCGTTTGCCTGACAAGCGCAGGCCAGGCGCTGTTGCGGGCCGGTGGTCATTGCGTGCCCGTCATGGCGCGCGACTTGCAGGGATTTTTCGGCAGGGCATGGGTGGATGGCTTGGTGATGGTCGGCCCGATGCTTCATTCTTGGATATGTTCTATGTCTTTTCTCCCGGCTTCGAAACCTGCTGGCAGTGCTGGCGACGCCACGACGGCACCTTTGGATCTGATCGAGTTGCGCCGCCGCACGGCGGCGTTGCTGCCGGCGTTGCGCGCAGCCGCGTCCGGCAGGGAGCGTGAGCGGCAGCTGCCACATGAACCGGTCCGCCGCATTGCAGCAGAGGGCCTATATACCTTTCGCATTCCCCGGTCTTATGGTGGCACCGGTGCGACGGTGCAGGATGTGATCCGGTTCGTGATAGATGTGGCTGCCGTGGATTCGAATGTCGCCCAGGCGCTGAGGCCCGGTTTCCTCTTTATCGAGAACCTGTTGTCCAGTGACGACGAAACAGGACGCCAACGTTGGTTTCCGCGCTATCTGGACGGGGCTGTCGTGGCCAATGCGGGCTGGGAACGGGGCGGCGCGAGCGGCGCCATCAGCAGCATACTGGTGCGCGAGGATGGGCATTACCGGGTCAGTGGCACCAAGTACTACAGCACGGGTGCCCTCTATGCCGACTGGATCCAGGTTACGGCACTGAACGAAACCGGGCAGGAAGTCCGGTTCATCGTTCCCACGGACCGCGAGGGGGTGGAACGCCTGGATGATTTTGATGCCATGGGGCAGCGCCTGACGGCCAGCGGCACGACACATCTGCGCAATGTCCGTGTGGAAGAAACGGAGATCATCCGCTCACCCTTGTTCCGGGATGGCAAGGCGCAGCGTACCATCGTGACGCCGTTTGCTCAGTTGTTCCTCGGGGCGGTGGAGGCGGGCATTGCCCGCAATGCGCGGGACGATGCCGTGGATTTTGCCCGCCATCATGCGCGGCCGATCAAACACAGCAGCGCCAGCCGTTCGGTGGACGATCCTTATGTGGCCCATGCGGTCGGGGAGATTGCGGCGCAGGCGTTTGCCGCAGAGGCCGCGGTGCTGCAGGCGGCGGCGTCGATAGATCAGGCCTGGGCGCTGGGCCTGCCCCATGATGCCGTATTGCAGGCATCCATTGATGTTGCTCAGGCGCAATACATTGCGGCGAATGCCGCGCTCAAAGCCGCAGAACGGGTGTTTGATGTCGGCGGTGCCTCCGCCACGGCACGCACCCATAATCTGGATCGCCACTGGCGTAATGCTCGTACGGTGGCCAACCACAATCCACGCGACTGGAAGGCGGCCGTGGTGGGAAGCTTTCACTTGACCGGCGCGGAGCCGCCACTGTCCGGCCTGTTCTGAGCTTGCCGCACAGACCGTCATGGCGCAGCCTGGCGGGTCAGTGCGGCATCTGCTGCTTCAGCCATTGTTCATAGGCCGCCATGTCCACGGTGCCGACGACGTTCCCCGGTGCGTGCATCCAGTCCGGCAGGCGTTCGATGAAGGCTTCCACCGCTTGCCGTGAGGCCTGGCCCAGGCGGGTATGTTCAGCCTGGCTATCGAGCCAGGCGCTGCCATCGGCCCGGTGGACCGCCCTGTCCTGGCCGGTCTTGCGATAGAACACGTTGCGCTCGTCGTGCAGCAGGGGCTGGGTGATGCTGGCGTGTGCTGAGGGCAGCGGCGCCAGCGGCACGCCTGCCGCCAGGGCTTGCCAATGCATCCAGGCCAGGGCGACGTCGGACAGGTCTCCCTGTGAGTGGGCGGGCGTGGCGGATGACAGATAGCCGCCACCGATATCGGCATGAGCGCCGATGAACGGAAGCTCGACGACATTGCCTTGTCCCTGATCCAGACTGTTGAGCGGAAACAGATAGCGTTGTTCATTGAGCGCCACGGCATGTGCAATCCATTGCCAGGCCGGGCTGGGACCGAGCTGGTAAGCGCCATTGTCGCGCCCGTTCACGCCGAATTGAGCCACGGTATCGAACAGGCCCATGAAACGCAGGTCAACGCAGGCGGACACGGTGCCCATGACAGGGTCATAGGCCCAGAAACGCTGATTGCTGACATGCGCGGCGATCTGGTTGGCGAAATGCTGGGCCAGTGCTGCGCCGCGGGAGTAGCCCAGCAGGTCGATGGCTGCGGGTTCTTGTTGCCATTGCCGCCCTGCGGCGGCGAGGTCGGCCAGCAAACGTTCCCATTGCGTGTTGATGATCCGTGTGGCGCGGCTGGCGGTGGCTGCATCCCAGGCGGTCTGACCAGGGCCGGGCTGGTAATGGCTGTCGCCAGGATACAGTTGATGCAGCAGCCAGACGTTGGTGCGTGATGCCGGCGTATTGCGGGTACCGTCAAAGGCGTACAACAGCATGCCGCTGGGGTCGGCATATTGGCGCGGGCGCTGGGCGGCATAGCCGTAGGCAGCATGGCCGGGCAAGGGCCCTAGCGGGTCGGGTTCAAGAAAGCTGCCGGTAAGCGGGTCATAGGTGCGCATGCCGTTGTCATACCAGGGCAGGCGCGGATCGGCATATTGGCCAGGATAGCGCAGGGCGGGCCCTGTCCCGCCCTCCTCACGCAGCAGCAGGCCGAAGGCGTCGAATTCTGCGCGCCAGCTCAATTGGCCACGTGTGTCGCTGAGTGCACGCGGCAGGCCTTGGGCATCGGCATGAATGAAGTACAGCCGCGCTTCGCCGGCATGGTCATAGCGCAGCCAGGCGACCGGCACCTGGCCGGCATACAGATAGCGCTCGGTGACTTGCATATGCTGGTCGGAGCGGGTGCGTGCCTGTGCGAGACGCTGGCCCTGCTCGTTATACAGATAGTGCGTGATGTCAGGCCCGTCGGCGCGAAGGATGCGCTGGCCGTGAGCATTGTGGCGGTATTCGATGCGTTGGCCGCTTGCCGGATGGACGGCGAGTTGCAGACGGCGTTGCGGGTCGTAAGACAGGCGCCAGCCGTTGTGGTGCCGTGGCAGGCCGCTGGCGTCCGCGCTGGAGATCGGCTTTGGAGGAGTGACATGGGCAGCAAGTTTTTTTCCCGATGGCGCAGCGGGATCGGATGCGGTGTGACGACGCTGCAGGCTGCCATCAGCCGACCAGGCCAGATAGGTGCGCGGCTGCTGGTGCGCAGGTAGGGCTGGCGCAGGTGTATGGGTATGCGCAGTGAGGTCTGCGGTGTGTCGGGGTGATGCTGCGGCATCTTCAATCATCGCCAGCCGACCTGTTGCATCGTAGCCATAGCGCTGGTGCTGGCGCCAATCGCCGGTCTGGATGTGTTCTTCGGCAATGCGTCCCAGGCTGTCCAGGGTGATCGCCTGTGCCAGCAGCGGGGAGCCTGCGCCGGGCAGCGCGCTGACCAGCGCGCGCAGGCCGCGTTCGTCGCGCAGCCCCAGGGTATGTACGCCATTGCCGAAGACATAGCCCGCCTCTCCGGGTAATGCGCGCAGGATGGGATGGCGCTGGCCATGGCGATCCTGCCAGTCCAGGCGGTGCAGGCGTCCGTGTTGCCATTGATAGGCCAGCAAGCCTCCCTCCGGCAGATAGTGGTGAGCCAGCCGGCCATCAGGGTGGTAGTCGTAGCGATCGGTCAGCTGGATGGCCGGTGCATGGCTGTGATCGGGCCGTTGGATATGGCGCGCTTGCAGTCTGCCAGCCGCGTCGTAGTCACGCTGTTCGGCTTCATGTGGGTGTGTCAGGGCGAGCAGGTGGCCATGTTGTGGATGCCACTGAAGGCGTGCCTCCAGGGCCGCGGGCGGCGGGGTGGCTGTGCCCGGCGCGCCGGCATTCGCCGGGAAGCGGGATGCCGTGACCTGTACGGGCCGGCCCAGGGCATCATGCATGGCGTACCAGCGGTCGCCATTGGCATAAAGGATGGATTGTTGCGAGAGTTGCGCAGCCTGCGGCTGGATGGAGGTGGGCGAGTGGTGCCGGGCATATTGCCATCGGGTCAGGCCGGTGCGTTGGCTGTACCAGGCAGTTTGCCGGCCATGGTCATCAAAGCGCAGGCGCAGGCCGGGCCAGCCGCTGTCCGGTACATCCAGTTCGCGCACGGCGCCGCCAGGGTGGCGGGTCAGGCGCAGGTGGTTGAGCGCGGCCAGACGGCCAGCGCTGTCGTATTGCGCATGCAGCCCGGGGGCGGGGCAGCCTGGGCAGCCGGTACCGGCAACCTGGGCCAGCAGGTAACGGCCCCCGTGCTGGATAAAGCGGATGTCGGTAGCGCCCTGAGGGCCATGCACACGGGTCAGGCCGGCATGGATGCCGTAGGCGGGTTCCAGGTACTCCAGTTGCCAGGAAGCACTGACCTGGCCGTCTGCATCCAGATGCTCCAGCCGTACGACACGGGCATCGTGATCGTAGTGCCAGCGTCGTTGCCAGCGGACCGGCTGCCCGGAGGCCGCTAGCCCGCTGGCGGTGATGGCGTGAGGATGACCGGATTGCAGGGACGGGTCATGCGCGTAATGGCGCTGCATGCCATCAGGGCGCTCGACGCGCGTTAGTTGCCAGCCTTCGGGCCCGGCAGCGTGATGGTAGTGAAAACGGCCCATGGGGGTTTCGACACTGTGCAAGCGGGGGGAAACGTATGGGGGGTGTGCATGTTGTTCGTAATGGAAGACCAACTGTCGCTCGGGCGCCATGCTGCGCACGATCAGCAGCCGGCCATCCGCAGCGCGCGTGATCCGTGCCAGCGGTACGCCATCCGGCCTGCGTATGGCGACCAGCCATCCATCCTGGCGGAAGTCCAGCTGTGAACCATCTGGCCAGTGCCACTGCCAGCCATCGGGCTGGGCATGCAAGCTGCCTTGGCCCTCATGTTGGCAGAGGGTCTGGCCAGGGAGGCAGGGGAAGCGCAGGCGGCTGCCATCGGCCTGGATCAGTTGCAGGCTATCGCCGAGGCGATACAGCCGCAGATCATAGGAAAACTGCCAGGCGGTGCCGGGGCCGGTATGGCGGCGGGGATCGGCGCTGTTGTAGTAGCGGACAAGCTCCAGGCCGGGGGCAAGCGGATGGGCGGGCAGATCCGTGTCACGCAGGAATTTCCGTCCGCTGGCGAGATGGACGGGATTATCCAGCCCCAGATTGAGCGCCGGTTCGGCAGTGCCCGGCGAGGTCAGGCCTGGGCCGGCGCAAGGCTGGCCCAGCTGCGTGGCTGTGCAGGACAGCGTGGTGGCATCTTGCGCGTGGCTGGCGTGGAGGACGACGGACATCAAGGCGCATTGCAAGCCGGTCAGGATATGATGGCTATATCGGGTGCGGCGGCGCGGCATGAACCGGATGACAGGCTGGCGAGGCATGGTGATGTCGTGAGAACTGGGCTGAAGGGGCGTGCCACCGATCATCAGGCGGCAACTGCCGGTGCGGAATGTGGCGACGCATGCACATCATGCGGCCGCGGTGCCTGCAGCAGGTTCATGAATGAATGGATTCATCCACGGAGGAAAATACCCATGCTGGTTACATTTCAATCAAAGGCGGCATCTGATGTCCTGATGCTGGATAAGCACGCGCTGGAAGTCTTGCAGGCGGCAGGGCGTCAGGTCAGCGATGCCGACCTCAAGCGCGGCGTATTCAGCGTGGAACAGTTGCCGGGCGCGATTGCCGCGCTGGAAGCCGCCATCGCTGCCGAGACGCCTGCTCCCGAATCGGAGGATCCGGACAAAGAACCCGTGCATCCGCTGGCCCAGACCGTGCACTTGAAGCAACGGGCTTTCCCGTTGCTGGATATGTTGCGCAAGGCCAGGGATACCGAAGTTCCGGTATTGTGGGAGGCAGGTTCAGCCTGGTAAGACCGGGCTGGACAGTACTGTCGGCAGGAGGCGGCGGCACCGTCGTAGGGCGGGGCCGTTTCCTTGCACACTATCGGTGCGAAATCTGTGGATATTCGCTACCATGCGACGTTATCCATACTCCGGATGCACTGAAAGATAGCGACATGACGACTTCAACTCACCGTCGAGGCCCCGGGCGTCCGGCAGGCGAACGTGATACCCGTTCCCTGATCCTGGATGCGGCTGAGCAGTTGTTTGCCAGCCAGGGCTATGCATTGACATCGACGCGCGAGATCGCTGCGGCGGCTGGCGTTCGCCAATCCATGATCGCCTACTACTTTCAGTCCAAGCAGGTGCTGTTTGAAGAAGTGTTCACGCGCCGCGGTAGCTGGCTAGGCGAGCAGCGCATGCAGAATCTGGATGCGTTGCTGGCACGGACGGGCGGGGTTCCGGCAGTCCGAGAACTCCTGCATGCCTATTTGCAACCACAGTTCGACATGAAAGCCAGCGGCCCGGGAGGATTGGCTTTTGTCAGGTTGCAGGCGCGTTTGCACAATGAGCCGGAAGAGCTGGCTTTCCAATTGCGGCGCAAAGTCTATGACGCCTCTTCCAAGCGGTATATTGCATTGCTGGAACAGCTCCTGCCGGATGTGGACGCTGAAGATCTGAATTGGCGTTTTGTGTTCCTCATCGGTGCTTATCTGTACATGCTGTCAGATGTGGATCGTCTGGCAGATTTGTCTGACGGACGTTTCCAGCATAAGGGCGACAACAGCGAGTTGCTGACGCGCTTAACGAATTTCTTGTCTTCCGGCATGATGGCGCCTACGACGGTCTTGCCAGCGCAGGCTGGTGCGTCTGTTGTCCGCGCCAAGTCCAGGCGCAGTAAGGCGACACTGGAAGGTTAAGCAAGCGTCGCTTATTTTCCTATACCTACCTGTCTGTAGCGTCAATGCATGCATATCCGTAATGAGCTCGCCGGCATTTTGGCTTTTAATTGGTCGTTCGAATGAACAATTAATTGCGAGGCCGTATCGCTAAGCTGCATCGCGGCCGGCTCTCATCCTTTTGTTTCCTGTCTGTCTTGATGATGAAGGTGAACACGATGATAAGAAAATGGCTTGCTACGACCGCGATGCTGCTTCCAGGTTTGGCCTGTGCTCAGGCCGGGGCCAATTGGTGGCCGGTGACAGTGGAGGATCTGAGTGCTGGACAGGCGCGTCAGATGCAATATACGCCTCAGGAACATGCATCCCGTCCCTGGAAGATTTGCGCGTTGTTCCCGCACATGAAAGACACCATCTGGCTGGCAGTGGATTACGGCATTGTCGAAGAAGCAAAACGGCAAGGCGTTGGCGTGACGGTGTACCAGGCTGGCGGATATGAAAATTTGCCCAAGCAATTGTCGCAATTTGATGATTGCATGGCTTCTGATTTCGATGCCCTGATTGTGGGGGCGATTTCCGAGGCAGGGCTGGCACGCAAGTTCCGGGAGGCGCAACGAGCCGGAAAGCCGGTGATCGCCGTGTTGAATCCGGTGGACAAGGCGCCAACGGCAGCCAAGGTATTTGCCGATAACACCATCATGGGCGAGCAGACTGGCCGCTATCTTGCCAATAGCCTGGGAGATGCGAAGGCACGTATTGTGGCTTTGCCAGGCCCGGCCGGCTCTGGCTGGGCAGAGCAGTTTGCCACGGGTTTCAAACGTGTCGTTGATGCCAGCCCCAATCTGGAGTTGCTGGACGAAAAATATGGGGATACCGGGGTGGCGGTGCAGTTGCGTCTGGTGCAGAACGCTTTGCAGGCCTCTCCGGATTTGAACGTGTTGTGGGGCAATGCAACGATGGTTGAAGCTGCCATTGGCGCAATACGCGAAGCGGGCAGGGCAGATGTGAAATTGCTCTCTGCTTATGAGAACCAGGCCATGCTTGATGCCCTCAATAAGGGCGAAATCTCGGGTTTTGCAACGCAGTATCCGGTGCTGCAGGGGCGCATGGCAGTGGATCTGGCGGTACAGGTTCTGGAAGGGAAAACGGTACCTGCCTATCTTAGTCCGATTCCTCGAATGGTGTCGCGTGAAAGCCTGCCAGATATCCGGATGGATGAGGTTCTGGCGCCAGCCGGTTTCCGTGCGGAATATTCGGTGACTGCGCCAGCAGCCCGCTGACAGGACAATGTCATGAGCGAAGCCGAAACCAAGGCCGAGACGCCCCTCCTGCGTTTGGAGGGGATTGTCAAAACCTTTCCGGGCGTACGTGCGCTGGATGGTGTGGACTTTGAACTGCATGCCGGTGAAGTCCACGTGCTATTTGGTGAGAATGGCGCGGGTAAATCCACAATCATCAACATCATTGCCGGTACGTTCGGGCAGGATGCTGGACGCTACCTGTTTGATGGTGCAACGCTGGCGCAGCTGACGCCGGTGCGTGCGCGGCGCCTGGGCATTCAGCCGGTATTCCAGGAGTTCAGTCTGGTGCCGGAACTGAGTGTGGAGCAGAACCTGTTTCTGGGACGGGAGCCTGCCCGGTGGGGCATGCTTGACCGTGCAACCATGCGCAGGCGCGCCGATGAGGTGCTGTCGCGGCTGGGGTTCGAATTAGATCCCGCCTGCCCAGTCAATCGCCTGTCCCGTGCACGCCAGCAGATGGTCGAGATTGCCAAGGCAATGATGGTAGCTGAGCCTGGCGTTCAGGGGGGCGTACCAGGTGGCAGCGCGACTCGTGTGCTGATTCTGGATGAGCCGACAGCGTCATTGACGGATGCCGAGGCTGAGAACCTCTTCGGTTTGGTAGATCAGTTGCGCGAGCAGGGCGTAGCGATTATTTACGTTTCGCACCGCATGCGTGAAATTGCGCGTTTGGCGGATCGTGTGACGGTCTTGCGGGATGGGCGGCACATTGCAACGGTCCGCTGGCAGGACACCAGCGAAGAGCAGTTGATCGAGCTGATGACCGGGCGCAAGGTAGGGGTGCTGTTTCCGGAAATTCCCGCAACGCCTGGGGCGGTGACTCTGCGCACAGAGGGGCTGACGCTGGAAGGTGATCGGGTACAAGGCGCCAGTATTGAAGCACGATCTGGCGAGATTGTTGGTATTGCGGGCCTGGTGGGGTGCGGCAAGTCCGAGTTGATCCGTGCGGTGTATGGCCTGGAACGCATCACCCGAGGCAGGGTCATGCAAGGCGATACTGTCATTGTGGCTCCAGATCCGGCCAGTTCACTGCGTCGGGGTGTGTGCTATTTCCCGTCAGATCGGGCGCGAGAGGGGTTGGCGTTAAGTCGGCCTATCCGTGAGAACGCGTCGATGGCGGCGCTGGATACCCCCGCGTACGCCCAGAGCGGTGTTTTGAGGCTGGGGGAGGAGCGCAGGAGCATCAGTGACATTCTGACGCGGTTGCGGTTAAGGCCGCCACAGATTGAACGAGCCGTCGGCGGTCTGTCTGGGGGCAATCGCCAGAAGGTTCTGCTGGCGCGTGGCATGACCCGGCCCATGGAAATTTTCATGTTTGACGAGCCAACCGTCGGCATAGATGTTGGCGCCAAGCTTGAGGTGTATGGCTTGATGCGCGAACTGGTGGAAGCGGGCAAGACGGTGGTGCTGGTGTCGTCTGAACTGCCGGAGGTCATGGGGCTGGCGCATCGTATTTATGTCATGCATGAGGGACGGGTGGTGGCGCATTTGCAGCGCGATGAATTTTCGGAGGCTGCAATCCTGGCGCACTTTTTTGCACGTTCCGCGCAACGGGAGGCAGCATGACTGCGATCGCACTGCAGGGCGCCTGGCGGCGTGCCGCGCGTATGGATCTGTTGACCATGGCAATGGTGCTGGTGGCAATTGTGCTGGCCTTGGCCGAGCCACGATTTTTAAGTGGCCAGAATTTGCTGAACCTGCTGCGCGGTGCCGCCTTGCTGATGATCGTTTCCATCGGCCAGATGCTGGTGCTGGTATCTCGTGGCTTTGACCTGTCTGTTGGATCGGTGATGGCATTGGTCAGTGTGGTCAGCGCCAGCGTGATGGTACATGCCACGGCGGTGCTTGGGCCGGAAGTCGGCGTGTTTGTAGGCGTGCTGGCAGGGCTGGGCGCAGGGGCGGTGGTCGGCCTGGTAAATGGGCTGTGCGTGGCCTGGCTGGGCATTGCGCCGTTCATGGTGACACTGGCGACGGCGTCTATGGCAGGTGGCCTGGCCTTGCTGCTGACCAATGGGATTCCGGTGTATGGGTTGCCAGAAGGATTCGTGGAGTGGGGGCGCTCTTTGTGGTGGGGAGTGCCGGCAGCCGTTTATCTGGCGGCCTTGGTGATCGGCGTGGTGAGCTGGGTACAGGGCCGGACGGTGTTGGGTCTGCATCTGTACGCCGTAGGTGGCAACACACAGGCGGCGCGGGTGTCGGGTCTGCCTGTGCGTCGCTGTCAGGTGCTGGTGTATGTCGCCTGCTCACTGCTGGCTGCAATCGCCAGTTTGTTGCTGACTGCACAGCTGGGTTCAGGGCAAGGCTCTTTAGAGGACACCATTGCCTTGCAGAGCATAGGGGCAGCAGTGATTGCAGGCGTCAGCCTGCAGGGTGGGGTCGGCAAGGCCGTGCGTGTGGCCCTGGGTGCACTTTTTCTGCTGTTACTCAATAACGCGATGGATTTGCTGCGTATCCACAGCAAGGCACAGGCCATTGTGATGGGTATTTTCATTGTGCTGGTCGTCGCGTTGGAAGAGTTACGAAAGCATCGCGCTCAAGGAGGTCGTTCATGATTCGCACCTTGCAAACGGGCGGTGTGGCCCAACGCTGTCGCGCAGGTGTGGCGTGCGCCAGCAGGAATCTGTTCTGGCTGCTGGCGCCTGTACTGTTGCTTGGGCTGGCCCTGGTTGAACCGCGCATCGTGTCTGGCCGAAATCTCTTGAATCTGCTGATGCAGACCAGCTATATGGCGATTTTTGCAACGGCACAGATGGTGGTCATTCTGGCGCGCGGCTTTGATCTGTCGCTGGGCGCTTGTGTGTCGCTGGTCAGCGTATGTGCCGCCCTGGCGATGAGTGCGCTAGGCAGTACCGGCATTCCGGTTGGCTGGGTCGTCTTGGCAGGCGTGGCAGCGGGGCTGGCGGTGGGCGGCTTGCTGGGCTTGTTCAATGGCTGGTGTACGGCACGACTGCGCGTGAATCCGTTCATTGTCACGTTGGGCTCAATGAGTGCAGCCTTCGGCATTGCTTCCATGGTGACTGGGGGGCGGCCTGTCTTCGATCTGCCGGACGCATTCAGCATCGTGCTGTATGAGGCGAGTTGGATGGGGCTGTCGGTACCGGTCTGGATCGCCGTCTTGCTATGCCTGGGTACACATCTGATGCTGCGGCGTACCGTTTTCGGACGCAGCATTGTTCTGGTAGGTAGCAATCCGGTGGCAACGGCCGTGGCGGGCATCGCTGTGCGGCGCACAACGGTGCGGGTGTACTTGTATGCCGCTTTGTTAACAGCGGTAGGCGCTCTGATGTTGACGGCGCGCACGGGATCGGGTGAGCCGGGCATGGGTAGCAGTTTGCTGCTACCCAGTATTGCAGCCGCCGTAGTTGGTGGGCTCAGTTTGCAAGGCGGGGTGGGCGGTGTGTTGAATGCCGTGATGGGGGCGTTGTTTATTTCCGTGCTCTCCAACGGGATGAATCTGATCGAAGTCGATGGCTATTTGCAGGACATCGTGCTGGGAGCGGTGATTCTTCTGGCTCTGTATCTGGATCGTTTTCGGAGTCGCGCCTGAGATCCCAACGTTTCGCAAGCTGAAAACCGAACCATTCCTTTTGAAAGGAGTAACGCATGTCAGTCAAGCAATACCGGATCGGCCAGATCGTGCCGAGTTCTAACACCACCATGGAGACGGAAATTCCCGCGATGCTGCGTTTGCGTGAGCAAATCAGGCCAGCTGAGCGTTTCACCTTTCATTCGGCACGTATGCGCATGAAGAAGGTGACCAAGGAAGAATTGGCGGCGATGGATGAAGAGTCTGATCGCTGTGCGCTGGAATTGAGCGATGCACGGGTGGATGTCCTGGGCTATGCCTGCCTGGTGGCCATCATGGCGACGGGCAAAGGCTATCACCGTCAGTCAGAAGTTCGGTTGCGCCAGCGTACGGCGGATAACGGAGGAACGGCACCTGTGATTACCAGTGCGGGTGCGTTGGTGGATGCGTTGCGCGTAATAGGTGCGCGTCGCATTGCACTGGTAGCCCCTTATATGGTGCCGCTGACGCAATTGGTGGTGGATTACATCGAACACGAAGGCGTGGAAGTTGTGGTCTGGCGGGCTTTGGAGATTCCCGACAACCTGGACGTCGGTCGGCATGATCCGGCTCGCTTGCCGGGCATTGTGGCGGAAATGGATACCAGCGATGTAGATGCAATTGTGCTGTCGGCTTGTGTGCAGATGCCCTCGTTACCGGCTGTGGCGATGGTTGAGGCACAGACTGGCAAACCGGTGCTGACAGCGGCTATTGCGACGACCTACGCCATGCTCAAGGGCTTGGGGCTGGAGGCGGTTGTGCCAGGGGCGGGAGCATTGTTGTCTGGCGCGTATTGAGTTGATAGCAGCCTGGCCGTTGGGATGCCAGGCAAGTGAGGAGGATGAGATGAATCAAAGCCGCATGCTGTATGGGGCAAATGTCCGGGCGAACGGGATACGTCAGCACTACTTGCGTTTTGGTGGTAAAGGACAAGCGCTGGTACTGGTGCCTGGCATCACCAGCCCGGCAGTGACATGGGCATTCGTGGCTGAACGTCTGGCCCGTGATTTTGATACCTATGTGCTGGATGTGCGCGGACGGGGCTTGTCGGAGACGACACCCGGTATGGACTACAGCATGGAAGCCTGCGCGGCAGATGTTGCGGCGTTGACCCAGGCGCTCGGGCTGCAGGATTACATATTGCTGGGACATTCGATGGGAGCACGCATTGGCGCATTGGTCGCTGCTCGGCCAGACTGTGTGGCCGAGCGGCTGGTGATGGTGGATCCGCCGGTATCGGGTCCGGGGCGACGGCCCTATCCGGCTGCGCTGCCTTGGTATATGGACTCTATCCGCTTGATGCGGGAAGGCCAGCCTTGGGAGCGGCTGAGAGAATTTTCGCCGACCTGGACACAAGAGCAGTTGCAGTTGCGTGCCGAGTGGCTGCACACCTGCGACGAGGAGGCTGTGGTGCAGGCCTTCCAGAGTTTCCAGACCGACGATTTTCATCGGGGGCTGCCTGATATTCGGATTCCCGCGCAGTTGGTGGTGGCTGGTCGCGGAGGCGTGATTCAGGCCGATGACGCAGCGGAACTATGCCGTTTGATGCCTGGGTTGGTGGTGACGCGGGTGGAAAACGCGGGACACATGATTCCGTGGGATGACTACGAAGGCTTTTTTTCGGCATTGCGCGAGTTCCTGCCCGTGGCGGGGTGAGCGCTGCCAGAGCAGGGCCGCAGGCCTGGCGCTTTGGCCCTTGGTGGTGCAGGTGCTGATGATGCCGCTGCAACTAGGGCGGCCGGTGACATTTTTTCTAGGAGTATGACATGGCTGTTAGCGATGCCGATCTGATCCGGGCGTGGACCCGTGTATTGACGCTTTCCCGCGTAAAAGCCGGGACGATGGTGACGGTCCTGACCAGCGACGGGACTCATCCGCAAACCCTGCGCACAGCGGAAACTGCGTTGGCTTTGCTGGGTGCCGTGAATAGCCGCTTGTATTTGCCGCCGGTAAATGCGGAAAAATCCCTGAGCCGGGATCCCCTGGCCTATCTGGGCACGACACCGCTGACCGGGAATCCGGCAGCGATCGCTGCATTGAAGGCCAGTGATCTGGTGCTCGATCTGATGACCCTGTTGTTTTCACCCGAGCAGCATGAAATTCTGGCGTCTGGCACACGGATCCTGCTGGCGGTCGAGCCGCCCGAAGTGCTGGTGCGGATGGTGCCAGACGAAGAAGACTACCGTCGTGTGAACGCCGGTGCTGATATCCTGCGTGGTGGGCGTACCATGCGCGTGACATCGCCCGCTGGCACGGACCTGGTGATGCCGCTGGGCGAGTATCCCGTGGCCACGGAGTATGGCTTTTCTGATGAGCCGGGACGCTGGGATCATTGGCCCAGCGGTTTTGCCTTTACCTGGCCCAATGAGGGACAGACCGAAGGCCGTATTGTCATTGATCGAGGCGATATCCTGTTGCCGCAGAAATGCTACGTTCAGGATGCCATTACGTTGACCGTAGAAGCCGGATTCGTAACGCGTATCGACGGTGGCGTTGACGCGGATTTACTGCGTGAATACATGGGGTCTTTCAACGATCCGGAGGCCTATGCGATTGCGCACATCGGTTGGGGTATGCAGAAACGTGCCTGGTGGTCAACTTTGGGTCTATATGATCGGGAAGCGACACTGGGTATGGATGCCCGAGCCTTCGACGGCAATTTCCTGTTTTCGCTCGGGCCCAATAACGAGGCTGGCGGTAACCGTACGACGCCGTGCCACATTGATGTGCCGCTGCGCAATTGCGATGTCTATGTGGATGAGCTACGCGTGGTACATGCCGGTCGGGTAGTCGAAGAGACCTTGCAATACGAACGAGGGGCACGGGAGGCCGCATGAGTACTGATGCAGAGGTCTATGCGCGGCAAGGGTTTGGTGAGCGTCTTGAGCTGGTGGCGCCTATGGGCCTGCTGCTGATCGACTTCGTCAACGGCTTTGCTGATCCGGCCGTGTTCGGCGGTGGCAATATTTCTGCCGCCATCGACCGCAGTGTGGATTTGCTGGCATTGGCCCGCCGTTTGGGCTGGCCGGTAGCACATAGCCGGATTGTCTATGCCGATGATGACGCCGATGCCAACATTTTTTCCGCCAAGGTGCCTGGCATGCTGAAGTTGAAGGAGTCATCTCCGGCCAGTCAGATCGTATCGGAGCTGGCGCCTTTGCCGGGGGAACGGATTATTCGGAAAAATGTGCCGTCAGCGTTTTTTGCGACGGATCTGGCGTCCTGGCTGACCCAGCGCGGTGTACGTACCTTGGTTGTCGCAGGATGTGTGACGAGTGGGTGCGTCCGTGCCAGTGTGGTGGATGCGATGTGCTGGGGGTTTCGGCCCGTGGTGGTCTCAGACTGTGTAGGCGACCGGGCGTTGGCGCCACACGACGCCAGTCTGTTCGACATGGCGCAGAAATATGCAGCGCTGATGTCTCTCGCGCAACTGGAGCATGCGCTGGCGGCAGGCTAGGATCTTCCCCTGTTGTGCTCAGGAACGCCGTCCGGCAGTGTTGCGGATGGCGTTTTTTTATGTCCCTGCGGTTTTTGGCGTATTGCCCCTGAGCGCATGCACCCCATTTCTATTGGCGTATCTAATATCGCTTATAAGCTTCATGCTATTGAATAATGATTGGTCGCTGCATAGACTGAACTGTCCTGTATGAATTCGTCTAAACAAGGGTTCGACAGGACAGGCCGGTTGTTGTGGCCTTGCATAAAAAACATGAGCTGTCCGAGGTTCAGAAAACATCGAGACACGCCAGGGAGACAGACATGCATGACACCAATCCGTCGCGCCATCGGCGCGGGCACGCCGTAGCCATTCAGTTCGATGATCCGGTACCGGACCGCATCCGGCGTTGCAGCCTGCCGTCATGTGCGGCTGCCTGAGCCCTTATCCCTTTCAGCGTTATCTATCGGCGTTTGCCAAGCGTTACTGCAGCCAGGCGATTCCTGCGGGAAGGCCTGCGCGCTGGCAGGTGGCGAGCCGTCTATCGGCATTCAATAGCATCAGGAGAAAGACAGTATGAATACGGCAGTGGAAGCAGGCGCGTCCAGCCGACGCGACAGCATTGCGCGGGTGCAGGCCACCCCGGTCTATGTGGATTGCAGTCTGGATATCGGCCCCATCTCCAAGCCAGCGCGCTTGTCTGGCCTGGTCCTGGAAATCGAAACCGCCGATGGTTTGCTTGGGCACGGGTTTACGGCGATCACTGACGAGGAGATCGTCGCGGCGGCGCTCAATGAAGTCGTCGCGCCCAATCTGCTAGGCAAGGATGCCATGGCGCGTGAACAGATTGCCGAGGCCTTGTATTGGCTGCTGTCGCCACGCGGCCAGACCGGCTATGCCAGCCATGCGATCTCTGCCGTGGACATTGCGCTGTGGGATATCGCAGGCAAGCGGCTGGGGCAGCCGGTATGGCGGTTGCTGGGGGGCGCCAGGCCTGCGGTCACGACCTACACCACCTTTGGATTCGGTGTACTGGATCGTGATGAACTGGCGGCCGCTGCGCGGCATCTGGCGGAACGCGGTCATCGGCGGCTGAAAATGGTGGTTGGCCAGCATGCACTGGCTCGACGGGATGAACCTCGGCCCCTGGATACCGTGATTGCCGAGGACGAGCGGCGTATCCGTGCCGTGCGCGAGGCCATCGGGCCGGAGGTGGAGCTGTATATCGACGCCAATTGCAGCCTGGATGCGTTTCATGCCTTGCGCTTGGCGCAGCGTGTGGCCGACTGCGATATCGGCTTTTTCGAGGAACCGCTGCGCGGCAATGATGTGCAGCGTTTGGCGGATTTCCGCCGTCAGGCGCCCATGCCGGTCGCTGCCGGGCAGAACGAAGGCCAGTTGTTCCGGTACCGCGACATGCTGGCGGCTGATGCGCTGGATATCTTGCAGCCCAATGTTTGCATAGGCGGGGGCTACAGCGCCGGGATCAAGGCAGCAGCCTTGGCGCAGGCGCATGGCATCACCATCGACAACGGTGGCGCTTTCCCCTTCCATAACATGCATTTGCATGCCGGCCTGGCCAATGGCGGGCTGGTGGAGTGGCATCTGGTGTCGGTGTCCATGTGCCATCAGCTCTTCAAGAACTTGCCGAAGCGGGAGGTGGACACCCTGGCGCTGCCCGTGCAGCCGGGGCTGGGCTATGAACTGGATCTGGATGCCGTGCGCGAGATTGGCAAGCGCCCGGCGTCACGAGGCAAGGGCAAGGGCTGATCACAGCCCGGAGCAGGGCAAGGCGATGCCCTGCGGCCAGGCGTTCAGGCCTGGCCCATAAAAAACGATCAATAAAACCGAGGAGACAAACCATGAAAACCAAATACATGAGCATGCTGGCAGCGGCAGCCGTGCTGGTCACGCAGGGCACGGCCATGGCGGCCGGGGCAGGCTGGGCGCCGTCCAAACCGATAGAGTTCGTCGTGTCGGCAGGGCCTGGCGGCGGTTCAGACCAATTTGCACGTGTCGTGCAATCCATCGCGGAAAAGCACAAGCTGCTGAACGTGCCGGTCGTGGTCAGCAACAAGGGGGGCGGCGCCGGGGCCGAAACTTTCATGGCCGGCCGCGCATCCCGTGGCGACACGCATAAGCTGCTGTTCGGTAACAACAATGCCTGGCTCCTGCCGATGAAGGCCAAGGTGGCTTATGGGATGAATGACCTGACACCGCTGGCTGTGATGGCGGGCGATGATTTCGTGCTGTGGGTGCCGGCGGCCTCTCCTTACCGGACCGTGGAGTCCCTGCTGGCGGCAACGCGTGAGCAACCCCGTCAGCTCAAGCTGGGTGGCACGCAATCCAAGGACGGCGACCATATCCTGACCGAACTGATCAATGAGGCCAGCGGCGGCCAGTTCACCTATGTGCCGTTCAAGAGCGGCAGCGAAGCGGGCGTGCAGCTGGCGGGCAGCCATCTGGATGCGAATACCAACAATCCCAGCGAGAACATGGGGCAGTGGAAGGCGGGTGGCGTGCGCCCGCTGTGCGTGTTCTCGTCCAAGCCACTGCAGGATGACCGCAAGGTGGCGGGCGATATGTCGCTGGCCGATATTCCGACCTGCGCGTCCCAGGGCTTGCCCATCGAAGATTATGTGCTGCCGCGCACGGTCTTCACGCCAGGCAACGTACAACCGGAAGTCGTGGCTTTCTATATCGACTTGCTGGCCAAGGTGCGCGACACGGACGAGTGGCGCCAGTACCTGGCCAATACTGCGCAGTCGGATATCTTTGCCACCGGCAGTGAGCTGGATGCGCTGATCGCGGCCGATGCGGCCATGGCACGCCGGGTCTTTGAAAACCAGGGCTGGCTCGTCAAGTAAACGGGGCCGCCGGCCTTGTCCCTTTCTGGACAGAAATTATGCAAACAGAACATATCCCGGCCGGCGGCGAGGAGGCGGGCGACCGCCCCTGGCTCACCCGCCGCCAGGCGGAATGCTTTACTGGCCTGAGTGCAGCGGTTTTCGGATTGCTGGTCATGTTTGGCGCGCTGGAAAACGAAATCGGCTGGACGGATTTCGGCCCGGCGGCAGGCGCCTTTCCTTTTTACGTCGGTCTGGTCATCGTGCTGGCCGCACTCTGGATGACCTGGCAGGGCTGGCGCCGTCCCGCCGCGCAGAACGAAGTCTGGCTGATGCGTTCGCAAGGCCGCCGCATGCTGTCTTTCTTCCTGCCAGTGGTGGCCTACATCGCGCTGTCCCTGGTGCTGGGCCTGTATGTCGGGTCGGCGCTTTATCTCGGCACTGTCATGTGGCGCCAGGGCGGTTACGGGCCGCTGCGCTCCTACGCGGTAGGCATTGGTGTCGCCCTGGCGTTTTTCTTTGTTTTCGAGATCGGTTTTCAGATGGCCTTGCTCAAAGGGCCGCTGGAAGACTGGCTGGGCGTGTACTGAGGAATCTCGATGAGTAACTTTGATTACCTGTTGCATGGCTTCGGTATCGCCTTGAGCGGCTACCATGTCCTGCTGATGCTGGCGGGTGTCCTGCTGGGCATTCTGGTCGGGGTATTGCCGGGCCTGGGGGCGCCAAATGGCGTGACCTTGCTGCTGCCGCTGACGTTCACCATGGAGCCCATCTCCGCCATCATTCTGTTGACCAGCATGTATTGGGGGGCATTGTTCGGCGGCTCCACGACGTCCATCCTGTTCAATATTCCGGGCGAACCCTCATCGGTGGCGACCACCTTTGACGGCTATCCGATGGCCAAGCAAGGCAAGGCGGCGCAGGCGCTGACATTTGCCTTCTGCTCTGCTGGCATCGGCGCGCTGGCCGGGGTGATTCTGATCACGCTGGTTTCCGGCTGGGTGGCCAGTTTCGCCATGCAGTTTTCGCCGGTGGAATATTTCGCCGTCTATCTGCTCGCGTTCGCCAGTTTTGTCGGTCTCAGTGGCGCTGCGCCAGCCAAGACGCTGCTCTCCATCGGTATTGGTCTGGCGTGCGCGACAGTGGGCATGGATACGATATCCGGCGCCATGCGGCTGACTTTTGGCAGCGATGAACTGGTGCGCGGGATCAGCTTCCTGGTGGCGGTGATCGGTATTTTTGGCATCGGTGAACTGCTGCTAACCATGGAAGAAGGCTTGCGTTTCAATGGCGTGGCTTCCCGGCTCAGCTTGCGGGCGATTCTGTCCACCGTGTTGCAGCTGCCGCGTTATGCCGTGGTCTATGTACGCTCCATCGTGATCGGTTGCTGGATGGGCGTGACGCCAGGTGGCCCGACAGCGGCCTCGTTCATGAGTTACGGCATTGCCAAACGCTTGTCGCGGCGCGGCGCAAATTTCGGCAAAGGCGAGCCGGAAGGCGTGATTGCACCGGAAACGGCCGATCATGCGGCGGGCAGCAGCGCGATGTTGCCTATGCTGGCACTGGGTATCCCGGGTTCCGCGACGGCAGCCGTGATGATGGGCGGGCTGCTGATCTGGGGCCTGACGCCCGGGCCGACGCTATTTGCCGAGCAGCCTGACTTTGTCTGGGGCCTGATAGCCTCCATGTACCTGGGCAATGTCGTTGCTGTATTCACCGCCCTGCTGACGGTACCTATCTTTGCGGCCATCCTGCGCATTCCCTTCGCGGTGATCGGGCCGGTCATCGTGATTGTTTGCGTGACGGGGGCTTACACCGTTGCCTCTGCGCCGTTTGATCTGTGGCTGTTGCTGATTTTCAGCGTCGTGGGCTATGTCTTCAAGAAGCTGGATTTTCCCTTGGCGCCGCTGGTGCTGGCGATGATCCTGGGCGACAAGTCCGAAGATGCCTTCCGCCAATCCATGCTGCTATCGGATGGCTCGCTGGGTGTGTTCTGGTCGAATCCGCTGGCGGGCAGCATCATGACCTTGGCTGTCATCATGCTGTTGCTGCCGGTTATCGGCCCGTTGTGGCGCCGCATCCGGCGTCGCTGAGCGCGTTGTTGCACATCCTGGGCCGGTAGGCAGGCGCCGGCACGCGGATGGTGTTTGCAGCAGGTGTCTTGAAACAGGTGTCTCCGTGCCGGTAACTGGCTTGTGGCCGGTGCCGGTCGGCAGGCCGGGATAGGCCGGTCTGCCGTCGCGCGTCGGGCTGCCGCCCGACATGCGCACAGGGAGCGGATCCGGCGCGTTTGGCGCCAGGGCTCCGGCGGGCGGCGGTAGCCGCCCTTCAGTCTTCCATGGAAATCAAAGCATGGCTCAAATCGCGTTGGCGGTCGCAGCCAGTTCGGGGTTTTCGGCCAGGTGGCGGTTGACCGCACCCAGCACCGCAAGGAACGATGCCGTCACGATGTCACGGTGAATGCCGACGCCGAAACGGGTTTGGGATTCGCCCAGGCGAACTTCCACATAGCAGGCGGCGCGGGTGTCCGTGCCGGTGCCGATGGCGTGCTCGTGGTAGTCCATGATGCGCACCGGCAAGCCCAATGCGGCGACGAATGCCGTAATGGCGCCTTCGCCTTCACCGGTGACGGTACGCGTCTCGCCGTCATGCTCCAGCACGGCTTCCACGCGGAAATGGCGCTTTTCTTCCTGTGTCGGGTCGCCTTCGATACGGTGGCGCACCAGCTTCCAGGGCTTGGTGCGGTCCAAGTATTCCTGGCTGAACACTTCATATACATCTTCGGCCGTCACTTCCTTGCCGGTGGTATCTGTTACGTGCTGGATGGCGCGGCTGAACTCGATCTGCAAGCGGCGCGGCAAGACCAGGCCGTGATCGTTTTCCAGCAGATAGGAAACGCCACCCTTGCCCGACTGGCTGTTGACGCGAATGATCGCATCGTAGCTGCGGCCGACGTCGGCCGGGTCGATCGGCAGGTAGGGGACTTCCCAGAGCGCATCGGGCTGCTGCACCGCGAAGCCCTTCTTGATGGCGTCCTGGTGGGAACCGGAGAAGGCCGTAAAGACGAGGTCGCCGGCATAGGGGTGGCGCGGGTGCACCGGCAACTGATTGCAGTATTCGGCACAGCGGCGGACTTCGTCGATATCGGAAAAGTCCAGGCCCGGATGCACACCCTGGGAATAGAGGTTCAGCGCGAGCGTCACCAAATCGACGTTGCCGGTGCGCTCACCGCTGCCAAACAGGCAGCCTTCGATACGGTCGGCACCGGCCATGACGGCGAATTCCGCGGCAGCCACGGCCGTGCCGCGGTCATTGTGCGGGTGCACGCTCATGATGATGCTGTCGCGGCGTTCCAGATTGCGGTGCATCCATTCGATCTGATCGGCGTACAGGTTGGGCGTGGTCGCCTCGACGGTGGCCGGCAAGTTGAGGATCAGCTTCTTTTCCGGTGTGGCATCCCAGGTGCGGGCCACGGCGTCGGCCACCATCAGCGCCACTTCGGGTTCGGTGGTGCTGAACACTTCAGGCGAGTACTCGTAGCCCCATTGCGTCTGCGGGTACTTGGCCTGGGCTTCCATGACCCACTGCGTACCGCGCACGGCCAGGTCGCGCACTTCCTCGGGCGACATCTTGAAGACGATCTTGCGGAAGGCGGGCGCGCAGGCGTTGTAGAGGTGGATGATGGCTTGCTTGGCGCCAGCGGCGGCTTCGGTGGTGCGTTCGATCAGATCCTGGCGCGACTGGGTCAGCACGATGATGCGGACATCATCGGGAATGCGTTTTTCGTCGATCAGCTTGCGCACGAAGTCGAAATCGGTCTGCGATGCGGACGGGAAGCCGACTTCGATCTCCTTGAAACCGATCTTGATGAGCTGGTCGAAGAAACGCAGCTTGCGTTCTACGCTCATGGGTTCGATCAAGGCCTGGTTGCCGTCGCGCAGGTCGGTGCTCATCCAGATCGGGGCTTTCTCGATGCGACGGCTGGGCCAGGTGCGCTCGGAGAAATCACGCGTGAACGGGACGAAGGGACGGTACTTGGTAGAAGGATTGGCAAGCATGATGCACCTTTGGATCAAGGAGACAGCCGCTGAGGGAGTGTGAATCACGGCCTGGCTCCCGCCCACGGCGGACGCCATGGGTGCCGGTTGTGCCGGCGAAATTGAACGGGGAACGGGTATAGGCGTGGCGACAGGCTGCCGAACTGCCACTGAGCACTAGGCTCGGCAACCGATCGGTAGTAGTAGCGATTGAATGTGCAGCGAGGCAATGGATGCGCCGATGGACAGGCGCAGGCCGGCACGCAGAGCAGAAATGCTTGCGTGGAAGTCGAGAGAGGGGATCGACGTATTGGCCATAGTGCCTATAGTCCAACATGTTTGACGGGAAAAGTCAATGCATATGTCTTGAAAGGTGCGCAGGACCCGGTTTCGGGGAAGAACATGTCGGGTACGGGCAACTTTGGCAGGCTGTGTTGTGTGAGGGGAACGGGTCGGCCGGGAGTGTCAGCGCTGGCCTGGCTTTGTAGTTGTTGTATTCAGGTTCTGGGGTACAAATGGATGGGCGGCTATTTCAGATATAAGAAAATAAATAGCTGTGTATTAAAAAAAACTGTAATTCGATCTGCGCTGTGTCCTTGTGCATGCGGGATGCGGGACAGGTGATTGCACAAGGTGCCGTAGCGTAAATGATCGTTCTATGTTGCGCGATTTGTATGACTAATTGGGTGGCGATTGGGCTGGATAAGCAAATTATTGTGATGACAGTGCGTTGCACCCGCCATTGGTGAATACCTGGGTTTTGGGATTGACATTGCCGGGTATGTCAAAAATGATGATTTTTTGGCTTCAAATAATTTCGGCTTTTTGGGGTAAATCCGTATATTGAGGATGAGGATCGCAAGTGTCAGGAAATCATGCGTAATTCCCTGGTAGTTGTCCTTCTATGTGCGTGAATTTTCTGAAATGCCGCAGTCAATCCCCCGAGACTTCGCCTTTCGTAGGGGTTGGAATTTCTTTTGCAATGCGGCATGATGCGATCTAATGCATTGGTGGAAAACCAGGCGAATTATTATTTTGATAGCATTGCTCTTGTGAACGGTAGTGACAGCGGTGCTGTCAGGCAAGATTTGTTGGATGTATGCCATTCGCATTGAACTTTGTTGTCTGGCCTGAGAGATGACAATCAGTCATTTTCGGAGTTGGCCGTAGGGGATCTGATATGGATATGCGCGCACACATTATTGAAGTCGCGGGCAGCTTGTTTTATGCCGAGGGCATTCGGGCCGTGGGGGTCGATCGCATCATTGCCGAGGCGGGTATTGCCAAAGCGACGCTATACCGGCATTTCGCCACCAAGGAAGCATTGGTGGTTGCGTATCTGAGAGACCGATACGAAAGGATTACGCAGTATCTGCGTGAACAGGTGCTGGAAAGCGGAGAGCAGGATCCGGCGGAAAAGGCGGTGCTGCCTTACCGTATTCTGCAGGAAATGGGCGCACGTACGGAATATCGCGGTTGCGCCTTTTTGCTGGCCGTGGCGGAAAACGAGGGCTGCGCACCGGTTTTGGAGGTGGCGCGCGAGTATCGCCGTTGGCTGCATCAAATGTTTACGGAATTGGTTGCCTGCCTGACGGATGATGCCGAGGCATTGGCGAACGAATTGACGCTTTGTTATGAAGGTGCGATGGCCGCAATGGCGATTCATCGCGAGCCCGCTGCGGCGGATGTGGCGCATCGCTGTGCCTTTGCGCTGATTCGCGCCCGCCAGCCTGTTCCGGTTGCCAGCGCAGCCTGAACAGGCATTCTCCGGGCGATCGTCCCGGAGAATGCCTGGCCGAATTCATTCCGCCTGCAGGCGGGGTTCCTGACGTTGTGGTTTGAATAGCGAAGCCGTATTGGCTGGGGTGGCGGAGGCCGTGCTGGCTGCAGGTTTCAGGGCTGCAGTGAGGGCGGCATTCTGTTCCCGGGCGATATGGAATTTTTCCACGCGGCCGCTGGCCAGTTCCGTAACGGTGCGTTTCAGGTCGCCCAATGCCAGTGGCATATCCCTATCTTGCCAGACCCAATCCAATACGGAGCGACCATCGTTTGACAGGTCGTGGCAGAGGGGTGCCAATTCACCGGGCGGCACGATTTGTTCCCAATGGCGGTTGATTCTTTCCCGCGCCCAGGCGCGCAGCAGGGACAAGACGCCCAGGCTCAACAGCGCAGCCAGCGTCCACCAGACATAAGGGCCGCTGCGCATGGCCATGCCTTGGGCCTCCGTGCTGAATTTGGCCAGAAATTCATAGCGTTGCGCCAGGGCATATGACAGCCCTTGCCAGCAAAGCCATAGCCAGACCAGGGCGGCAAACAGGATTATTCCTCCATCGCGCAGCAGCGCGGGCTGCGCTTTGGTACGCAGATAATTATTCAACACTTGCAGATCATATTGGCTGGGTGCAGTCATGGCGGGTCTTATGGTGCAAAATATGGTTCCCATGATACGACCCGCGCTGGAAATTCGCCAAAGTCAGCAGTTGGTGCTGACGCCACAGTTGCAACAGGCCTTGCGCCTCTTGCAACTATCGTCGCTGGATTTGCAGCAGGAAATCGCACAGGCACTGAATGAAAACCCAGTGCTGGAGCTGGAAGCGCCCGAACAGGCGCCTGCCAGTGAGGTTGGCGAGGATATTTTTTCCGGCGCGACGGGCACCCGGCATGATGGCGATGACGATTTTTTCCCGGAAGCGGCGGCTGCGCCTTCGCTGCGCGAGTATTTGCTGGGCCAGATCAGCTGTACCCGGGCGAGCCGGCGCGATATCGCACTGATGACCGTCCTGATCGACGAACTGGATGACAACGGATATCTGGCCGCCAGTTTCGAGGAAATCCTGGCCTATCTGCCGGCGTCATTGGACATCGAGCAGGGCGAGCTGGAGGCCGCGCTGGCCTTGCTGCAGAATATGGAGCCCGCAGGGATTGCCGCAAGGAATATGACGGAATGCCTGTTGTTGCAGTTGCGCCGGCCAGATCCGACGGTCTGGCCGGAAGCACGTGACCCGGGCATCGTGGCCTTGGCGCGGCAGCTGTGCAGCAGCCATCTGGAATCCTTGGCGGCTGGACGCCTGGCCCACCTGTGTGAAGCGCTGGCATGTTCACCTGCGGACATACGCCTGGCCCATGCATTGATCCGGCGCCTGGATCCTCATCCGGGGCGTGCCTGGACCGTTCCGGTCGCGGATTATGCGGTGCCGGATGTCATCGCCTACCGTAGCGGTAAAAGCTGGCGTGTGCGCCTCAACGGGGATCTGGTGCCCCGGTTGAGCGTGAATGATGCGTATGTGCAAGCCTTGGGGCAGGAACCGCGCGGCAGCTATGAGGGTTTGCAGGCCCATGTACAGCAGGCCCGCTGGTTGATTCGCCAGGTGGCGCAGCGTTTTGAAACCTTGTTGCGGGTCGCGACCGAAATCGTGGCGCGTCAGCAGGCATTTTTTGAGTCGGGTATGGTGGCCTTGCGACCCATGGTGCTGCGCGAGATTGCAGAAGCCTTGGGCCTGCACGAGTCCACGGTCTCGCGGGCGACGGCGGGCAAATATATGGCGACCCCGCACGGCACGCTGGAACTGAAACGCTTTTTCAGCACCGGGGTGCCGGCCGCGGATGGCGAGTCGGCCTCGGCGGCCTCTATCCAGGCGATGATGCGGGAAATGCTGGAGCAGGAAGACCCGCGCAAGCCCTTGTCCGATAGCCAGTTGATGAACAAGCTGGCCGAACGGGGCGTGGAGCTGGCACGCCGTACGGTGGCGAAATACCGCGAGGGCATGCGAGTGCCGACGGCCTCGCAGCGCAAGGCCATGGCCTTGTTGCGTATGGATGATGGTTAATGCCCTGGGGCGATTGCTGACACATGGACGATTCTTCTTTTAGTTTGCGCAAGATTGCACTGGCGGCCTATGGGCCGTCCGTGCTTTTTGGCGTCGGTATCGGGGCCATCACGCCGGTCATTGCGTTGAGCGTGCGCGGTTTGGGAGCCTCCTATGCCGTGGCCGGACTGGTGGCGGCGCTGATCGGGCTGGGTTCGCTGGTGAGCAACATTCCGGCTGCGTTGCTGGTCAACCGCTATGGCGAGCGGCGTGCCATGGTGGGAGCGTCGCTGCTGAGCGCCGTTGCCATGCTGATTGCGATGGTGGCGCATACGGTATGGATGTTGGCGCTCGCAACCTTGCTGGTGGGGGCGGCAGCGTCGGTGTTTCAGCTGGCTCGGCAAAGCTATCTGGTGCAGGCAGTTCCGCTGGCGATGCGCGCCCGCGCGATGTCGGTGCTGGGTGGCACGGCCCGCATAGGGGCATTCGTGGGGCCGTTCGCTGGGGCGTGCCTGATCGCCCTGATGGATCTGCCCGGTGCCTATCTGCTGGCGCTGATCGCCATGCTGGGCGCCGGGGCGCTGGCCTACAAAGTGCCGGAGCTTGAAGTCGCCGCACCGCAGGCAAGCACCGGGGACGGCAAGATATCGCTCGCGTCGATTGCGCGTTCCCATGCCGGTGTGTTCCTGACCTTGGGTTTTGGTGTTCTGCTGATCAGTGTGCTGCGTGCCACGCGCCAGGTGGTCTTGCCTTTGTGGGCAGAACAGCTGGGCTTGGATTCAGTGGCGATTTCGGTGATCTACGGGCTGGTGGCGGCGCTCGACATGGCGGTGTTCTACCACGCGGGCAAGGTCATGGATAGGCATGGCCGTGTCTGGGTGGCGGTACCTTCCGTCATTCTGATGGGCGCCAGCCTGATGTTGATGCCGTTTGCATCCGGTGTGATTTCATTCATGGCGGCAGCTTTGATGCTGGGGTTCGGCAACGGCATCAGTTCCGGCATCATCATGACCCTGGCCGCGGATGCAGCGCCTGCGCAGGGACGCCATCATTTTCTGGGGCTATGGCGGCTGGTGTCGGATGTCGGATCGAGCGCCGGGCCGCTGCTGTTATCAGCCCTGACGGGCGCCATTTCGCTGGCGGTTGGAACGTTTGTGGTCGGCACCCTGGGCTGGGCGGCAGCGGCCGTCTTCTGGCGTTGCCTGCCGCATGGCCCAGGGCCATACCGTCGTAAAACGTAAGGCCTGGATAGCGGGTGATCAGGCCGGGGCAGGCCGATGCGCCGCGCCTGCGTGGGACTGGCCCGTGCGGCGGACGGATGGCGGCTCGGGAAAACCCCGGTACATGCCGGGGCAAATCCACTTGCATAACACAGAGACTTTCCAGATAATTAGTCTCATGTACATTTGTATTTGTAACGCTGTCACTGAGCGCCAGGTTCGCGCTTGCGTCGATTCCGGCGCCGCGACGCTCGATGATCTCCAGTATGAGCTCGGCGTGGCCAGTTGTTGTGGCCGTTGCGCCGAGAGCGCTTGCTCCTACCTACCTGGCGGCGCCTGCCACACCGTGGCGACTGTCGCGTTGCCGGTCGGCGCAGCGCCGGAGATCCTGCCGGCAGCTGCCTCGCAAGTCGCAGCCTGATCATACTCGGCGTGGTCTGCTGGCATCGTGACCTGCTTTTCCTTCAGGGTGCGGGCCCATCGGCAGTGCCGCGCAGCGCTTTCTTGTCTGATTTACACAACATCGCAGATTGGCCATTCTCATTTGGCCAGCGAGTCTCTCTGCAGCCATTCCCTTCTTTTTCGGCACTTTTTTCATGAAAATCAAAAGGTTTTCATGAAAATTGCGTCTGTCAGGCCGCGCCAGGCCTGACTTGCCCGAGCGGCATTTTGCAGTTGCAGACGCATTCTCATTTGCCAGAGCTTTCCTGTCATGGGTCGCACGACGGTTTACCAGATGCGCATCTACCATGGGCTTTTCACGGCATGGATGCTAGCCTGACCGGGTTTACAGCGGTGAACCGGGCGTTGCCGGGGCGTGCTTTCCCGCACCCTGCCTGCCGGCAAGATTGCCATCCAAGGGTTTGCATCTTTCTTCATGGCATACCGCTGCCTTCCCAGAACCATAAAAGCCGGAGCCGATCATGAAAGGCGATAGACAGGTTATCAAGTATTTGAATGCGCAACTGACCAATGAGCTGACGGCCATTAATCAGTATTTCCTGCATGCGCGCATGCTGCGCCATTGGGGCCTGAACCGTTTGGGCAAGCATGAGTACGATGTTTCCATCCACGCAATGAAGCATGCCGATAAGCTCATGGAGCGGATTTTCATGCTCGATGGCTTGCCCAATCTGCAGGATTTGCACAAGTTGCGCATTGGCGAAGATGTGCCGGAAATCCTGTCCTGTGACCTGAATCTCGAACGCGATGAGCATGCGACGCTGCTGGAGGCGATTGCCTACTGTGAGTCGGTCAAGGATTATGTGACGCGCGACCTGTTCCGCCGCATTCTGGACGATACCGAAGAACACATCGACTGGCTGGAAACGCAGATGGGTCTGGTCGAGCAGGTCAGCTTGCAAAACTATCTGCAGCACCAGATGCACGAAGAGGATTGAGCGAGTCTGGGGCGGACGCGCGGCCAGCTGTCCGGCCCAGGACTGTCTAGCCTGCCTTGCTGCCATGAAAAACGCCACGGTGCCCGTTTAAGGGCTGCCGTGGCGTTTTGCCGTTGAGGGGCAGTTGGCGTGCGCTGCGGTTTCAGCGGCGCTCCGGACAGTCGCGTGTGGTGCCCCAGGCGTTATTGGGCTCGCAGTACTTGCGACGGGCGGCCCAGGCACAGCTGGGGCGTTCGAAAAAGCCCATGGTGTCGGCACAGACCTGCAGTTCGCGACGCAATGCCGCCTGCCAGTCGCCTGTGGCACTGGAATGCGAGGCACTGGGGGCCACGACCGGCGGGTAGCCGGGATCGTCAGCCAGGGCGGCGCGCAGATCCCGGATGTCGCGGATATCGGCTGCCGGTGGCGTGTCGTCCTGCCGGGTATCGGCAGGCAGCGGAGAGGCACCGCGGGTGACGAGCTGCAGGCTTTCTGGCGTGACCTTGGCGCGGGACACCATGACATTCGGGTCATTGACCGTATCGAGCAGCGAGACCATGGGCACGTTCCACTCGGCCGGGTGCGTTTCAGGCACGCCCAGCGTGCCATCCAGACGCGGCTGTGGCGGCTGTGCCACATACGGGCGTCCGTCTGCATCCAGAACGTTGTCGGCATCCTCGCCTGTGGCATGGGGCGGAGGAGCGGTTGTCGGTGCGCGCGACACCAGCCAGTCGCCCAGCTGCATGCCGGCAAGACCGGCAGCGCCAAGCACGAGGACGATGATGATCAGGATAGATCGCCAGGACATGAACGTTGCTCGTTGTTGTTGATTTCCATACGTGCGCCGTCAGGGCGTTTTACTGAAAACGTGGCCGCCATGTTCACGCATGGCGTGGAACTGGACGTCGGGATAGAGATCCTGGGCGACCCGCAAAGCCGCTCCGGATGTGGCCAGGAAGGCCGGGGCATCGACCACATCATAGGCGATATGGGCGGCATTGGCATCCATGAATTTTTGCAGCGCACGAGGATTGTCGGAGGTAATCCAGCGTGCCATGGTGTAGCGTGAAGGCATCATGCGCGCCTCGGCGCCGTACTCGGTCTTGAGCCGGTGCATGACCACTTCGAACTGCAGCTGGCCGACCGCGCCCAGCAGCATGGCGCCACCGGCTGCAATCGGTCGAAACACCTGAATCGCACCTTCCTCGCCCAGTTGCACCAGACCGGTACGCAATTGCTTCACGCGCAGCGGGTCTTTGACTTCGACTTGCTGGAACAGCTCGGGGGCAAAGAAAGGCAGGCCGGTGAAGTGCAGGGTTTCGCCTTCGGTCAGGACGTCGCCCAGCTGCAGCACGCCATGGTTGGGAATACCGATGACGTCGCCGGCATAGGCTTCTTCCACCAGATCACGGCGTTGGGACAGGAAGGACACCACGTTGTTGGGACGGATTTCCTTGTTCGTGCGGCTGACCTTCAGGCGCATGCCGCGCGTGAATTTCCCCGAGCTGACACGGATAAAGGCGATGCGGTCGCGGTGCGCAGGATCCATATTGGCCTGGACTTTGAACACCATGCCGCTGAACTTCGGTTCATCCGGGCGGACTTCCCGTTCGACCGCATGGCGCGGTCCCGGCGGCGGCGCCAGGTCCACCAGCGTATCGAGCACTTCCTGCACGCCGAAGTTGTTGATGGCAGAACCGAACAGGACAGGCGTTTGGCGGCCGTCCAGGAAGGCCTCGCGGTCGAAGGCGGGGGCCGCTTCGCGGATGAGTTCTATCTCGCCACGGGCCTTGTCGTAATTGTCGCCAAAGCGGCTGGCGACGGCCGGGTTGTCCAGTCCTTCGATGATTTCATCATCGCTGGGCAGGCGTTCCTGCCCCGGCTGGAACACGCGCATGCGGTCGTTGCGGATGTCGAACACGCCCTTGAATTGCTTGCCCATGCCGACCGGCCAGGAGAAGGGGACGGCGTCCATCCCCAGGTGCTCTTCGATTTCGGCGAGCAGATCCAGCGGTTCCTGAACTTCGCGGTCCAGCTTGTTGATGAAGGTAATGATGGGCGTGTTGCGTGCGCGACAGACTTGCAGCAGCCGAATGGTCTGGGGTTCGATACCATTGGCAGCGTCAATCACCATCAGCGCGGCGTCAACCGCGGTTAGCACCCGGTAGGTGTCTTCGGAGAAGTCCTGGTGGCCCGGTGTGTCGAGCAGGTTGATGACGTAGTCGCGATACTCGGTCTGCATGACCGATGAAGCAACGGAAATGCCGCGCTGCTTTTCGATTTCCATCCAGTCGGACGAGGCATGCCGGGACGCCTTGCGCGCCTTCACGCTACCAGCGATCTGGATGGCGCCTGTGAACAGCAGCAGCTTTTCCGTGATGGTGGTTTTGCCGGCGTCAGGGTGGGAAATGATGGCGAAGGTGCGGCGCCGGGAAACTTCGGAGGAAATCGACATGGCGGATGACAGGTTCTGCGCTGGCGGCGCAGCCCGCAAGGACCGCGCCGCCTGCACGATGATAAGGGTTTAGTGGCGGCGGAAGCCGGCAAGCACGACGCCTGCAAGGATGAACATCCCGCCGAACGTGCGGTTCAGCCAGCGAATGTGGCGCGGGCTGCGCAAGAGGCTCAATACGCGGGTGGCTAGCAGGCTGTAGCAAGACATGGCGACCAGATCGGTGAGCGCCATGGTGCCGGCAATGGCACCGTATTGCGACAGCAGCGGGCGGCTGGCATCAAGGAATTGCGGGACGACCGCAAGCAGGAATACCGTGCCCTTGGGATTGCTGGCGTTGATGAAAAAACCCCTCATCACCAGCTCGCGTATGGAAGCGCTGGCGCGCGGTTGATTGCCCGAGGCATCGACCGGCGCTGCATCCGTACGGATCTGCTTCCATCCCAGATAGATCAGGTAGGCCACGCCCAGCCATTTCACGACGGCAAAGCCCAATTCCGAGGTGGCCAGCAGCGCGCCCAGGCCGATGCCGACGATGGCGATCTGCAGCATGATGCCGAGAATCAAACCCAGCGTGCTCCACCAGGCGCGTGCGAAGCCATAGCGCAGTCCGGAGGACATGGCGCAGATGGCACCGGCACCAGGCGAAAAGGAAATCGCCCAGGACGCGGCAAAAAAAGCTAGCCAGGTGGAGAAGGTCATGGCGGTTCAGGCGCGCGGAAAGAAAGCGGAATTGTAAGCGGTCGGCCCGTCGGGGTTAAGCTTTGCCGCCCCGGTCGTTGCCAGGCCGCCGCACGCCGGCGCTGCTGCGGTTGCCGCTGCCGCCAGGACGGGCATGGCTGGCTGCGCCCGTGCCACGCGGCCGGCTGTCGCCGGAGCGCGGTCCGGATGAATTGCGGCGCGGTGCAGGGCCGCCGCGTCCGCGTCCGAGGCTGTTGCGCAGATCACGTTCTTCACGCGGATCGGCCGGCTCGGTGACGGCTGGCGGCGTCCAGTCGGGAATGGGCAGCTGTTCGATCGGGCGGCGGATCAGCTTTTCGATGGCCTTGAGCAGCTTGATTTCTTCGGTATCGACCAGCGAAATCGCGGAACCGGCAGCACCGGCACGGCCCGTACGACCGATGCGGTGAACGTAGTCCTCCGGCACATTGGGCAATTCGAAGTTGATGACTTGCGGCAGTTGGTCGATGTCCAGGCCGCGCGCGGCGATATCCGTGGCGACGAGGACGGCGACCTGGCCGTTTTTGAAGCCGTCCAGGGCACGGGTACGGGCCGACTGGCTCTTGTTGCCATGAATGGCGGCAGCGGACAGGCCATCCTTCACCAGCTTTTCTGCGAGGCGGTTGGCGCCGTGCTTGGTGCGGGTGAAGACCAGCACCTGATGCCAGCCGTTGTTGCGGATCAGGTGGCTGACGGCATCGCGTTTGTGCGCCTGGGGAATCAGGTGCACGCTCTGGTCCACGCGTTCGGCGGTGGTGTTGCGGGCGGCGACGGAAATTTCCGCCGGGTTGGCCAGTACGCCCCGGGCCAGGGTGCGGATTTCGTCGGAGAAGGTGGCGGAAAACAGCAGGTTCTGCCGCTTGGCAGGCAGCAGCGCCAGCACTTTGCGGATGTCACGGATGAAACCCATGTCGAGCATGCGGTCGGCTTCATCGAGTACGAGGATTTCCACGCCGGACAGATCGACCGTGCGCTGCGATGCGTGATCCAGCAGGCGGCCAGGTGTGGCGACCAGGATATCCAGCGGTTTTCTCAGCGCGGTGATTTGCGGGTTGATGTTGACGCCGCCGAACATCACCATGGATTTCAGTTGCGTGTATTTGCCGTAGGTTTTCACTGATTCTTCAACCTGGGCCGTGAGTTCACGGGTCGGGGTGAGGATCAGGACGCGTGGGCGGCCAGGACGGCGGCCGCCCGCAATCGGACGTTCCAGCAGCAGGTGCAGGATGGGCAGGGTAAAGCCGGCGGTCTTGCCTGTACCAGTCTGGGCGGCCGCCATCAGGTCGCCGCCTTGCAGAACTTGCGGAATGGCTTGGGCCTGGATGGGGGTGGGCTGACTGTAACCAACGTCGGCAATGGCGCGCAGCAATGGCTCCGCGAGGCCGAGGTCGGTAAAGGAAATGGGCTGAGACAAAAGAAGCTCCGGCGCCAGCCAGTTGTTCCTGAGAGCAACTCCAATCGGGGCGGGCGCAATGAACGGGAGGGAGAAACACACATGCGGGAACTGGCGGCCAGTCAGGCCGGGGCATGGGTGGACACGGCATGCGGATTGGAACTGCGTGCACGCGTAAGCGATGATTGTAGCGGACGCAGTGAGCGGGAGTCAGAATCTATGCATCGCAGTACGGGCATGACCGGCGCTGGATGTTTATCTGACATGGGCTGAAACGACAACAGGCCCTGGGGGCAGGGCCTGTCGGGGGCGCCTGCGGGTCTCAGCCTCGCTGGCGCAGCTTGGGGGGCTTACTTGGCTACTTTGCCTTGTGCCTGGACCAGCGCATCGCGCAAGGCGATTTGCGGGTTTTCATTGCAGACCTGCAGCAGTTGCGGTTGCACCTTGGCGATACCGTCGGAATCCAGCACGGCGTCTTCAACCTTGCCATCCTGGTTCACGGCAGCAGCGAAACCGACAGCGACCGGACGGTAGCTTTCGTCCAGGGCGACGTAGTCGCTGCAAAGCCACAGGGCGACGGGTTTCTCAGCGTTGGCCTGGCTGGCGAAAGGCAGGACGGCGGCACTGGCGAGAGCGATCATGCATGCGGTTTTCTTCATTTCAGACTCCGAATAGGCGTGACTGTGAAATTCATGGGCTCCGGCACTGCAGTACCGGCAAGCGTGGAGCGCGGCTGCCGGCGATATGTCGGTCACGGCGCCTGTTGGCAGCCCGTGACGGCCATACATTTCTCTATAAGCATATGGGCATTGTCTTGAATATGGGCGATAAGGAAGCTCAAGAAATGTTTGCAAATGAAACCATGACTATAAAGTGGTTATAGCTCGTGGTGCGCCATCAGGAAATAGTGAGGTCTGGCATGGGTTTGATCTGTGTCAGGCGGCAGGGATTCGGGCTGGGACGCGGTATGGCGCAGACTGGTGTAAAGGCCGATGGCCGTAAAGCGGGCGGTTGGTGGCATGAGGATTGCGGGCTGCTGCCCAGCCACTGGCGTGGCATGCCGGGGGTAGCGGCCCAGGGTGACGTGGGGGCGAAACGGACGGGCCTCGATAGGCAGGCCGAGCTGGCGCAGGACGGCATGGGTATCGGACAGCAGTGCTTGCAGTTCGGGGGCAAAAGCGTAGCAGGCAACTTCGACGCGGGGGGCGTCGGTATTGGGCCAGGTGGCGTTGTGCTGGAATGGCAAGGGCGGGAGCTTGCGCGCCAGGTGCGGCAATGCCTGGATCAGTGACTGGCCCTGTGCCGGTGTGACGGCTCCCAGGAAGGCCAGGGTCAGATGCAGGTCGTCCGGGGCGGCAGCCTGCACCGATGCAGGCAGTGGGGCGGCTGCCAGGGCGTCGCGCGTGGCGGTATCGGGTGCCAGGGCAAGGAAGCAGCGCCGCCAGGGCGCGGCGGAATCAGGGCCGAAGGCTGTCGAGGTGTCGGTGGGAAGCGGGCTAGCAGGCATGGCAGGATCTCCAGAGGGGCTTCCGTGTGTTCCGGGCGGGAAACGGGGCGAGGAGGCGGTGCAAGAAAGCGGGGCGACATGTCAGCCGGTTCGCCAATGCAGGGCGACGGCGGGCTGGAAAGCGTTAGGACTGAAAAATATATTGGACAATCTAAAAAAAATGGTGCTAGAATGCAATTCTTGCTCAAGCAAGCGTTGGCCTGGTAGCTCAGTTGGTAGAGCAGCGGATTGAAAATCCGCGTGTCGGTGGTTCGATTCCGCCCCAGGCCACCAAAGAATTCAAAAATCCCCGTATCATCGGGGATTTTTTTATGTCTGCTTCCTATTTCTCTTCCAATGCCCCGACGGGCAAGCGGCTGCGCCGCCTCAATGCCCGCCAGCGTAAAAAGCTGCACGTGGGCGAATTCCAGCAATTCATTTTCGAAGTCCGTGCTTCATTCTCCGCGAATGACGACAGCGATGCGCTGCTGGATGCATTGATCGAAATGATCGAATCGCGCGATCTGTTCTTCGGCGGCAGTGTCGGACGAGGTGTACTGGACGGCATGGTTTCCGCATGTGCCGGCTCTCCCTCCGAGGACGACAGGCAAGCCGTGTTGCAGTGGCTGCAACAACGCGGTGATGTCACGCAGGTAACGGTGGGCGAACTGGCCGATGCCTGGTACGGCTGGCATTGATGGATTGAATGACCGGTGCGGCCAGGGCTGAACCGTTGCGGCAACCGGCCACATGGCCGGCTGCGCGGTCGGGCCGTGCCGTGCACGGTGTGCTGGCCTGTCGGCGTGGAGATTCCGGCATTGGCAGCCGCCACGGCCGGGTGTGGTACACGGCGGCATGCTGGCATAGGACGCGGGGTTTTCGGATTGCCGCGTTTTTTTTATCCAAAAGTAGCTATACTGGTCTAACTACTTTTCGCTTACAGGTGATTTCATGGCAGGCACCCGCCAGGATGGCACGGCGCGCATCAGCGCCCATGATCGGCTGCTGGGCGCAGCGGCGGTTCTGTTCTATCGCGACGGCATTGCGGGCACGGGTATAGATGCCATCGTGAAGCAGGCCGGGGTGGCGAAGAAAAGCCTCTACAACAATTTCAGCTCCAAGGCCGAGCTGGTGGCTGCCTATTTGCAGGCCCGCCACGAGGAATGGCTGGCACTGTATGCAGCGCGCTTGCAGCAGGCCAGGGCGCCGGTAGAGCAGGTGCTGGCGGTGTTCGATGCGTATGTCGATCATGCCGAGTTCGCCTATGAGCGCGGTTTCCGTGGTTGCGGCCAATGGAATGCCGCAGCAGAGCTGCCAGTGGAAGACGCCAGCCGCCAAGCGATCCGGGCTTACAAGGAAGAGGTGGAAGCCCTGCTGGCCCGACATCTCACCGCGTATCTGGCAGGCGACGCCGAACGAGCAGCGCCGCTGGCCAGGCACTTGGCCTTTCTGCTGGAAGGCGCCGTGGCGCGGGCCGGGCTGGAGGGCAATAGCCAATGCCTGCACCAGGCCCGGCAAATGGCGGCCGGTTTGCTGGAGCAATGGTGAGCACGCGCTCGCGTGAGCCGCTGGCAACCATCCCGCCGGGAGACCCGGTGACGTCGCATCCGGCGGGCCGTGCGACGCCGGGCAGGGAGTACCTGATGGGCGTGTCGGCCATTCTGTTCGCCTGCGTTCTGTGGGCGACGACAGGGGTGTCCGCCACTTTTGCGCCGGAAGTGGGGGCAGCGGCCATAGGGGCAGCGGCAATGGGCATAGGTGGCCTGCTGCAGGCGCTGATTGCGGTGCGACCCATCTTGCGCCATCTGGGCGCGCTGCGCCTGCAGTGGCATTGGCTGCTGTTGGGCGCCATGGCGGTGGCGGTTTATCCGCTGGCTTTCTACGCGTCCATGCGCCTGGCTGGTGTCACGATAGGCACGGTGGTTTCCCTGGGTTCTGCGCCCTTGCTGTCGGCAGTGATTGAAATGGTGCTGGACGGTACGCGCGTGAGCATGCGCTGGGGCTGCGGCGCCGTGTTGGGTCTCTTGGGCATGGCGCTGCTGAGTCTGGCCGAAGGCAGCGGCGCCAGTGCCGTGCTGGCGCCTGATGTCACCACTGGCGTATGGCTGGGGCTGTTGGCAGGCCTGAGCTATGCCTTGTATTCCTGGGCGGCGCGACGCCTGATGCAGCGTGGCATTCCGGCCAGGGCGGCGATGGGCGCGGTATTCGGCGGGGGCGGGCTGCTGCTGATGCCGGTGCTGTTCGCGACTGGCGCCCCATTTCTTGCGTCCTGGAACAACGCGGCCGTGGGCATCTACATGGCCCTGGTCCCCATGTTCCTGGGCTATGTATGTTTTGGCTACGGCCTGGCGCGTGTGCAGGCCAGCACGGCAACAACGGTGACTTTGCTGGAGCCGGTGTTTGCTGCAGGCCTGGCCGCCGTGGTGATCGGGGAGCGCCTGCCTGCGCTGGGTTGGCTGGGTGTTGCGCTGATTCTTGCGTGCCTGGTCTGCATTACCTGGCCAGGACGGGTAAGGGCGCGGGCGCCGGCACCGGTTTCGGTGCCGGCCGGCTGAGTGCGCCAGGGCTTCTGCGGCATGGGTGTGTTGGCAGATATGTGTTCATGGGCAGTGCCGTTTTTTCAATCTGGAGCAGAGATCAATCATGGCAACCATTTCCTGGGATGACTTCACCAAGGTCGAATTGCGCGTCGGTCGCATCATCCAGGCCGAAGTCTTCGCGCAGGCGCGCAAGCCGGCTTTCAAGCTTGTGGTGGACTTCGGGCCGGAGATCGGCCAGCGCAAGTCGAGCGCGCAGATCACGGATCTGTACACGCCGGAATCGTTGCTGGGCAAGCTGGTGGTAGCCGTTGTCAATTTTCCGCCCAAGCAGATTGGGCCATTGATGTCCGAATGCCTGGTGACGGGCTTCCACAATGAAAGTGGTGCCGTCGCGCTGTGCATGCCGGATGGAACCGTGCCCTTGGGTGCAAGGCTTTGCTGAAACCCCGGCGGTTGCCGGGGAGGCTGAGTGGCAAGGACGGAGGGCTGAGCGCGCGTGCTGCCTGATACGCTCAGCCCTGCCGGTAGGGCGCTAGGCCATTGATCTAAGCCATGACAGGCAGCGCCTGCCGTACCCGGTTGTAGGCGCTGATTACTGCCAGGACAGAGGCCGTTGCGATGTTTTCATGGATACCGACGCCGAAGCGGCTGCCAGTGACATCCGGGTGCGCCATTTCAATGATGGCGACGGATTGAGCCTGTGCGCCTGTGCCCAGGCTGCGTTGCTCATAGGCGTCTATACGCAGTAGAGCGTCGAGTGCGGCGACCGTCGCGGCAATCGGGCCGTTGCCCTGTCCGGCAATCTGCCGATGCCGGGCTTGCGCGCCGGGTAAAGCCAGCTGCAGCTGAATTTCCTGGCCGGTGGCGACATCGCGCAGGGTGTGGGCAAGGTAGCGGAAATGACCGGGCTGCCACGGCATGAGATAGGTCTGGCGGAACAGGTCCCAGATCGCTTCGCTGCTGATCTCCGTTTCGCTGCTATCGGCATGGCGTTGCACGATGGCGCTGAATTCCACTTGCATGCGGCGCGGCATGGCAATGCCGTGGTCGCGTTCCAGCAGGTAGGCAATGCCGCCCTTGCCGGATTGGCTGTTGACGCGCACGATGCTGTCGTAGGTGCGTCCCAGGTCCTTGGGGTCTATCGGCAGGTAGGGGACACGCCAGATGCTGCCAGGCTGCTGGGCCGCAAAGCCTTTGGCGATGGCATCCTGGTGCGATCCCGAGAAGGCGGTGAACACGAGGTCGCCGGCGTAGGGATGGCGTGGATGGATGGGCAGCGATGTGCATTCCTCCGCGACGCGGGCGACGGCGGCGATATCGGAGAAATCCAGGCCGGGGTGGATGCCCTGTGTGTAGAGGTTGAGCGCCAAGGTGACGATATCCACGTTGCCGCTGCGTTCACCATTGCCGAACAGGCAGCCTTCCACGCGCTGCGCGCCCGCCAGCAGGGCCTGTTCCGCGCAGGCCACGCCGGTGCCGCGGTCATTGTGCGGGTGCACCGACAGCACGATGTGTTCGCGCCGGTGCAGGCGCCGGTCCATCCATTCGATCTGGTCGGCAAAGACATTGGGCGTGGAGACTTCCACGGTGGTGGGCAGGTTGATGATCATGGGCCGGCCGGGGCCAGCGTCCCAGGCAGCGATGGCGGCGTTGCAGACGGCCAGCGATACGTCCAGCTCTGCCATGCAGAACGTTTCGGGGGAATACTGCAACACCCATTCGGTTTCCGGGTGCTGCGCGGTCAGGGTCTTCAAGAGCGCGATGTGCTTTTCCACCATGACGATGATTTCGGGCACGCTCAAGCCGAACACCAGCTCGCGCCATGCCGGGGCGATGGCGTTGTAGAAATGCACGATCACGCGCGGGGCGCCGCGCACGCTTTCCACGGTGCGGCGGATCAGGTCTTCGCGCAGTTGCGTCATGACCATGGGGGTGACGTCGGCGGGAATCTGCCGCTCGTCGATCAGGCTACGCACGATGTCGTAGTCGGTTTGCGAGGCAGCCGGAAAGCCGACTTCGATTTCCTTGAACCCCAGGCGCACCAACTCATGAAACAAGCGCAGCTTGCGCTGCCGGTTCATGGGTTCGAAGAGAGCCTGATTGCCGTCGCGCAGATCCGTGGAGAGCCAGACGGGCGCCTGCGTGATGACGCGCGAGGGCCATTGCCGGTCTGGCAGATGGATGGGCGGGAAGGCCTGATATTTGGTGTCGGGTTGCTGCAGCATGGGGAGTGTCTCCGGTCGATCCTGTGTGACTGATTCCCCTGGCCTGGCTGGGCAGGCTGCGGTGTGGTCGGGGTCAGGGGGAATCAGTGCAGGTCTGGGCGCACGCAGGCGTGCTCAGACCCCGACGCAGGGTCAGGGCTAGCAGCGAGGGGCGTAGCGACAAGAAGCCGGACATGATTTTCCTTGGGAACAGGCGGTGCGAAGACGGTATGGCGCGTCAGGAATGCCTGCGATTGAAGAAAAGTGTACGATGCACGGTCATGTCTTTCTCTATTCAAAAAGACAATCTATATATGAAAAAGGACAGTTCAGGCCCTCCTTTACATGCGCTCGCTGCCAGCGCGCGGCAGAGGGGTTCAGGGGCGTCGCCTGGCGTGATGGCGGCGCAAGGAACAGTGGCGGGCCAGCCGCCGGAGTTGTGTCTCGTGGCAGGCCTGGCGCGTCCGGCGGGCATGCAGGCTTTCATGACCGGTGTGGCGATGGATTACCCTGCTGCGCATGTCACCCCCTGGCATGCCCATGAGCGTTGCCAGCTGTTGTACGCGGTGCAGGGCGTGATGGTGGTCCAGGCGGCAACAGGCCGCTGGACTGTGCCGCCAACGACGGCGGTCTGGCTGCGCCCGGGGATCGAGCATCGCTTGCTGATGCAGGGGCCGGCCAAAGTGCGCAGCGTATTTGTGGCGGCAGACGCCGTCTGCGGGCTGCCGGAGCGTGATGGCGTGCTGCATGTGTCTGCCTTGCTGCGGGAATTGATTGCCCAGGCGGCGAACCTTGGGCTGGCGCTGTGCGCTACCCGGCGCGGATGGTTGCTGGCCGAGTTGCTGCTGGAAGAATTGCGCGGGCAGCGCGAGTTGCCGTTTCACTTGCCCTGGCCGGAAGAGACGCGTCTCGCAGATGTCTGCGAGGCGGTACTGCTGGACCCGGCGCAACCGCACAAGGCGGAGGATTGGGCCGGCAGGCTGGCCATGAGCAGCAAGACGTTCCAGCGTCACTTCAGCAAAAGCACGGGCATGGGTTTTGGCCGTTGGTGCCAGCAGGCGCGCATGATGGCAGCCCTGGATGCCTTGCTGCAGGGGCAGGCCATCCTGCAAGTGGCCTTGCAGGTCGGCTACGACAGCCAAAGCGCTTTCACGCTGGCGTTCAGGCAGACCTTTGGCGTTTCCCCCGCACGCTTCCGGGAGCGCCTGCGCAGCGACTAGGGCGCCGGGATAAAAAAATGCCCCCTAGGCCGGGCAACCGGCTGTGGGGGCGAAGTTCACGGAGATCCCTGGAGGGATGGGGGTGCCCGAGGCGCCGGTGGCGCCGGGCGGGCAATGCTGGGGGCGGCGTCAGGCCGCGTTAATGACGGTGCGGCGCGTCGTCCTTTTTGGGTTCCGGCGCCAGCAGGTCCAGCGTCGGGGTTTCATCGAAGAAGTTCCACGGCTTGAGCAGCACGTTGACCCACTCGGTCGGCATGATGGGCCATTCTTCGGCGCGCGCGACGTGCGTGGTGCCGGTCGTCAGCCACACGACGTTGTCGGTGTTGACGATGTTCTCGTCATCTGCGGTGAACTGGCCCAGGCCGGTGTCCTTGTTGGAACGGTTGGGGTACTTGCCTTCCGGGAAGAATTCGTCGGGCTTGTACTTGGTGACCCACAGTTGCTTGTCCATGAAGTGCAGGCGGTTGTAGATCCATTCGTCATCGCCGAAGTTCGCGCCCTTGGCCACCGGGTGGGTGCCGCCGGCATAGGGGATGAGCTGGTAGGAAACCGGGTTGCCCATGCGGTTGAGCTTTTCGGTATTGCTCAGCAGGCGGATCGTGCCGGGGTCGAACTTCTGCGCAGCCTGTTTTTCGTTGGTGACGGTACGGGTTTCGGTCTGCATCGTGCTGGTGCGCGGCCCGCCGCGGGTATTGGGCGCAACCACCGGGTCGATTTCGGTCAGCGTGTTGTTCTCGCCGTCCACATCCATATCGAGGCGGAAGTTGTAGATATGCTGGTGCGTGGTGCCGACGATGTTGTGGTCGATCAGCGTGCCGTAGCGGGTATCTTCCTTGGCGGTCGGGTCCTGCATGGTGCGTGCCTGCACGCCCTTGACGGCTTCGATGCCGGTGGCGCCGGCGTTGATGCCGATGGTACCGTTCTGCGAGAACACCCAGTCGAAGATGTAGTCGTAGTTGCCCACGGTGCTGATCCAGCGCACCACCAGCTCGCGGCGCTCGGCGCTCACGTTGGGCTGGCCCATTTCCTGGTGCTTGTATTCCGGGCCGGCATAGCGTTCGAATACGGCGATGGCGTTGGGGATGACGGTCGGCTCGCCGGTGTAATCCGCCAGCGTGGCGTCAAGCAGCACGGCGTTTTGCGGGACATCCTTGCCGCGCTCGATGGGCGAGGTCAATGTGCCCATGCCGTACTCGCCGGAATCCAGGTAAGCCTTGAAGTACCAGCCCACATCCGGGTCGCCGTAAGGCACGATCATGCCGCCCAGCGAGCCTTCATACATGACTTTGCGCTTGGTGCCCTTGTCGTTGTAGGTGACTGTGGACAGCATCAGGCCGACGCGGGAATCCAGGCGGAAGTGGATTTCCCAGTTCTGCCAGCGCAAGGTATTGCCTGAGATGGAGTAATTCTTGCCTTCGGGTTCCAGGATTTCCAGCGGCTTGACCGGCGGACGGCTGGTGCGGTCGCGGCCATCATAGGAACGGGCCGTCATGGGGATGGGAATGACGCCTTCGTCCTCCAGTTTGACGACGGCCTTCTTTTCCAGATCGACCACGGCGACCAGGTTTTCGATGGGGTGGGCCCAGTAGTTACCGTCGCCGACATCCAGGTAGCTGACAACCTTCAGCAGGCGGTCTTCCTGCTTGAGTTGATCTTTGCCGTCGAAATAGCCTACCGTCAATGGCGTGGCGATGGCCTTGGAAACATCGGTGATGCCACGCTTGGCCAGTGCGGCAGCGTACTCGGGGCTGTTCTCGATCGCTTTCTGTACGGTTTCGAAATCGTCCAGCAGCACCATGCCGTGCGCGCCTTCGACTTCCTTCCAGCCGTGGACTTCCTTCAGCACATAATCGACCGTGCCTTCATACAGCTTCTTGCCATCCAGGATGGTGAAGGCCGCATGGCGGTTGTAGCTGACGGGCTTGCCTTCCAGTACGAAATCCCAGACCTGATCCTTGGGCGGCGTTTTCAGCGTGATCTCGGTGAAGCGCATGCCGGGTTTGAGGTGGCCGCTTGCCTTGAGCACTTCCACGGCGGTGGTGATTTCTTCTGCCGTCAGCGGATTCAAGGGGCTGGGTGTTTCTTCGATGATGAAAGTTTTGTCCAGTCCGGATTGGAAAACATCATTGATGAATTCCTCGGAGACCATGGCTTGACCGTTCTTGATCGTCACGGGAACGCTCAGTTCCAGAGGCGTGCCATTAACCAGTACCGTGTGGGAGCCTGGCTTGGCGCGCACCATGGTGCTGTTGCGCTGGATGTCATAGACGCCCGCGTAGTTGTCCCAGCGCACGGTGGCACCGAAGTCTTTCAGCGTCTGCTCCAGCGGCACCATTTTGGCCGGTGCGCCGTGGGCCAGCGCCTGGCCCGCGGGCGCCAGCAGCGCGGCGGAACTCAGGGCCAGCGCCAGCGCCGTGCGCCGGAAAATGGATGTCTGCCGTGATGGCTTGTTCGGTGTAGTCATGGTCATTCCTCTCGTATGCTCTTTTTTTGAATCAACAGCGGGCCGGCCCGCAACCGGGCCGGTGGGCAAGGCTGTGGCGAATGCCGGCTCTCCGGCGGGCATTTCGCTATTTCGGCTCCGTGTCAGGACGGCGGCGCCTGGCTGGGCCCGGGCGCCGCACGTTCTGCAGGGGCTTAATGCGCGATGCAGACGGATTTGATTTCAGTGCAGCCTTCAACGGCATGGCGCCCGAACTCGCGGCCGATGCCGGATTGCTTGTAGCCGCCGAAGGGCATGCTCGGGTCCAGCAGAACGTGGGTATTGACCCAGACCGTACCGGCTTCGATGCGCGGGATCAGGTTCATGGCGCGGCTGATGTCGCTCGTCCAGAGGCTGGCGCCCAGGCCGTAGTGGCTGTCGTTGGCCAGTTGCACGGCTTCTTCATCGGTGTCGAAGGTCAGGACGGACAGCACCGGGCCGAAGATTTCCTCGCGGGCGACCTTCATGTCCTGTGACACGCCGGACAGAATGGTGGGCTGCACGAAGAAGCCAGGGGCCTCCACCGGTTTGCCGCCGGCGGCCAGCTTGGCGCCTTCCTGGCGGGCGGACTCGATATAGCTTTCGATGGCCTGTTGCTGGCGGCGCGATACCACCGGATTGACCTGGGCACCAGGATCCAGGCCGGGCCCCAGCGTCAAGGTGCCTACTGCTGCCGACAGTGCATTGACGAATTCGTCATGGCGCGATTTGTGCACATAGATGCGCGAGGCGGCAGCGCAGACCTGGCCCTGGTTCAGCAGGCCGCCCAGCATGACGCCTTGCACGGCCTTGCCGATGTCGGCATCGCCGAACACCATCATTGGGTTCTTGCCGCCCAGTTCCAGCGTGAAGCGCGCCATGTGTTCCACGGCCGCATGGCCGACCAGCTTGCCGGTCTGGGTGGAGCCGGTGAAGGAAACCTTGGCGATGAGCGGATGCGACACCAGCGCCTGGCCGGTCGCGCCGGCGCCGGTCACGACGTTGAAAACGCCCGGCGGCACTCCGGCTTCCAGCGCCAGCTCTGCCAGGCGCAGCGCCGACAGCGGGGTTTCCGGGGACGGCTTGATGACGACGCTGCAACCTGCGGCCAGCGCGGGCATGACTTTCCAGGCAGCGATCATCAGCGGGAAGTTCCAGGGCACGATGCCGGCCACGACACCGACCGGTTCGCGGCGGGTGTAGCCGGTATAGCGCGTGCCCGGCGGCATGGCGATGGACAGATCCAGCGATTCGCCATGCAGTTTGGTGGCCCAGCCGGCCATGTAGCGCATGAATTCCGTCGTGGCGCCGGTATCCAGCGCGCGCGACAGGTTGATGGACTTGCCCTGGTTGATGGTTTCCAGTTGCGCCAGTTCTTCCGCATGGGCTTCTACCAGTGAGGTGAAGGCCAGCAGGATGCGTTCGCGGTCCGCCGGGCGCAGGCCGCTCCAGCGGCCATCGCGCAGGGCGGTATGGGCGCTGCGCACAGCCTGATCCACGGTGTCGGCATCGCTGTCGCCAGCAGTGGCGATGGTGTCGCCGGTGGCAGGGTTGTAAACCGGCAGGGTGCGGCTGGCTGCGATCGCCTTGCCTTCGATAAAGCTGCCGTGTGGGCGGGCCAGGAATGCCTGTACGGCTGCCAGCAGTTCAACTTGCGCCATGTTTTTTGTCTCCATGAGATTTATGGTGCACACGGACTTGGGCCGGTGCTATGAGACTGATATTAGGAACAATGGCGCGGGGGGGATTTGCTGTGCCTGCCTAGTTGATGTGTCAGGCTGCCAGTATGGGGTTGGGCCTGATAGGGGCAGGATAGTCTGTCTGGGGGTTGCGGACGGCCGTCGTTCCGGCCGGATGGCCTCAATCCGCAACGAGAACGCTATCGGTATGCTGGCGTCGGTATTCGCCTGGCGACATGCCGAAGCGCGCCTTGAAGGCCGTGGAAAAATGGCTGGAATCGGAAAAGCCCCAGGTGTAGCCGACGGCTGCCAGTTTCTGCGGGCAATTGGCGCTGCGCAGTGTTTCGGCGCACAGATCCAGGCGCCGATTGCGGATGTATTGGGCCACGACCAGCCCTTGGGTGGCGAACAGCCGGTACAGGCCGCGTACCGAAATGCCGATGCTTTGGGCAATGGTTTCCGGGGTCAGCGCTTCGGCGTCGATATGGCGGTCGATAAAGTCCAGTGCTCGCTGCAAGCGGTCGTTGCCATGGTGATGCGGATCTTCGGCATTGCCGATGGCTGGCCGTAGCAGATGCACGACGGCATCCAGCGCCGCCTCGCCTTCCGTGCGGCTCAGGCCGTTGCTGGTCTGGCGCAGGGTGGCCAGGATCAGGTGGCGAGCCAGGCCGGCGGCAGACGTAGAGGCCGGTACCCGTTGCGCGCAATGGACGCGGAGCGCCCGCAGATTCCGTTCGAGGGCCTGGCGCGGCAGGATCAGGGAAATCTGGCGGCAATCCGCGATGTATTTCACGCTGAACGGGTGCGAGCCATCGACCAGCGTAATGTCGCCCGGCGATAGAACCGCTTCCTTGTCGCTTTGCGCCACGCCGCAGCGACCGCGCAATTGCAGTACGGCAAAAAACTTGCTGCTGTCGTCTTCCTGCACTTCTTCCGGGGTGCGGTAGAGATGAGTGCCATCGCTGGCTTCTACCATGCTGGCCCGGACGGCACTGCTTTCATAGGCCTTCAGGCCGCCACTGAAACCACCCGATTGCAGGTCTGCGCGAAAGCGCCCGCAGGTCTGGTTGATGGCGGTAATCCAGGCGTCGAATGCCCGGTCGGGAGCGGAATGTCTGGCAGTGGCCATGCCTGTCCAAGCCTTTGCGTGCGGCAGAGGAATCGCTGGTGCCGCAATCGGTGTGATCAGTGCCGCAGGCCGGGCCGGCCAGGCGGCAGGAGGGATGGATGTAATCAAACCATGAAGCGCGAGGGGATTCATTTAGGGTTAACCCAAGAACTTGCCTGAGGGTTAACCCGTGCGCGGGGGCAGGTCGGGCGCAGCCTGTCACGCCGAAGCATGAATGTGGCACGGTCGTTATATACCGAAAAATGAAAATTAGAGGTTAATGAATAGGTGCGCGCCGCCCTTTTGTCTGGCGCTCTTCACCCCACAACAACGAGAAAATGGAGCACCGCATCATGACTGACCACAACGCCCCACACTTTGCCTGCCGCCGTACGCCGCCCGCCTGGCGCCAGCGTCTGGCAGTAGTCATGCTGGGCCTCTCCGTCACCGGTTTGAGCGGGACGGCAGCCCTGGCCGCTGGTACGCCGGACCCCGGCGATTATGTGCCAGCGCCTGCCGGTGCCACGGTATTTGCGCTGTATGCGCAGCACATGAAGTCCGACAAGGTTTATGACGGCGGCCACAAGGTCGAGGATGGTCTGGGCTTGCGGATGGATATCGGCGTGGCGCGTCTGATGCATTACGTCGATGTCGGTGGCAAAACCATGGATTTCGAGGTCATCCTGCCTTATGCGCGCCAGCGTGTCCGTTCCATGGATTACAAGGAAAGCGGGCTGGGCAATCTGCAGCTGGGCACGACTTACTGGATGCTGGAGGACAACGAAGCGGGCCGCTATGCGGCCTGGGCGGCCTACCTGACCCTGCCGACGGGCTCGCACCGCAAGGACGGTTTTGCGATCAGCGAAGACCGTTATGCCCTGGATATTGAGGCGGCCTATCTGACGCCCTTGGGCGGGCGCTGGTCGCTGGACCTGATCGGGCAGGTCGAAGCCTATACCCATGATGACGCGACCGATGTGCACCGCCGGCCCATGGCACGCGCCTTTGCACACTTGAGCTACCACTGGTCGGAGCAGACCCGGCTGGCCTTCACCGTGCGCCAGAGCTGGGGCTCGCGTGAAACCCTGTATGGCGACAGGGTGCTGGGATCCAAGAACGACACCAACCTGATGTTGACCTGGGCGCATCAGTTCACCGATACCTTCCAGCTGCAATTGCAGTATGCCGAGGATGTCCATGTGCGCAACGGCAGCCCGTTGCGTGCCTTGCAGGCACGGACGGTATTCGTCTTCTGAGTTTCTTTTTGCCGGGCGGCGCCGGAATGTTGACTGATGCGTATTTCCGGCGCTGACAAAGGACAAGAATTGTGAGAAAAACGCAGTCTTAGTAGTTTCCTGGGTGGGAAATATTGCCGGTTCTCCTTAACAATGTTGCTAGAATGGATATACAGGCATTCATGGCTGTACCCATATGTCTATATCCGTCAGTTGATGCAGTTTTGTTTCAAGGAGATGGTATGAAGAAGCATATTCTGGCCGCAGCGATCTTCGCACTGGCAGCAAGCAGCGGTATGGCACAGGCAAGCGACACGCTGGCCAAGATTCGTGACAGCGGTGCCGTAACGCTGGGCGTGCGCGAGTCCTCCGGCCTGGGCTATACCCTGGGCAATGGCAAGTACGTCGGCTTCCACACCGAAATGGCTGAAAACATCGTCGATGATCTGCGCAAGGATCTCGGGCTCGAAAAAATCGAGATCAAGTACCAGCCCATCACTTCGCAGAATCGTATCCCGCTGATTCAGAACGGCAGCGTCGATTTCGAATGCGGCTCCACCACGAACAACCGTGCCCGCCAGAAGGATGTGGACTTCGCGAACACGACCTACGTGGAAGAAGTGCGCATGGCGACCAAGGCCAACTCCGGCATCAATTCGGTGGCTGATCTCAATGGCAAGAATGTCGCCGTGACGACGGGTACGACGTCGGTGCAGACGCTGCGCCGCAACAAGCGCGCCGAAGGCATTGATTTCAAGGAAGTCATGGGCAAGGATCACGCCGACAGCTTCCTGCTGCTGGAAACCGGCCGTGCGGATGTGTTCGTGATGGATGGCTCCATCCTGGCTGCGAATATTTCCAAGTCGCGCAATCCGGCGGATTACAAGATCGTCGGCGAAGTGCTGTCGGTCGAGCCGATCGCCTGCATGCTGCGCAAGGATGACGAAAACTTCAAGGCTGCGATCAACAAGAGCATCGAACGCCAGATTGCCGATGGCACCCTGGCCGCACTGTGGGACAAATGGTTCCTGAAGCCCACGCCGCCTGCTGGCGCAGTGGTGGGTCTGCCCCTGTCGGAAGCGACCAAGCAAGCCTGGGAGCACCCGAACGACAAGCCCATGGAAGACTACGTCATCGAGTGAGCCCCGCAGCTGCGTAGTGTGCATCGTGCATATTGATCTTTTCGAAGTACAGGCGCCCCTGCAGTTGCACTGAGGGGCGCCTTTTTGCTGCAATTTCCCATGCCCGGGCCCGGTCTGCATCCGGGTGGCGGGCAACCAAGGTTGCAAAGGGGGCAGTATGAGTTGGGATTGGCAGGTTTTCTGCCAGGACAACCTGGACCAGCGGGTGGTCGAAGGCTGTTTTGGCAAGGGGGGGGACGTTACCTACCTGGACTGGATGCTATCGGCCTGGGGCTGGACGATTTCGGTATCGCTGTCGGCATTGATCTTGTCGTTGATTTTGGGCTTTCTCGTCGGGACAATACGCACCCTGCCCAATAGCCGTGTCTGGGCCCGGCTGGGCAATGCCTGGGTGGAGCTGTTCCGCAATATCCCTTTGCTGGTGCAGATTTTCCTTTGGTACCACGTGGTGCCATCGCTGATTCCTGCCATGCGCGGGGTCTCCGGGTTCGTCCTGGTGGTCTGTGCGCTGGGCGTATTCACTTCCGCGCGGATTGCCGAGCAGGTACGCGCCGGGATCCAGTCCTTGCCGCGCGGCCAGCGCTATGCGGGCATGGCGCTGGGCTTCACGACCTTCCAGACCTACCGTTATGTGCTGCTGCCCTTGGCGTTCCGGATCATTATTCCGCCGCTGACCAGCGAGTCCATGAACATCGTGAAGAATTCTTCGGTGGCTTTCGCGGTGTCTATCGCTGAACTGACCATGTTCGCGATGCAGGCGCAGGAAGAAACCTCGCGCGGGGTCGAGATCTATCTGGGCGTGACCCTGCTGTACATCATCACGGCCTTCGCTATCAATCGTGTCATGACCTTCATCGAGACGCGTCTGACCATCCCGGGCTTCGTCGCCAGCGGCGGCAATCAGGGAGGGCACTGAGCATGACTCTCGACTTTGGCTTCTATAACTGGGCGCTGATCAGCGACTACGTCCTCAAGGGTTTCTATTTCAGCATCTGGCTGACGGTCGTCGCCACCTTGGGCGGCATTGCGCTGGGGACGGTACTGGCCCTGATGCGCTTATCCGGCAAGCGTTGGCTGGCATTGCCGGCTGCCATCTATGTCAACGGTATGCGCAGCATTCCGCTGGTGATGGTCATCCTGTGGTTCTTCTTGCTGGTGCCGCTGATTGTCGGCTTCCCGGTGGGGGCGGGCACATCGGCCGTGGTGACATTCGTTGCCTTTGAAGCGGCCTATTTCAGTGAAATCATGCGCGCCGGCATCCAGGCCATTCCTCGCGGGCAGGTGCATGCGGGGCAGGCGCTGGGCATGACCTACGGCCAGAACATCCGCATCGTGGTGCTGCCGCAGGCCCTGCGCAACATGTTGCCGGTGCTGCTGACGCAAACCATCATCCTGTTCCAGGATACTTCGCTGGTATATGCCATCGGCGCCTATGACATGCTCAAAGGCTTCGAGACGGCAGGGAAGAACTTCGGCCGACCCATCGAAGCGTATATCGCGGCGGCGGTTGCCTACTTCATTATCTGCTATGCGCTGTCTTGGCTCGTCAAGCAACTGCATCGCAAGATCGCCATCATTCGTTAGTCAGAAGGGAAGCACAAGATGATTGAAATGAAGAATGTCTCGAAATGGTATGGCGAAGTCCAGGTGCTGACCGACTGCTCGACGAAGATCGAAAAAGGCGAAGTGGTGGTGGTGGCGGGACCGTCCGGTTCAGGCAAATCCACGCTGATCAAGACCATCAATGCGCTGGAGCCGTTCCAGCAGGGTGAAATCTGGGTGGATGGCACCGCCGTGCATGATCCCAAAACCAATCTGCCCAAACTGCGCAGCCGGGTCGGGATGGTATTCCAGCATTTCGAGCTGTTTCCCCACCTGTCGGTGACGGAAAACCTGACGGTGGCGCAGATGAAAGTCCTGGGTCGCAGCAAAGCCGAAGCGCATGAGCATGGCCTGAAATACCTGGATCGTGTGGGCCTGCTGGCGCACAAGAACAAATTTCCGGGGCAGTTGTCGGGCGGCCAGCAGCAGCGCGTGGCCATTGCGCGAGCACTGAGCATGGATCCGATCGTCATGTTGTTCGACGAGCCGACATCAGCGCTGGATCCGGAAATGGTGGGCGAAGTGCTGGATGTCATGGTCGGCCTGGCGCATGACGGCATGACCATGATGTGTGTGACCCACGAAATGGGTTTTGCGCGCAAGGTCAGCAGCCGGGTCATTTTCATGGATGTCGGCGGAAAAATCCTGGAAGACTGCCCGACCGACGAGTTTTTCAGCAATCCGGACGCGCGCCAGCCGCGTACCAAGGATTTCCTGCAGAAAATCCTGGCGCATTAAGCTCACCGGGGGCGAACGGCTGCTGCATCCGTCCGCCCGTCCGCGCCTGCAGCCGTGCGGCGGCCGGTCATGGTGCATGTCCTGCCGTCGTGGGCTGCCCGGTACGGTGCGCGGGCGAGGTCTGCGTACCGTGCAGCTGTTGCCGCGAGCATGGGCCGGCGCGTTCTGGTGCTGCTGGGCGGGTGATCCGTGGCGCGCCGCATGGCGGCGACAGCGCGGCCTGGGCACCCCCGAAGCAACGGCTTCGGTACAACACTGCCACCGCCCCTTGTGGATAAGTGCGCTATAATTGCTCGGAAATATCATATAACTCAATGGCTTGCGAATGATATTCACTCTCCTGGCCGCACCAGGGCAGTCCATCCACAGGCCATTGTCCGCACTTCACTGCCCATGTCCGTCGAAGTCCTCGCACTCGGTTTGAATCACAGCACGGCACCGCTCGCGGTGCGCGAGCGTGTATCGCTGTCGGAAGAAATCATCCGGCCGGCGATTGCCTGTCTGCGCAGCGCATTTGGCAAGGGCGTTCGTGAAGCGGCCATCCTCTCCACCTGTAATCGCACCGAAATCTACTGTGCTGCCGAGCGCAGCGCCGCGGCGGAACTGCCGGCCTGGCTGGCCAGCTACCAACAGCTGGATCCGCATGAGCTGTACCCCTACCTGTACCGCCACGATGGTGATGCCGCCGTGCGGCATGCTTTCCGTGTGGCCAGCGGCCTGGACTCCATGGTGCTGGGCGAACCGCAGATTCTGGGGCAGATCAAGAACGCGGTACGGGCGGCAGGCGAGGTCGGCGGCCTGGGCGTTACGCTGAACCAGTTGTTCCAGCGCACGTTTGCCGTGGCCAAGGAAGTCCGCACGCAGACGGAAATCGGTGCGCATTCGGTTTCCATGGCGGCGGCCGCCGTGCGCCTGGCGGAACGTGTCTTTGGCGATCTTTCCCAAACCCGCATGCTGTTCATCGGTGCGGGCGAAATGATCGAACTGTGCGCCACCCACTTTGCCGCTCGCCAGCCGGCCGGCATGATGGTGGCAAACCGCACGCTTGAACGTGCGGAACATCTGGCCGGGCGCTTCTCGGCCTCGACGATGAAACTGTCCGAACTATCGAACCGCCTGGCGGAATTCGATGTGGTCGTTTCCTGTACGGCAAGCTCCCTGCCCTTGCTGGGGTTGGGGATGGTCGAGCGCGCAGTGCGCATGCGTCGTCACCGCCCGATGGTGATGGTGGATCTGGCCGTGCCGCGTGATATCGAGCAGGAAGTCGGGCGTCTGGACGACGTCTATCTGTACTCGGTCGATGATCTGGGCCGCCTGGTGCAGCATGGCAGCGATGCGCGCCGTGCCGCCGTGCTGCAGGCCGAAGCCATCATTGATGCGCGGGTACACAACTTCATGCACTGGTTGTCTTCGCGTGCGGTCGTTCCGGCCATCCGCGATCTGCATGAGGCTGCCGACGTCATGCGCCAGCAGGAATTGGATCGGGCCCGCCGTGCCCTGGCGCGCGGCGAAACGCCGGAAGCCGTGCTGGAGCAACTGGCGCACGGCCTGACCCAGAAGTATCTGCATGGCCCGATGGCGGCACTCAACCAAAGTCCGCAAGACGAGCGTGAGCAGCTCATGCACTGGCTGCCGCGCCTCTTCCCCTCTGCACGCGACCGCCGCCGTTAGCGGCGCTGCCCTTGCCATTGCTGATTGCCGGCGATATTGCATCGCCGGCCCGATCCCGTTTTTGCCTGGTTTTTATGAAAGCATCCATGCGTGCACGGCTGGAACAATTGTCCCGCCGCCTGACTGAAATCGACGCCCTGCTGGCTCAGCCGGATATTGCCAGCAACCGCGATCAGTTCCGCAAGCTCTCGCAGGAGCGAGCCGAACTGGAGCCGGTCACGACTGCCTTCAACGCCTATGTCGCGGCAGAAGACGGTCGCCTGTCGGCGCAGGAGTTGCTCTCCGACCCGGAAATGAAAGCCTTGGCGCAGCAGGAGATCCAGGAGTGCCGCGAGCGCATGGAGGCCCTGGAAGGGGAGCTGCAAGTGCTGTTGCTGCCACGCGACCCGGATGACGGCCGCAGTGTTTATCTGGAAATCCGTGCCGGGACGGGTGGGGATGAAAGCGCGCTGTTCTCCGCAGACTTGCTGCGCATGTATCTGCGCTATGCCGAATCGCGCGGCTGGCGTACCTCGTTGATCTCGACCAGCGAATCCGAACTGGGCGGCTACAAGGAAGTGATCGCGCGCATAGAAGGCGAAGGCGTGTATGGGCGCTTGAAGTTCGAGTCGGGCGCGCACCGTGTGCAGCGGGTGCCGGTCACGGAAACCCAGGGCCGGGTGCATACCTCGGCCTGCACGGTCGCCATCATGCCGGAAGCGGATGAAGCGGGCGATATTGTGATCCAGCCTTCGGATTTGCGCATCGACACCTTCCGCGCCAGCGGGGCGGGTGGTCAGCACATCAACAAGACGGATTCGGCCGTGCGTATCACTCACTTGCCGACCGGGCTGGTGGTGGAATGCCAGGACGACCGCTCGCAGCACCGCAACCGCGACAAGGCCATGCAAGTGCTGGCAGCCCGCCTCAAAGACAAGGAACAGCGTGAGCGCCAGTCCAAGGAGGCGGCGCAGCGCAAGAGCCTGGTGGGCTCGGGGGATCGTTCCGAGCGCATCCGTACCTACAACTTCCCGCAGGGCCGCATGACGGATCACCGCATCAACCTGACGCTCTATAAGCTGGGGGCCATCATGGAAGGGGATCTGGATGAATTGACCGGCGCCTTGCTGGCGGAGCATCAGGCCGAGCAGCTGGCGGCGTTGGGCGAGGATCTGTAAACATGCCGGATGTGGGCGCTACGTTTGCGGCGGCAGGCGCGAATACCATCCGTGCCATGCTGGCAGGCTGCGGCCTGCCGCGGCTGGAAGGGCGCATGCTGCTGTCCGCGCTGCTGGGGCGACCGCATGCCTGGCTGGTGGCGCATGATAGCGATACCCTGCCCATGGAGATGCTTGAGCGTTTCAACACCTTGGCGCAGCGGCGACGCGATGGCGAACCCATGGCCTACTTGCTGGGGACACGGGAATTCATGGGGCATGAGTTCCAGGTGACGCCAGCGGTGCTGATTCCGCGGCCGGATACCGAAGTGCTGGTGGAGCAGGCCTTGGCGGAGTTGCAGCGTCTGGGGCCGGGCGCGCGCGTGCTGGACATGGGGACGGGTAGTGGCGCCATTGCCATTTCGCTGGCGCTGGCCGCGCCGCAGGCGCAGGTGACGGCCAGTGATGCCAGCCCGGCAGCGCTGGCGGTGGCGCAGGATAATGCCAGACGCTTGGGCGCAACAGTGGAATTCCTGGCAGGGGACTGGTTTGCTGCTTTGCAACAAAAAGCGCGGTACGATCTGATCGTGTCCAATCCGCCATACGTGGCATCCGGTGATCCGCATCTGGAGCTGGGCGATGTTCGTTATGAACCGCGCATGGCCCTGACGGACGAGGCCGACGGCCTGGCGGATATCCGGGTCATCGCGGCTGGCGCGCCGGCCTGGTTGAATCCTGGCGGGGCCTTGTGGTTGGAACATGGGTGGGATCAGGCGCCGGCAGTCAGGGAAATCCTGTCCGGTGCCGGATTCCTCCGTGTGAATAGCCATGCAGACCTTGCGGGAATAGACCGTATTTCTGGTGGTTACCTATAATTTCCTGTTTTTTCACGCCGTGCGGTACGAGGCAATGCCGCCCTGGCCCAATGCCCGCGTTATGCCAAGGCAACAATGCCCCGTTTGAGGGTAGCCGATGGTGCCGCGTGGGGTATTTTTTAGCGAGCCTGATATGAGCGACGTCCAATCTTTTATCCGCGAAACAGTGACGGGTCATCCCGTGGTGCTGTTCATGAAGGGAACCGCACAGTTTCCGCAGTGCGGTTTTTCCGGCAAGGCCATTCAGATCCTGAAGGCCTGTGGCGTCAAGAAACTGGTGACCGTCAATGTGCTGGAAGACGCCGAGGTGCGCCAGGGCATTAAGGAATACTCCAACTGGCCGACGATTCCGCAGCTGTACGTGGCGGGTGAGTTCGTTGGTGGCTCCGACATCATGGGCGAGATGCATGCCAGCGGCGAGCTCAAGACGCTGCTCGACGAGGCAGGGGCCACGCAGTGAGCCGCACGGGGCGCCGCCGCTTGGTCATAGGCATGACGGGCGCGACGGGCGCCCTGTACACGGTGCGCCTGCTGCAATTGCTGCGGGAGGTGCCTGATGTCGAAACCCATCTGGTGATTTCCGCCAGCGGGGTGCTGAATCTCAAGCATGAACTGGATATCGGCCGCAGCGAATTGCAGGCGCTGGCTGATGTGTCCTACAACATCCGCGATGTCGGGGCGACGCTCGCCAGTGGCGCCTTTGATACAGCTGGCATGATTGTTGCACCTTGCTCCATGCGCTCGCTGGCAGCGATTGCGCATGGATTGTCAGACAATCTGATCACGCGGGCGGCGGATGTCACGCTCAAAGAGCGTCGTCGCCTGTTGCTGATGGTGCGGGAAACGCCTTTCAATCTGGCGCATCTGCGCAACATGACCGCTGTGACGGAAATGGGCGGCATCGTTTTCCCGCCGCTGCCGGCGTTCTACCACCGGCCGGCGTCCATCGAAGAAATGGTGGATCACACCGTTGCACGCATGCTGGAAATGTTCGGCATCGACGTCGGCGGACCGCAATGGCAGGGTTCGCGGGAATCCTGAACGACTGGCGGGCGCGTGCCTGGCAGGGCGTCATGGCGTCATGAACAGGTATGGCCGCTGCGCCAGGCCGGCTGTTGCCGGCCCAGGGGTCAGTCGGTGCCTGCCTGCCATTGGCGGCTGACCGCGATGGCCTGGCGCCAGCGCCGCAGCTTGGCTAGCCGTTGATCCGTATCCCAGCGGGGCTCAAAGCATTTTTCCGCCTGCCAGCGGCGGGCCACATGGCTTTGATCCTGCCAGAGGCCGCAGGCCAGCGCGGCCAGCGCCGCCGCACCCAGCGCCGTGGATTCCAGTTCCCGTGGGCGTACCACCGGGATGCCGAGGAAGTCGGCCTGCATCTGCATCAGCAGATCATTGCGCGCGGCGCCGCCATCCACACGCAGTTCAGTCAGGGCGATGCCGCTATCCTGGTGCATGGCGTCCAGCACATCGGCACTTTGCAGGGCGATGGCTTCCAGTGCCGCCCGGGCAATATGGGCGCGGGTGGTGCCGCGGGTCAGGCCGACCAGCGTACCGCGAGCATAAGGGTCCCAATAGGGAGCGCCCAGACCGGTGAAGGCCGGCACCAGGTAGGTGTCGCTGCAATCCGCAACGCTGGCGGCCAGGGCTTCGATATCGCCTGCCTGGCTGAAGAGCCCCAGGCCGTCGCGCAGCCATTGCACGGCTGCACCAGCCACGAACACACTGCCTTCCAGCATATGGCTGGTGCGGCCATCGGCCAGCGTCCAGCCGATCGTGGAAATCAGCTTCTGCGTTGAAAGCCGGGGGGCATTGCCGACGTTCATCAGCATGAAGCAACCGGTGCCATAGGTATTCTTGGCCATGCCGGGTTCCAGGCAGGCCTGCCCGAAGGTAGCGGCCTGCTGGTCGCCGGCCATTCCTCCCAGGGGAATGGCGCCGCCGAAATGTTCGGCCAGCGCACGGCCCACCAGCGCGCTGCTGGGCAACACTTCGGGCAGCAGGCTGCGCGGAATGTCCAGGCAGGCCAGCAACTCGTCGCTCCAGTCCTGCGTGTGCAGGTCGAACAGCAGGGTACGCGCTGCGTTGCTGGGGTCGGTGCGGTGCAGCGCGCCGCCGGTTAATTGCCAGGTCAGCCAGGTATCCACGGTGCCGAAAGCCAGTTCGCCACGTTCTGCGGCAGCGCGGGCGCCGGGAATGTTTTCCAGCATCCAGGCCAGTTTCACGCCGGAAAAGTAGGCGTCCAGCGGCAGGCCGGTGCGCTGGCGCAGGAAGTCCTCATGCCCCGCAGCGCGCAGGCGCTCGCAGATGGCTGCTGCGCGGCGATCCTGCCAGACGATGGCGCGCCCCAGTGGCCGGCCGGTGGCACGTTCCCACAGAATCGTGGTTTCTCGCTGGTTGGTGATGCCGATGGCGGCAATATCTGCCGCGCTCAGCCTGGCATTGCGCAGGGCCGTCCGCGCGGTGTCGAGCTGGCTGCGCCAGATTTCCATGGGATCGTGTTCGACCCAGCCGGAGTGTGGATAGAACTGGCGGATTTCCTGTTGCCCCAGCCCGCAGACCTGGCCCTCGGCATCAAAGACAATGGCGCGCGAGCTCGTCGTGCCCTGATCCAGGGCGAGCAGGTAAGAGGCTTGGGCGTGAGGCATGGCGAGTCTCCTGGCGGGAACCGGCCCGCCTTGCCGGTCAGTTGCGTTTTTCCAGTTGCGCGCCGGCATCTGCTGGCAGGCGCCGGAACGAAAGCGCGGAGGCCACGCACAGCAGGCCGATGGCGACGAACCCCGCCATGATATCGGGCTGGGCGAGGTTGGTATCGCCCCGCAGGCGCATGGAAACGTTGATGGTGGCGGCCGCCACACCGACACCCAGGCTGATGCCCAGCTGTTGGGCCATGGCGGCGAAACTGCTGGCACGGCTCATGTCGGCATGGCCGACCTCTGCATAGGTCAGGGAATTGACGCCCGTGAATTGCAGTGAGCGGAAGAAGCCCCCCAGCAGCAGGACGACGATCATGACCCAGGCCGGGGTGCTGGCGGTAAAGGCTGCACAGGCCACGATGAAGAGGCCAGTCAGCAGGGCATTGGCCGACAGCACGCGACGGAAACCGTAGCGCTTGATGAGCGGGGTGGCGACCAGTTTCATCAGCAAGGCGCCGGCTGCGCCGGCAAAGGTCACCATGCCGGCTTCCATGGCTGTCCGGCCAAAACCGACTTGCAGCAGCAGCACCAGCAGGAAGGGCGAACCGCCGACGGCAAAACGGCAGAGATTGCCGCCTAGCGTGGCGATGCGGAAGGAGGGCAGGCGCATCAGCCGCAGGTCGATGATAGGGTGAGGCGCGCGTCGCGCGTGCAGCATGTAGAGCAGCCCGCAGGCAACGCCGACGGCGACCAGCAGCAGAAGCTGCAGGGGGCTCAGGCTGCCATGGCCGATGGCATCGAAGGCGCTGACCAGCGATGCGAGGCAGATGGCGCTCAGCAGAAAGCCGAGCAGATCCAGCGGTGTGCGATCCAGTGTCGGCGCTTCCTTGATGAAATGGTGCACCAGCACCAGGCCCAGGATGCCGATCGGGATATTAATCAGGAAGATCCAGTGCCAGGACGCGTAGGTCACCAGCATGCCGCCCAGCAAGGGGCCGATGACGGGGCCGATGAGCGCAGGCATGGACAGCAGCGACATGGCGTTCACCAGCCGTGACTTGGGCACGGTACGCAGCAGGATGACCCGGCCAACGGGCACCATCATGGCCCCTGCCAACCCCTGGAGTGCCCGCGCTGCGACCAGCCAGGAAATGGACGGCGCGATGGCACAGGCCGTGGAGCTGAGCGTGAACAGCAGGATGGCGCTTTGGAAAACGCGCTTGGCGCCAAAGCGGTCGGCGGCCCAGCCGCTGATGGGGACGAAGACGGCCACAGTCAACAGATAGGTGGTGATGAGTATGTTCATCCGCACCGGCGTAGTGCCGAAGGCCTTGGCCATGGCGGGCAGCGCGATAGCGACGACCGTGGCGTCGAGCATCTGCATGAACAGCGCGCAGCCGACGATATAAGGAATCATCCTGGCTTGCAGGCTGTCCGGGCTGCGAGAGAGACGGTCGGTATCTGATGGCGTCATGGACGACATTGTAAATGGGCTGGTCTTGGGAAGTGGGGTGGCGGTTGGTAGAATCAGGGGATAGGGAAATATTGCCGCTTCAGCGGGCTGGCAGCAGGGTTTCCCGCCGTGTTGGCCGTCGCATGGCGCCTGGCTGGCCTCTGTGTGCAGAGGGCCGTGCCGGTAGCATGCGCTATGTTTGCCGATTTTTCTTGAAAAGCCCGCTGCTGGAGTCACCATGAGCAAGCCAACCTGTTACGAGTCTGAAATCACCCAGTTCCTCCACCAGTACCGCGATAAGCACCCAGGCACGGAGGAGCGCCAGCTGGAAGGCCGCGCCCGTCTGTGGGACAAGCCGCAGGATCTGGAACTGCAGGATCGCCTGCGCGCTGCACGCGTGCCCCAGCGCCCCTACGTCTATCAAAACGACTGATTCCCCATGGCTACGGCGGCGCCGCAGGACATGGACGCGCTTATGAATCCTGCACAGGATTCAACGCCTGAAGTGGTGGATCACGTGGCGTTGGCGCGGCTGTACGGCGAGCCGCTGTTTTCCATTCCCCAGGATCTCTACATCCCGCCGGAAGCGCTGGAGGTGTTCCTGGAAGCCTTCGAGGGGCCCTTGGATCTGCTGCTATATCTGATACGCAAGCAGAATTTCAATGTGCTGGATATCCCGATGGCGGAAGTCACGCGCCAGTATTTGTCCTATATCGAGCAGATACGTGCGCAGAACCTTGAACTGGCAGCCGAATACCTGTTGATGGCTGCCATGCTGATAGAAATCAAGTCGCGCATGTTGCTGCCGGTGCGCAAGGCGGATACCGACGAGGAAGTCGAAGATCCGCGCGCTGAACTGGTGCGACGCTTGCTGGAATATGAACGCATGAAGCTCGCCGCGCGCGAGTTGTCGGAACTGCCGGTGCTGGGGCGTGATTTCCAGCGAGCCCAGGCCTTTCCGGATATCAGCGTGTCGCGGGCCCTGCCCGACGTCAGTGTCGAGGATCTGCGCGCTGCCTGGGCCGATATCCTCAAGCGCGCCCAGCTCAATGCCAGCCACCAGATCACGCGCGAACAGCTATCGGTGCGGGAGCACATGACGCACATCCTGCGCCGTCTCGGCGATGTGCGCTTCATGGAGTTCACGGCGCTGTTCGTCGAACGGCTGGAGATGGGCGAGCCTGCGGCAGTCATCGTGGTGCATTTTCTTGCCATGCTGGAGCTGGCGCGCGAGTCCTTGCTGGAAATTACGCAGGCCGAGCCCTATGCGCCCATCTATGTCCGCCTGACGTATGCGCCGGCACAGAACGAAGCCGGCTTGCACGACAGCTATTGAGGCTGCCGCCACGGCCTGGGGGCTGCGGCCTGCCAGGGCCGGGCGCAGCGCCGCCCTTCCGATGATGCGCCTTGCCGCGCGGTTTGTGCCGCCTGATGGGTGGATTCCGTCCTGTCAGAACTGACAGTTACCCGCCCGCAGGGGCCGGTGACAGAATGAAGCCTCTTTCAGGGAGGTGGGCATGGCGGCATGGGGTGGCGGCAGGTGGCGACAGGAAGCAGGCCGCGAGCGGGAGCGGCAGGGCCTGACGGCAAGGGAGCGGCAGGTACTGGAATACATCGCGGCAGGACGATCGAACAAGGTTGTCGCTATCGACCTGGGTATTTCCATGCGTACCGTGGAAAAGCACCGCGCCCGGATCTTCAGCAAGCTGGGCGTGCGCAATGCCGTTGAGCTGGTGCACAGCTGGTATGGTGTACAGCCGCAGCGGGTGTCTGATGCCTTGATCGCCGGAGGCGCCCTGCGGCTGGCCGAGCCGGATGCGGTGCGGGCAGGCGTGCAGCTGGCAAGCCCGACTGCCTGCTACGGTACGAGCGCCGGGGGTTGGTCTGAGAGAAGTTGTGCACAGGTTTATCCACAGCACGAGGGGCGCGATGCCGGAGGATTGCAGCCTTGCTGCTGCCGGCTGTGCGGCAGTGTTTTGCCAGCCGGTGCAGCACCATCTGGCGCGGCTGCAGCCGGCCTTGCGCCGGTCAGGTCGTATAGCGGCAATGCGGTGTTTAACCCCGGTATGCTGACAGCAAAGAAAAAACCCTAATTAAAGTAGGGGATAACGCCAAAAACCATTGCAGAGGTACAGTTTCTTTCGATTTGTTGCTATGATGCGGGCGCCGCGACGGTGACGCGGTGCGTCGGCTATTGCCTGTCGCCAGTGTGTCGTCATCGCCGGTTTTGCTCCATCGCCACTTTTGAAGCGCCTTGCCCTGCAAGCGTTCTCCGCCCTGGTTGGCGGCCCTGAGCCGCAAGCTGTCATGGGGGCGGATAGGGACTCTGACTGGGACTTCGTTTGTGGTGGCCACAGTTTCCATATAGGTCAAGTGATGCAACGAAAGGGGCCTGCCGTCAGGGTTGTGAAATGAAACAGAGACTATTAGGTATTTTCTCAGTAGCGTTAGCTGCTGTTGTGCTCGCTGCCTGCAGCGAAGCCGTGGTGCTGAACTCCAAGGGTGAGATCGGACAGCAGCAGGCCGCCCTGATTTACCAGGCTTTTGGCTTGATGCTGATTGCGGTGATTCCCGCATTGGTGTTGACAGTGCTGTTTGCCTGGAAGTACCGCGCTTCCAACACGAAGGCGATATATCGTCCCAAGTGGTCGCACTCGACGGCGATTGAAGTGGTGGTCTGGGGCATTCCCTGTCTGATCATCGCTTTCCTTGCCTACGTTACCTACATCACTTCGCACAAGCTTGATCCGTATCGCCCGATCGAATCCGACAAGCCGACGCTGCCGATCCAGGTTGTGTCGCTGGATTGGAAGTGGATGTTCATCTACCCGGAACAGAACATCGCCACGATCAACGAGATCGCCATTCCGGTTGATCGTCCCGTGCGCTTCGACATTACTTCGGCCACGGCGATGAACGCCTTCAATATTCCGCAGCTCGGCGGCATGGTGTACGCCATGGCCGGCATGCAGACCCAGTTGCACCTGATCGCCAATGAGCCGGGTACGTACTTCGGCCAATCGACGAACTACAGCGGTGCGGGTTTCTCCGGGATGCGCTTCCAGACCTACGCCGTGTCTGACGTCGAGTTCGATCAGTGGGTGGACAAGGTGCGCCAGTCGCCTGCCGTGCTGAACGACGCCAGCTACGACCAGCTGATGGTCAAGAGCCGCAATAACAAGCCGGAGTATTTCGGTTCGGTGCAGCCTGGCATGTTCCAGCAGATCCTCGACACCTACATGGGTGGCCGCATGGATCCCGATCTGGTCGAGAAGGTCAAGGCGGAAGGTACCAGCCAGCGCCAGCATCATCACCAGCCGCGTCAGGACGCACCGGCTCCCGCCGCTGCGGAGCATGCCGCCGGTGCCGAACATGGCGCTGCGGAACAGCCCGCCGCTGGTCAGGGCGAGAATGCCGCCGTCGAAGGCGCGCAGCATGATGGCCAGGCGCATGGCGCCGCCGTCCAGCACTAGTAGGGTAGCGAGGACTCAGCAATGCTAGAAAATATCTCTCCGAATGCGATCCCCACCGATCCTATTTTCGGAAAACTCACACTCAACGCCATTCCGCATGATCCCATCGCACTGTCCGCTGCTGCGGGCGCTGCGGCGGGTATCGTCGCCCTGGTACTTCTGGTGACCTTCCTGGGCCGCTGGAAGTGGCTCTGGAAAGAGTGGTTCACCACCGTCGATCACAAGAAGATCGGCATCATGTACATCCTGGTTGCCCTGGTGATGCTGATCCGCGGTTTCGCGGACGCCATCATGATGCGCAGCCAGCTGGCAGTCGCTACCGGCGGTAACGAAGGTTATCTCCACCCCGAGCACTACGACCAGATTTTCACCGCGCACGGCGTGATCATGATTTTCTTCATGGCCATGCCCTTCATGACCGGCCTGATGAACATCATCGTGCCGCTGCAGATCGGCGCGCGCGATGTGGCCTTCCCGCTGTTGAACTCGCTCAGCTTCTGGCTGTTCGTGGTCGGCGTGGCGCTGGTCAACGTGTCGCTGGGTATCGGTGAATTCGCCACGACGGGCTGGCTGGCTTACCCGCCGCTGTCGGGGATCGAAATGAGCCCGGGGGTCGGGGTCGATTACTATATCTGGAGTCTCCAGATATCAGGCCTGGGTACCTTGCTGACCGGCGTGAACTTCATCGTCACCATCCTGAAGATGCGTGCCCCTGGCATGGACCTGATGAAGATGCCGGTGTTCACCTGGACCGTCCTGTGCTCCAGCATCCTGATCGTCGCAGCCTTCCCGGTGCTGACCGCCACCCTGGCCATGCTGTCGCTGGACCGCTACCTGGGCATGCACTTCTTCACGAACGACATGGGCGGCAACCCCATGATGTACGTGAACCTGATCTGGATCTGGGGTCACCCTGAGGTCTATATTCTGGTGCTGCCAGCCTTCGGTATCTTCTCCGAAGTGGTGTCCACGTTCTCCGGCAAGCGCTTGTTCGGCTACAAGTCGATGGTCTATGCCACGATGGCCATTGCCTTCCTGTCGTTCATCGTCTGGGTGCACCACTTCTTCACGATGGGTGCGGGGGCCAACGTCAATGCCTTCTTCGGCATCATGACGATGCTGATATCAATCCCGACAGGGGTGAAGATCTTCAACTGGGTCTTTACCATGTATGGCGGTCGTGTCCGTTTCTCGGTGCCCATCATGTGGACGCTGGGCTTCCTGATCACCTTCGCCATTGGCGGTATGACCGGCGTGCTGATGTCGGTGCCTGCTGCTGACTTCGTGGTGCACAACAGTCTGTTCCTGATCGCCCACTTCCATAACACCATCATCGGTGGCGTGGTGTTCGGCTACATCGCAGGTTTCGCGTACTGGTTCCCGAAGGCAACCGGCTTCAAGCTCAACGAGTTCTGGGGCAAGGGCGCATTCTGGGGCTGGCTGATCGGTTTCTACGTGGCCTTCATGCCGCTGTACATCCTGGGCTTCATGGGCATGACTCGCCGCATGAACACGACGGACTACGAACCGTGGGTGCCGTTCCTGTGGGTGGCGTTCGCCGGTGCCGGTATCGTGCTGCTGGGTATTGCCTGCCAGTTCATCCAGGTGATCGTCAGTATCTTCCAGCGCAAGAAGCTGGCGGATGTCAACGGCGACCCATGGGATGGCCGTACGCTGGAATGGGCGACTTCCTCGCCGCCGCCGTTCTACAACTTCGCCGTCGTGCCTTATATCGACGATCTGGAGCCGGTGGTCAAGGCCAAGGAAGACGGTACGTTCCGTCAGCGTCCTGCCAAGTACGAAGATATCCACATGCCGCGCAGCACCGGTGTGGGCCTGATCATCAGCGCCTTCCTGCTGGCCATGGGCTTCGCTCTGGTCTGGCACATCTGGTGGCTGGCCATCGTCGGCTTCGTCGGCTCCATCGTTACCTTCATCGTGCGTTCCTATGATGACGACATCGACTACTGGGTCCCTGCGGCCGAGGTCGAGCGCATCGAGAACGAGTACTATCAACGACTGAAACAGCAGGCGGCCTAAGTCATGTCTAGTGATGTCCTGAAAAACAATGCGGCGCATGGCGGTCATGACGACCATGCGCACCACGACAGTGGCGAGAACACGGTTCTGGGCTTCTGGATCTACCTGATGACGGACTTGATCATCTTCGGATGCTTGTTCGCTGTCTATGCTGTGCTGGGCCGCAGTTTCGCTGATGGCCCCACCAGCAAGGAAGTCTTCAGCGGCAACCTGGACCTGATCCTGCTCAATACCGCGTTCCTGCTGGTCAGCAGCCTGAGCTCCGGCCTGGCCATGCTGGCCCGCCACAAAGGCGGCCAGAAGGCCGTCAACGGCGTGGTGTTCTGGCTGTTCATCACCTTCCTGCTGGGTGCGGGCTTCGTTGCCATCGAACTCTATGAGTTCCGCCATCTGATCTCCGAAGGCTACGGCCCGGATCGCAGCGCCTTCCTGTCGGCGTTCTTCACGCTGGTCGGTACGCACGGTCTGCACGTGACCATCGGTCTGCTCTGGATCCTGGTTCTGATGCATCAGGTCAAGACCAAGGGTGTGACGGCGACGAACTACACGCGCTTGAGCTGCTTCAGCCTGTTCTGGCACTTCCTGGACATCGTCTGGGTCTGCGTCTTTACCTTTGTTTACCTGTTTGGAGTGCTCTGATGGCTCACGACAATCATGTCGATTCCTTCGGCGCCAGCCACGGCAATACCAAGTCGTATATCCTCGGCTTCATTCTGTCCGTCATCTTCACGGCCATTCCGTTCTGGCTGGTGATGGAGCGGGTGGCAGGCAATCACATCCTGGGTAATGGTGCCCTGCTCGCGGTTCTGGGCGTATGCGCCATCCTGCAGGTGTTGGTTCAGGTGGTTTTCTTCCTGCACCTGAGCACGTCCTCCGGGCAGCTCTGGAACTCGATGGCTTTCATTTACACGGTCATCACGCTATTCATCGTTGTTGTTGGCTCCATCTGGATCATGATCCACGTGCATGACAACATGATGGTGTATTAAGCGGGCTGATTCGAAGTCGTGTAATGCTTAAGGACTACCTGCAGGTCACGAAGCCCGGGATCATCTACGGCAATCTGGTTTCTGTCGCTGGCGGTTTCCTGCTGGCCTCGCAGGGAAAGGTGGACTGGGCTTTGTTCCTGTCCACCTTGTTGGGTGTCGCACTGGTCATTGCATCAGGCTGCGTATTCAACAACTACATCGACCAGGACATAGATGCCCGGATGACGCGTACGCGCAACCGGGCATTTGTGGTGGGGCGCATTTCCGGCCCCGCCGGCCTGGCTTACGGTACGCTGCTCGGGCTGGCCGGCCTGGCGATTCTGTATTGCCTGACCAACGTTCTGGCCTTCGTTTTCGCCCTGATAGGTTTCGTGGTGTACGTGGGCGTGTATAGCCTCTGCACCAAGCGCCGCTGGGCGTCTTCCACGATTTTCGGCAGTTTTTCCGGTGCTGCGCCGCCCGTCATCGGGTATCTGGCAGTGCGTGGCCAGCTGGATGCCGGCGCCTGGTTCCTGTTGCTGATCTTCTGCCTTTGGCAAGTGCCGCATTCCTACGCCATCGGTATTTTCCGGCATGCCGATTATCGGGTGGCGGGTGTGCCGGTGCTGCCGGTGAAACTGGGGGTGGACGCCGCGCGGCGCCATATCGTCGGTTTCGTGGTGCTGTTCCTGCTATCGGTTTTCACGTTGCCGCTGGCAGGCTATGTCGGCTGGATCTATACCGTGGCAGTCGGCGGGATGTCGCTTTACTGGTTATGGGTGAGTCTGCAAGGCTGGCGCACGAAGGACATCAATGCCTGGGCGCGACGCGTGTTCTGGATCTCCATCATCATTGTCGTGGTGCTCTGCATAGCGCTGGCGGTGGATTACCAGCCGGTATGAGCGCCATGAAGGCGCGCCAGAAGTAGAAAACGCTGCTGCCCGGCCGGGCAGCAGCGTTTTTTCATAGTGCTTCCAAAAGGGGGCAAGCCCGGGTTTGCGTCTGGACACGGCCAGCCCGCAGGGGCTTGGCCAGGGGTCTTTATTCGCCTGCCAGATCCCCGAGGGCGGCGGCGGCATCGGCACGCTGGAACTGGCCGCGTTCCGTCTTGAGATAGACCACGCATTCGCCGGCAGCCAGCATGACTTCCTGCACGCCGGGCACGGCCTGCAGGCGCGCTTGCAGCGCCGGGAGGTCTGCCTCTGCCAGCGGCTGCTGCAGACGTAGCGTGGCGGCGGAAACCCGTGGCGGTTCTTTCATGCCCAGCATGAGCAGCCACCATAGAATGCCCAGGCCTGCGGTCATCATGAAAATGGCTTCCAACCCGTAGCTTTGGGCCAGGCGGCCGCCCAGGATGGCGCCCAGGGACGTTCCCAGGAATTGGCAGGTAGAGTAGGCGCCCATGGCCGTGCCTTTGGCGCCCGCAGGCGCCAGTTTGCTCAGCAGGGAAGGCAGCATGGCTTCCAGCAGGTTGAAACCGATGAAGAAACTCCACAGCAGCGCAATGACGCCATAGTGGCTGTGCAATTGCCCCATGGCTGCCGTGCTTACGGTGGTCAGCGCGATAGCCAGCAACATGATGGCGCGCACCTTGTTGCGCCGCTCGGCCAGGGTCATCAGCGGAATCAATGCCAGGATGGAGAGCATGATCACCAGCAGATAGATCCAGCCGTGGCGTGCGGCGGGCGTGCCGCTTTGTTCCAGCAGGGTGGGGACGCCCATGAAGACGGCCATCAGGGTGAAATGCAGGACAAAGACGGAAAGATTCAGGCGCAGCAGCTCCGGCCGGGCCAGGGTGCTGCCAAGCATGCCGAAATCCATGGAGACGTCGCGGTGCCGAACGGCCTGCGGGGCATCCGGGACAATGCGCCACAAGGCGAACAGGCTCAGCAGAGCCAGCCCAGCCGTGAACCAGAAAACGCCGGAAAGCCCATGATTGGCGGCAATGATGGGCGAAACCGTCATGGCAATCCCGAAAGACAGGGCGACCGATAGGCCGATCAGCGCCATGGCTGGCGTGCGCACGGATTCCCGGGTGAGATCGGCCAGCAGGGCGAGGATGACGCCGGATACCGCACCTGCGCCTTGCAGTGCGCGCCCGAGGATCAGGCCCGTCATGCTTTCGGCCTGGGCGGCGATGATGCTGCCTGCCAGGAACAAGGCCAGGCCGATGGCTATCATGAATTTCCGGCCATAGCGGTCGGAGAGCAGGCCGAAGGGAATTTGCAGCACGGCCTGGGTGATGCCGTAGATGCCCAGGGCAAGGCCGATCAGCGCCGGGGTGGCACCCGGCAGGTCGGCGGCATAAAGGCTCAGGACGGGCAGGGCAAGGAACAGCCCCAGCATGCGGATGGCGAACATGCCGGAGAGACCGGCGAGTGCGCGTTTTTCCGTGGCGAGCAAGGTGAACATGTAGCGGTGTAGCGATAAGGCAGGGAGAAAGCCGCCGCAATGTCATGCCGCGCAGGTGCGGGTCGGGCGACGGGCGGGAGGGTGGCGATGGGCGCGGCCAGCAGGCCGCGCCGGGAAGGGTTCAGGCGCTGCGTGCATGATTCAGCGCCGTGCTGCGGGTGCCGCTCAGGGGACGACGTGGCAATCCGGTGCGGTCTGGCCCAATTCACTGATCGGGTCGATTTCGGGCTGGCGCGACAGGCGATAGGTCAGTCGGCTGCCCTGGTCATGCAACTGGCGCAGGATCAGCGCATTGCCATGGCTGAAGCTGAAGCTGGCGATGGATTGGGTGCGTTCGGTGTTGTAGAGGGTCACGCGCTCGCGATTTTCCCCGGATGCACGCCAGCAACCCTGATCCGTATAGGTTTCCGGCGGATTGGAAGGCGGGTCGATGGTAATGGTGCGGCTGCGCCAGCGGCCATTGGGAGACAGGGTCAGGGTGACCTTTTGCGCCCGGCAGGAGGCATCGCCCGTAAAGCAGGGCACGGTACCGAGGTAGGTTTGCGTATCACGCAGCCAGGGCGAGCCTTCGTAGGCAGGTTCGGGCAGGACGGGAGGACCATCGCCCGGCGCGGCGACGATGTCCGGCGGCGTGTCGCCGCTTTGCGCCTGTGCTTCGGCTTCGGCTGCACTGGCGCTGGCGTTGGCTTGGGTGTTCTTCCGGATGTTGCTGCGGTCCAGCGAGATTTGCAGCTGGCTGGGCGCCCGCACGGCTTCGCGGCCGCGGAAGTCCTGGTATTGGTTGCGCGCGTCGGTCGCGCTGTTTTCCGTCCGGGGGGCGTAGGCGCTGTCGGGGTTGCTGGCACAGGCCGACAGCAGCAGCGCGCCGCCGAAGACGGCAGCGAGCGGTGTCAAGGCATGGCGGGTGCGCCGGAATGGCAGGGGCATGGTTCGCATGATGGTCAGTGAAAAGCTCAAGGTCTGACTGCAGGCTCCTGCTTGCCAGTGTCGCAAGTCTGGCGTGTGCCGCATGGGCAAAACAGGAAGGTCTCAAGTGACAATTCTACGCATTCGGCGGCGGGGATGCACTGTTATCATCCCAAACCATGTGGGAAACATGGAATCTACCCGTTTGGGCCGCGTGGCTGCTGCCGTTGGTGGCAGGCTTGGCCGTGACGCCGCTGCTCGTGCGCCTGGCGGCCTGGCTGCCGTGGCACATGCAGCATGAATGGGCATGGCACGCGCAGGATTGGCTGCAGGCGCAGCAGGGCCAGGAACCTGGCGTGCAGGATCGGTTTGCCTCGCCGCCCTTGCAGCCGCTGGCGCGCCCGGCACGGGCTGTGCTGCTCCTTGTCGCCGTGGCGCTGGCGGAGTTGTGCGCCTGGCGCTTTGGTTTGAACTGGGGCGGGCTATGCATACTGGTTTGCCTGTGGACACTGTTGCTGCTAGCCATGATCGACGCCCGCGACATGCTGTTGCCGGATACCCTGACGCAGCCTTTGCTGTGGGCCGGCTTGCTGTTCAATCTGGCCTCCGGCTGGGTGCCTTTACACCATGCATTGCTGGGGGCGGTGGCAGGCTATGGCTGTCTCTGGCTGCTGTTTCACGGTTTTCGCCTGGCCACCGGGCGTGAGGGCATGGGCCATGGGGATTTCAAGCTGTTGGCGGCACTGGGCGCGTGGGTTGGCCTGGCAGCCTTGCCGCAGCTGATCCTGATCGCCGCCGTATCCGGCCTGGCCTATGGCCTGTGGCTGATTGCAACCCGGCGGGCCGGCCTGCGAACTGCTCAGCCTTTCGGGGTGCATCTGGCCTGGGCGGGCGCGGCCGTACTGTTGTGGATGGGGGCACCATGAAAGATGCTGCACAGGTGGCAGCCGGGGTTTGGCTGCCTGACGACACTGGCGGGAACCGGCTGACACTGGGGCTTACCGGCGGCATTGGTTCTGGCAAGAGCAAGGTCGCCGCCCTGCTTGCGCAGTGGGGCGCAGGCGTGGTGGACACCGATGTGGTGGCGCACGAGCTGACCGCAGCGGATGGGGCGGCGATGCCGCTGTTGCGGGCCGAGTTCGGCGCGCAGGTCATGCGCCCGGATGGCGCCATGGATAGAGACTGGATGCGTGCGCAGGTGTTTGCCGATCCTGGCGTACGGCAGGTGCTGGAAGCGATCCTGCATCCCATGATCCGTGCCGAAACACAGCGCCAGCTGGCGCAGGTGCCCGGTTCGTACCGGGTGGCTGTTGTGCCGCTGCTGGTGGAGTCCGGGGATTGGCGTGAGCGTGTGGGCCGGGTGTGCGTGGTCGATTGTGACCCGGAGACGCAAGTCGCCAGGGTCCGTTCGCGCAGCGGGCTGACGCCCGAAACCATCAGGCGTATCATGAACGCACAGGCGACGCGCGATGAGCGCCTGGCGGTTGCGCATGATGTCATTCTGAATGACGGGATGACATCCGAAGCAGACTTGCTACAGCGCGTGCGTCGCGTCCATGAGCAATGGATGTCCAGTCTGCAGGCTGGCCGGTAGTTGGCAGGTAGTCGCCAGGCGGTGTGTTCTGCCCGAAGCATCCGGCGCCAGTCGCAGGATGTGCCACGGAAAAGAACGCTTTTTGGGACATTCTGCCGAAGACGCGGCAGCTTGGCTTATGCTTGGGATTGCGAGGGTTGAATCAGCCGGCAAGGCCGGCCCGAACAACAGGGGTGCCGAGGCGAGTGACTTTATACGAATACCCATTCAATGAACGCATACGCGCGTTCCTGCGGCTGGAATCCCTGTTCGACCGCCTGTTCTATTTTTCCCAGCCCGGTGATTCACGCCTGCATCAACAGGCCATGGGTGCCTTGTTCGAACTGATCGAAGCGACGGAACGCACTGACCTGAAAGGCGGGCTGCTGCAGGATATCGAGCGGCAGCGCCAGGCGCTGCTGGCACTGCGCGAGCACCCGGATGTCGCGCCCGAAGTGCTGGATGAAACACTGGCGGCGCTGGAGCGGGTGGCCGGGCAGCTGTTTCGCCAGCCGCGGGCCAGCCAGCTGTTGCGTGAAAACGAATGGCTGGCCAGTTTGCGAGGCCGCATGGCCGTGCTGGGCGGGACGACGCATGTGGATATGCCGTCCTATCGTGCCTGGCAGGCCAAGGACGAGGCGGCGCGTTGCGCAGATTTGCAGCATTGGATCGCACCTTTTTCCGTGATGCGCGAGGCGCTGGATCTGCTGCTGGATTTATTGCGCCGGGGCGGGGAAATCCAGGAAGAGGTGGCGCATGCGGGGGCGTACCGGCAGATGCTGCATGGCAAGGCGGGTCACCTGCTGCGTGTCTGGGTTGATAGCAGCGACGGGGTCTTTCCGGATATCAGCGCCAACAAGCACATGATCTGGGTGCGTTTCTCCACGCAGGAAGGCAGCTTGCGGCCGCAGCAGCTGCAACGCGACGTCAGGTTCAAACTGGCGTTGTGCCTGGGGGTATAGGCTGCGCGGGCAGCGTGCCGCCAATGTCGGCGGGTCCGGGTTGGCCTGCTGAACCCAACCAACCCGATTCAAGCCTACCGAACCTAGCCCGGCCCGTTTGCCGATGTCAGGATGCCTGGTCTGGCGGTGTGGCGGCGGGCTCGGGCTGCAAGGTGCTATCCGACCAGCCGCCGCCGAGTGCGGCGATCAGCTGGACGCTGGCAGCCAGCTGCTCACCTTGCAGCGCGAACAGGGTGTTGCGGGCATTGAGCTCAGTGGTCTGGGCGGTCGTCACTTCCAGGTAAGTGACAATCCCGGCCTGGTAGCGATTCATGACGAGCCTCAGGTTTTCTTCTGCCAGGGCCACCACTTTTTCCTGACGCTCGATTTCCTGTGCGCGGGTGCGCAGCGCGGCCAGGGCATCCTCGGTTTCGCGCAATGCTTCCAGCACGGTCTGGCGGTAGCGCGCGACCTGTTCGTCGTAGGCAGCCTCCGCATGTTCCAGTGTGGCCTGCCGCGCGCCGCCATCGAAAAGCGTCAGTGCCAGGGCCGGGCCCAGCGACCAGACGCGGCTGGGGGCGGTCAGCCAATGATTCAGGCTGTTGTGCTGGAATCCGCCCGAGGTGCTCAGGGTGAGATCCGGGAACCAGGCGCTGGCCGCGACGCCGATGCGGGCATTGGCAGCGGCCATATTGCGTTCCGCCACGGCAATGTCAGGGCGCCGCTCCAGCAGAGTGGCAGGCAGGGCTTCCGGCAAGGGCGGCAGCGCGGGCAAGGCTTGCCGGGGAGCAAGTTGCAGCGTAGAGGGCGCTGCGCCAGCCAGGACGGCGATGGCGTGCTCGTTCTGGGCGCGCTGCCAGGCGATGTTGTAGCGCTGGGCCCGAACCTGTTCAAGCTGGGTTTCCGCTAGGACGACATCGGCCCTGGCGCTGATGCCGGCTTCGTACTGGTTGCGTGTCAGTTCTGCGGCGCGTACATAGGCCTGTTCAGTGGCCGCCAGCAATTCTGCTTGGCGGTCCAGGGTGATCAGGCGGAAATAGGCTTGCGCAAGGTTGGATTGCAAGCCCAGGCGCACGGCGGCGACATCGGCTTCGCTGGCTTGCGCGGCAGCTTGTGCGGCTTCTTCATCGCGTTGCACGCGGCCCCAGAGGTCGGGTAGCCAGGAAATGTTCAGGCCGGTGGTGTAGTTGTCTGTGCCACCGGTGCTGCGGGTATAGCCGGCGTTGGCGCCTGCCGTTGGCAGGCCGGCGGCACGGGCGCGGCCGATCAGGGCATCGGCCTGGCGCAGGCGGGCCTCCGCTTGCAGCAGATTCTGGTTATGGCTGTCGATGCGGATCAGCAGATCTGTCAGCACCGGATCCTGGTAGCGCTGCCACCAGGCCGTGTCGCTCAGGGGCAGGCCGGGTGCGGCCGTACGCCAGCCATCGAGCTGGCGAAAGGTCGCCGGCATATCTTCCAGCGCTGCCGGGCGATGGTAATCCGGACCGTTGACGCAGCCTGCCAGAACCAGCGCCGCCAGCGCCGTCAGCCAGCGCGCGCCAGGCAAGCGGCGGTCGGCCAAGCCGGGGCGAGTTGCGGGCGGCAGGGAGGGGCAGCTGGAGGCTTGGGAGCGTGGAAGCATAGGAACCATACAGGCAGATCCGAAGAAGGCGAGCACATCATATCAGCGCCGGGCGGCGGGTGCCGGACGGCTCCGCCACTGTTTCAGGCGATCCATCAGCAAATAAACGGCGGGCGTGGTGTACAGGGTGACCAACTGGCTGATGGCCAGGCCGCCGACAATGGCAATGCCCAGCGGTTGCCGCATTTCCGCGCCGTCTCCCGAGCCCATCGCGAGCGGCAGCGCGCCCAGCAGGCCTGCCATATTGGTCATCAGGATGGGACGCAGACGCTGGCAGGCTGCGGCATAGATGGCAGGGGCCGCGGCAACGCCGCGACGTTGCGCGACGAGGGCGAAATCCACCATCAGGATGGCATTTTTCATGACCATGCCGATCAACAGGAACAGGCCCAGCAAGGCAATCAGGGTGAATTCCGTTTGCGTGGCGCGCAAGGCCAGGAATGCGCCCAGGCCGGCAGAGGGCAGGGTGGAAAGAATGGTGAGCGGGTGCAGGGCGCTTTCGTACAGGATGCCCAGCACCAGATACACGGCGATCAGTACGCCTAGCAACAACAAGGGTTGTGTATCCATGCTGCTCTGGAACATGCCGGCATTGCCTCCCAGGCGGGCCTGCACCTCATTGGGCAGCATGATTTCCCCCAGCGTACGGTCAATGGCTGCCATGGCGGTATCCAGCGACACGCCATCGGCAAGCGAGAAGCTGATGTTTTCGGCAGCAAAGGCGCCGTCATGGTTCACCCGGTCACGCACCATGCTGTAGTCGTAGCGGGCGAAGGCGCTGAGCGGTACGCGCCGGCCATCACGCGCCAGCACATGCAGCTGGTCCAGGGTTTCCGGCCTGCCGGTATAGCGCGGATCCAGTTCCATGACGATGCGGTACTGGTTCAGGGGGCTATACAGCGTGGCGACCTGACGCTGGCTGAAGGCGTTGCTGAGCGTGGCGGCGATGGCTTCCATGTCCACGCCCAGCTGGCGGGCGGCTTCGCGGTCGATTTCCAGATTGATCTGCTGGGTGCGATCGCTGTTGCTGGGTGAAATATCGACCAGCTCGGGGGTATCCATGAGCGCTTCACGCACCCGTGGTGCCCAGGTGCGCAGCAAATCCAGGTCGCCGGACAGCAGGGTCAACTCATAGTCGCCGGAGCTACCCATGGAGCGTGGCAGGTTGATGTCCTGATCCACGGCCAGGAACAGCATGCCGGACGGAATGACTGGCTGCTGGGTGCGCAGGCGGTTGACCACTTCATTGGCGGTTTCGGTGCGTTCGCCCAGGGGTTTGAGCCGTATCAGCAGCCGCCCATTGCTGACACCCGTTCCGCCGCCGCTGGTGCCGATGACATCGGCAATGGCCGGGTCGTTGACCAGCAAGTGGCGGTATTGCTCGATCTTGGGTTGCATGACATGGAAGGAGGCACCGTCGTCGCCGCGGATGAAACCCTGCAATTGGCCGGTATCCTGCTGGGGCAGAAATCCCTTGGGGGCAGCCGCGAACAGCACGACCGTCAGGGCCATGGCTCCGACCAGCACCAGCAGGGCCAGCGGCTGGTGGCGCAGGCTCCAGCGCAGGCTGATGCCGTATTGCTGCCGGACACGGGCGAACAGCCTGTCATGCCAGGCGGCCTGGCGCGGCTGCGTGCCGGAGGCGCTGCGGCCGGGCAGCAATTGTGCGCACAGGCTGGGTGTCAGGCTGAGGGACAGGAACAATGACACCAGAACCGCGGCCGCCAGGGTAATGGAAAATTCGCGGAAGAAGCGTTCGATCATGCCGCCCAGCGCGAGGATGGCGACAAATACCATGATGAGCGCCAGGTTCATGGCTAGCAGGGTAAAGCCCATTTCCCCGGCGCCGCGAATCGCCGCCGGCAGTGGCGCCATGCCGCGCTCGATGTGGCGCTGGATGTTTTCCATGACGACGATGGCATCATCGACGACCAGCCCTGCCGCCACGATCAGCGCCATGACCGAGAGGTTGTTCAGCGAGAAGCCGTAGAGATAAATGATGGCCAGGGCACCGACCAGGGAAATGGGAATGGCGACGCTGGGGATCAATGCTGCCCGCCAGCTGCCGAGAAAGCCCAGAATGACGACGACAACCAGCGCAGAGGCGATCAGCAGGGTGAGGCCGGCTTCGCGCAGGGTCGCATGGATGCCGGGCGAGCGGTCAGCAACGACGGTCAGGGTGGCGTCCGAGGGGATCAGCGCCTGCAAGGCGGGCAGCTGGGCGCGGATATCGGCGATGGTGGCCACAATATTGGCGCCGGGTTGGCGGCTGACCATCAGGATGACTGCCGGGTTGTGATTGTGAAAGCCGCTGGTATAGCGGTCTTCCACGGAATCGGTGACGGTCGCAATGTCGGCCAGGCGCAGGGCCGCGCCATCCTGGTAGCGGATCACCAGATCCTGATACTGCGCCGCTTCTTTCTGCTGGTCGGCACTTTGCACCTGCCAGCGCAGCTTATCGTTTTCGATGATGCCCCTGGGCTGCAGCGGATTGGCATTCGAGAGCGCCTGGCGGACTTCATCCAGGGCGATGCCGCTGTGCGCGAGCGCCTGGGGGTTCAGCTGTACGCGGATGGCAGGCAGGGCGGCGCCATCGACGGAAACTTCGCTCACGCCTTGTATCTGGGCGATCTTCTGCGCCAGCACCGTCGCCGCGACATCATACAGTTGCCCGGGCGACAGATTGGGCGAGCTGAGCGCCAGTACCAGGATAGGCGCCTGGGACGGGTTGATCTTGAAGTAGCTGGGCAATTGCGGCATGCCGGCCGGCAACTCACCCTGGGCGGTATTGATGGCGGCCTGTACGTCGCGGGCGGCGTCATTGATATTGCGGGACAGGTCGAACTGCAGCAGGATGCTGGTGCCACCCTGTTCGCTGCGCGAGGTCATGCTGCTGACGCCGGAAATGCTGCCGAAGGCGCGTTCCAGTGGCGCGGCAACCGTTGCTGCCATGCTTTCCGGGTCTGCGCCGGGCAGGCTGGCGCGTACCATGATGGCGGGGAAATCCACGGCGGGCAGCGGGGCGACAGGCATCAGCCGGCCCGCCAGCAGGCCCAGCAGCAGTATTGCCACGGCAATCAGAATGCTGGCAATGGGCCGTTGGACAAAAGGACGCGCCAGGTTCACGCCTGCCGGCCCCCGTCCGGCGGATCGTCAGGCAGGTGGGCCGGCTTGCGGGGCGCTGCGTTGGCGTTCGACCGCCGATGGCTGCCGGTCAGGCGATCAAAGAAGAGATAAATGACCGGGGTCGTGAAAATGGTGAGCACCTGGCTGACCATCAGGCCACCGACCATGACGACCCCCAGCGGCTGCCGCAGTTCTGCGCCAGCGCCGCTGGCGAACATCAGGGGGACGGCGCCGAACAAGGCAGCCAGGGTGGTCATCAGGATGGGGCGGAAGCGTTGCAGCGCGGCGCTGCGTATTGCCTGAGTCGGCGTCAGCCCGCTGTTGCGTTCGGCATCCAGCGCGAAATCAATCATCATGATGCCGTTTTTCTTCACCAGGCCGATCAGCAGGATGATGCCGATAATGGCGATCAGGTCGAGTTCGCCGCCTGTGAGCAGCAGCGCCAGCAGCGCGCCTACCGCTGCCGAGGGCAGGGTGGACAGGATGGTGATGGGGTGGATGGCGCTTTCGTAGAGAATGCCCAGCACGATATACATCGTGACGACGGCTGCCAGGATCAGCCACAGCGTATTGGCCAGCGATTCGGAAAACGCTTCTGCCGCACCGGCAAAGCGAGCGTCCACCGAGGCGGGCAGGCCGATTTCCTGTTGTGCCTGGTTGATGGCCGCGACCGCCGCACCCAGGGAGGCGCCGGGCGCAAGGTTGAAAGAAATGGTGGTAGCGGGAAATTGGCCGACATGGGAAATCAGCACGGGTGCCCGGCGTTCGCTGATCCGCGCGATGCTGGCCAGCGGGACGGGGGTGCCGGTAGCGCTGGCGACATAGAGGCGCCCGAGGTCGGCGGGTTCCGTGGCGAAACCGGGCAGCACGCCCAGCACGATGCGGTACTGATTGTTCTGGGTGAACAGCGTGCTGACCTGGCGCTGGGCATAGGCGTCATAGAGCGCGGCATCAATGGCGCTGATGGTGATGCCCAGGCGCGCGGCCGCATCACGGTCAATGTCGATGTAGGCCTGCAAGCCATCGTTCTGCAGGTCGGCGGAGACATCCGCCAATTGCGGCAGCTCGCGCAGCCGGTCGATCAGCCGGGGCGCCCATTCTTCCAACTCATCCAGGCTGGGAGAGGTCAGCGTCATCTGGTACTGGGTGCGGCTGATCCGGTCGTCGATGGTCAGTTCCTGGATGGGTTGGAACCAGGCCTGGATGCCCTCGACGTTGTCGGCGTAACGGGCCAGGCGATCCAGGGTGTCCTGCAGGCTGCCTTCACGTTCGGCGTAGGGCTTGAGGTTGATCTGGATGCGGCCGCTGTTGAGCGTGTTGTTGGTGCCATCCACGCCGATGAAGGAGGACAGGCTTTCCACATCCGGATCCTGCAGCAGCGCACCCGCCAGCTCCTGCTGGCGTTGCGCCATGCTGGCGAACGACACCGTTTGCGGCGCTTCCGTGATGGCCAGGACGGCGCCGCTGTCCTGTACCGGGAAAAAGCCCTTGGGTGTCCAGAGATACAGGGCAACGGTTGCCACCATGGTGCCCAGGGTGAATAGCAGCGTGGCGGTCTGGTGGCGCAGCACCCAGTCCAGGGCCTGTCCATAGCGCTGGATCAGGCCGGAAAGCCAGTCACGGCGTTCGTGGCCATGATGCGGCGCCGGTTCGGGCAGCATGCGGGCGCACATCATGGGTGTGAGGGTCAGGGAGACCAACAGCGAAATGAAAATGGCAATGGCCAGGGTAATGGCGAATTCATGGAACAGCCGGCCTACTACCCCTTGCATGAATAGCAGCGGAATCAGTACGGCAATCAGTGAAACCGTCAGGGAAACCAGCGTGAAGCCGATCTGGCGGGCGCCTTTGAGCGCGGCTTGCATAGGGGACGCGCCCTGCTCGCGGTGGCGGGCGATGTTTTCCAGCATGACGATGGCATCGTCCACCACAAAGCCCGTGGCGATGGTCAGCGCCATCAGCGTCAGGGTATTGATGGAAAAGCCCGCCAGATAGATCACGCCGAAGGTGCCGATCAGCGACAGCGGTACGGCCAGGCTGGGAATCAGCGTGGCGGCGGCATTGCGCAGGAACAGCAGCGTGACCAGCACGACCAGGACAATGGCCAGCATGAGTTCCTGCAGGACATGGCGTACGGCGGCGCGGATATTCTGGGTGCGGTCCGTCAGGACCGTGACATCCACGCTGGCCGGCAGGCCGGCGGTCAGTTGTGGCAGCAATGCCTGGATGCGATCCACGACTTCGATGACATTGGCACCAGGCTGGCGCTGGATATTGAGCAATACCGCGGGCAATTCGCCGGACCAGGCAGCCAGGCGGCTGTCTTCCGGGCCGGAGATGATCTCGGCAATGTCGCCCAGCCGCAGCGGCGCACCATCCTGCCATGTCAGGATCAGGGCGCGGTAGTCGTCGGGGCTGCGCATTTGGTCGTTGGCGCTCATCATGACGGTACGCAGCGGCCCGTCGAAGCGGCCTTTGGGCTGGTTGGCGTTGGCCGCAGCGATGGCGCTGCGGACGGCGGCCATATCAAGCCCGTAAGATGCCAGGGCCGCCGGATTGACCTGCACGCGGATGGCTGGCCGCTGGCCGCCTGCCAGGCTGACCATGCCGACACCGTTGATCTGGGCCAGTTGTTGCGCCATGCGGGTATCGACCAGATCGTAGAGATCCGGCAGAGGCATGGTGGGCGAAGTGATTGCCAGTGTCAGGATGGGCGTGTCGGCCGGATTGACCTTGCGATAGACGGGGGGCGCGGGCAGATCCCGGGGCAGCAGATTGCCGGCTGCGCTCAGCGCCGCCTGAACCTCCTGCTCCGCCACGCTCATGTCCAGATCCAGCGAGAACTTGAGCGTGATGACGGAGGCACCGCTGCCGCTGGCGGAGGACATTTGCTGCAAGCCGGGAATCTGGCCCAGGCGCCGTTCGAGCGGCGCCGTGATGGCGCTGGTGGTGATATCCGGGCCGGCACCGGGGTAATAGGTGAATACCTGGATGATGGGGTAGTCCACCTGCGGCAGGGCGGCGACTGGCAGCAGGCGCCAGGCCATCAGGCCGGAGAGCAGCATGGCGATCATCAGCAGCGTGGTCGCAACGGGCCGCTGGATGAAGGGCGATGACAGGTTCATGAGCCTTACCGGCGCGGATCCGGACGCTGTTGCCCTGCCGGTGCCCCAACCGTGCCGCCGGATTCATCGACAATACGGACGTCGCGGCCTTCGCGCAGGCGATCCAGGCCTTCCAGCACGACATCATCCCCGGCACTCAGGCCGTCGAGCACGGCAATGCGGCCATCGTCGGAAATACCCAGCTTCACGGGGCGGATATAGGCCTTGTGCGCGTCATCGACCAGATAGACGTAGGCGCCGCGCGCGCCATACTGCACGGCATCGGTCGGGATGGTCAGGGCGTCGGGCAGGGTCGCCAGGCGCAGGCGTACATTGACGAACTGGTTGGGAAACAGCGTTTCGTCGGTGTTGGCGAAATCGGCGCGCAACTTGAGGGTGCCAGTGGCGGTATCTATGCGGTTGTCCAAGGTGCCCAGCGTGCCGCGTGCCAGTAGCGTCTGGTCATTGCGATCCCAGGCTTCCACGGCCAGCGTCGTGCCGCCGTGCATGGCTTCAAGCAAGGCGGGCAAGCGGTTCTCGGGAATGGAGAACACCACGGAAATCGGCTGCATCTGGGTGATGACGGCCATGCCTGTGCTGTCGCTGGCGCGCACCAGATTTCCGGCATCGACCTGACGCAAGCCGATGCGGCCCGAGATGGGGGCGGTAATGGTGGTATAGGAAAGCTGCAGCCGGGCATTATCGACACGCGCCTGGTCGATGCGTATGGTGCCCTTGTACTGCTGCGCCAGCGCCTGCTGGCTATCCAGCTCCTGGCGGGCGATGGAGTCCTGTTTGAACAGCGTCTGGTAGCGTTGCAGTTTCAGCTCGGCATTGCGCAACTGGGCCGTGTTCTGTTGCAGCTGGCCTTCGGCTTCCGACAGCGCGATCCGGTAAGGTGCCGGGTCGATACGTGCGAGGACATCGCCTTGCTTGACGTACTGGCCTTCGCGGAAGGCGACTTCCACCAGTTCGCCATCGACACGGCTGCGCACGGTGACGGTATTGAGCGGCGTGACGGTACCGATGGCACGTATCCATTCGCTCAGGGCTTCCTGGCGCACGGGAGCCAACCGTACCGGCGCAGGCAGGTTCCAGCTGGAGAATCCGCTGGGTGGCGGTGCGGGCGGGGCAATGACATAGCGCCAGAGCACAGCAGCTGCCGCTGCCAGGATGACAACGAGCAGCAGCAGCCGGAGCAGGCGGTTGCGAGGAGGGCGCGGCGGGCTCATGGCAGGGAGGCGGGTCGTGGGC
>NZ_CBCSIQ010000012.1:0-109436 GCF_965139615.1 Kerstersia similis
GGCCTATACCCCGATACCCCCGCCGGTACCCGCCTCAAGACTCCATGCCACGTACCTTGGCTAACGTTAAGACGCCCAATGAATGCCATCTGAACGAATACCACCGGTTCAAGACCTGCCCCCCACTGGCTGAAGCCCCTCCTGCGATGCATGCACAGGCCTGAATAGCCATCAGACACCTGAGGGTACTTACCCCCAGCCAGTGTGAATAAGCTTGTTAGCACCTGCGGGAAAGAGTGGAAAATGGCTTTTATTACATGATCTTGCAATAGCATGATCAAAAATTGATCAATCCTGTCATCCTGCCACCCAAGCGAGTCTCCACAAGCGGAAAAACCTGCCTGCCAGCGGATTGGCCCCCGCTTCCGGGCAGAACAGCCGCATGCGTGCCACTTACTCACAGCAACTGTGAATAACCCTGTTAGCACCCACTGGACACCCCATCAAAGCCAATTAAAATCAAACACTTGCAAAAGAATGATCAAAAATTAAGCATACCAGGGGCCTGGGCAGGCTTGCGCACCGGCGCCACCAGGGGATAGGGACGGAAGAATCAGGACCCGGCATGGCAACGAACCGGATTGCCAACACCGACACGAAGGCCGCACACGCGCCCAAAAACAGAAAAGCCCTGGCTTAAGCCTGGGCTTTTCTGAATCTCTGGCAAGCTTGCTCGCACCGCAAACGACTGCCCCCTCACCTTCCTGGCGGAAGGCCCAGCCTCTTTGCAGCGCCTTTCTGAACGCGCCACAAGCAGGCCCATGCCCAAACTCCCCTTACCTGTCGTAGCAAGCGCCCACGAGGGGCAGAATGGCGCCAGGAACCACCCCGGACTCGCTGCGCATCAAAGCCAGCCACGCGGGAAAATAAAAAGGCCCCTTGTAAACAAGGGGCCTTTTCAAGGCATTTGGTGCCGGTGAGAAGAGTCGAACTCCCGACCTTCGCATTACGAATGCGCTGCTCTACCAACTGAGCTACACCGGCGAAACCTGTACTGCGATAAGAATTAAATTATAGCACGGAAATTTTCAGATAGCACAAGTGATGCGCAAGAAATTTATTACAGCTCACGTGCCAGGCTGACGGCCATGCCCAGATAGCTGCGCGGCGTCATGTCCAGCAGGCGGGCCTTGGGCTCGTCCGGCAATGCCAGGCCAGAGATGAACTCACGCAGTGCGTCCTGGGTAATGCCCTTGCCACGCGTCAGCGCCTTGAGCTGCTCATAGGGTTGCGGCAGGCCATAACGACGCATCACCGTTTGCACGGGCTCGGCCAGCACTTCCCAGCAGGCGTCGATATCGGCGTCGATGGCGGCTGCGTTGACTTCCAGTTTGTCCAGGCCGCGCAAGCAGGCGTCATAGGCTACCAGCGCGTAGCCGAATGCCACGCCCAGGTTGCGCAATACGGTGGAATCGGTCAGGTCACGCTGCCAGCGCGACACCGGCAGCTTTTCCGACAGGTGGCGCAGCATGGCATTGGCCAGGCCGATATTGCCTTCGGAGTTTTCAAAGTCGATCGGGTTGACCTTGTGCGGCATGGTCGAGGAACCGACCTCACCTTCCTTCAGGCGCTGCTTGAAGTAACCCAGCGAGACATAACCCCAGATGTCACGATCCAGATCCAGGATGATGGTATTGGCACGCGCCACGGCGTCGAACAGTTCGGCCATCCAGTCATGCGGTTCGATCTGGATGGTATGGCGGTTCTGCGTGAGGCCCAGGCCGCCCAGCACACGGGCGCTGAATGCCGGCCACTCGATTTCCGGATACGCCGAATAATGCGCGTTGTAGTTGCCCGTCGCGCCGTTGAGCTTGGCCAGCGGCTGTACCTTGGCAATATTGTCGATCGCGCGGCGCAGGCGGGCAGCGACGTTGGCAAACTCCTTGCCCAGCGTGGTAGGGCTGGCCGGCTGGCCATGGGTACGCGCCAGCAACGGCTGTTCGGCATGGGTATCAGCCAAGCCAGCGAGCTTGGCATACACTTTTTCCAGCGCGGGCAGCAGCACCTGTTCACGCGCGCGGGTCAGCATCAGCGCATGCGATGTATTGTTGATGTCTTCGGAGGTACAAGCAAAGTGAATGAACTCGGCGGCGCGATCCAGCTCTTCATCACCGGCCACTTGTTCCTTCAGCCAGTACTCGACGGCCTTCACATCATGATTGGTCGTACGCTCAATGGCCTTGATGCGCGCGGCATCGGCTTCGCTGAAGTTTTCCACCAGCGCGAGCAGGCGTTGACGGGCACGCTCGGAAAAACGCGGCAATTCGGGCAGCCCGGCTTCGGACAAGCCGATCAGCCAGGCAATCTCAACTTCCACCCGGTGGGCCATGAAGCCAGCTTCGGACAACAGGCCACGCAGGGCATCGCCCCGGCCGGCGTAGCGCCCGTCAAGCGGCGACAGGGCATTGAGGGAACTGATCTGATCGGCGATTTGCATGATTTCTGACAAAAAAACAACAATTTGCGAAGACTCGGATTCTAGCATCCGGAAACCTCGCACGCCCGGGCTACACTCCCCAGGAGGCACTCTGTGGCCTGATTTCGCTGTACCTGCCGCTTGCCGCGTACAGCCGGTTCCGCGCACATCGTTCTTTTTCCGGATCTCACACAGATTCGCGCCATCGGCCAGCTTCACGCCTGCCATGACGATACGGCCCTTGCTCCGGAAACATTATGTCTTGGCACGGTAAATCTGGTTGAATGAATTCACTGGGATATACTGCCACCGCATTTGCCTGATCACGTTGCTTTCATGAAACTGCTAGGTTCGCTGAATAATCCCTTCGTACGTAAAGTACGGATTGTCCTCGCTGAGAAAAAACTGAACGTTCAATGGGACGTTGAGGACGCCGTTCCCGAAACCGTATCGTTGCGAACCCACAATCCGCTGGGCAAGACACCCTGTCTGGTCATGGAAGACGATGCGTCGCTGTACGATTCACGCGTGATTGTCGAGTATCTCGATACCCTGTCTCCCGTTGGCCGGCTGATCCCGCCCTCTGGCCGTGAGCGTGCCGCCGCCAAAGGCTGGGAAGCGCTGGCCGATGGCCTGCTGGACGCCTGCCGCACCATCCACGAAGAACGCAGCCGGCCCGAAGCACAGCGCAGCAGCGCTATCGTTGCCGCGCAGTTCGACACGGTGCATGCCGCCCTGGCAGCCATGAACCAGCAATTGGGCGAACAGCTGTTCTGCATGGGCGTCAACTTCAGCCTGGCCGATATTGCAGTGGGCTGCGCCCTTTGCCATCTGGACAACGAATTCCCCGAACTGGATTGGCGTACCGAACATGCCAACCTGGTGCGCCTGCACGAAAAATTGCTGACGCGCCCCTCGTTTTCCGACACCCAGCAGTAAGACTGCCATCACGCAATCCAAAGCCCGGCCAGGGCTATCCATCCGCCTGCTGCGGGCTACAAGGCGTGTTCGCTGCTGCCTGCGCCCAGACACATTGCGCTTCACAAAAAAAACGGCATGCCGGTCGAACCCGCATGCCGTTTCCATCGCCGCGCCTGGGCGAAACGCCCCGAAACCGGCTCAGATAATAATGCCGCCGCCCAGGCAAACCTCACCTTGATACAGCACCGCTGATTGCCCTGGCGTGACCGCCCACTGCGGATCATCGAAAGTCAGCGTAAAGCCGCCCTGGCCATCCGCCTGCAAGGTGCAGGCCGCATCCTGCTGTCGATAACGCGTCTTGGCAGCGTAGCGTCCTGGCGCCGGCGCCTCGCCTGCCACCCAACTGGCATCCTGCGCCGTGAGGGTGTGGCTCAACAGCCAGGGGTGCTCATGCCCCTGCACGGCATACAGCACATTTTTCTTCAGATCCTTGCGGGCGGCATACCAGGCCTGTGCCGTGCCATCATCATTCTGATGACCTTTGACACCACCTATCCCCAAGCCTTTGCGTTGCCCCAGGGTATGAAACGCCAGTCCTTGATGCGTGCCCAGACGCTCGCCTTCCGGCGTCAGGATAGGGCCGGGCTGCGTGGGCAGATAGCGGTTCAGGAACTCCCGGAACGGTCGTTCGCCGATAAAGCAAATGCCTGTCGAATCTTTCTTTGCAGCATTGGGCAACTGCAGTTCCGCAGCAATACGCCGCACGTCGGTCTTGGGTATTTCCCCCAGCGGGAACAGCACCCGCGACAGCTGCTCCTGGCTCAGCCGGTGCAGGAAATAACTCTGATCCTTGCTGCCGTCGAGTGCCTTGAGCAATTCGCTGCGCACGCCGCTGCCCGCCGGCACGCGCCGCACGCGGGCATAGTGGCCGGTGGCAATCCAGTCCGCGCCCAGGCTCATGGCATGGTCCAGAAATGCCCGGAATTTGATTTCCGCATTGCACAGGACGTCAGGGTTGGGCGTGCGGCCGGCTGAATATTCACGCAGAAACTCGGCGAATACGCGATCCTTGTATTCGGCCGCAAAATTCACGGCCTCGATATCCACGCCCACCAGATCCGCCACACTGGCCGCATCCAGCCAGTCCTGGCGGCTGGAGCAGTATTCGGAGTCATCGTCGTCCTCCCAGTTCTTCATGAACAGGCCCACCACCTCATAGCCCTGCTGCTTGAGCAACCAGGCGGAGACAGAAGAATCGACACCGCCGGACATGCCGATCACGACACGGCCACGGGATGAAGTGGAAGAAGAAGCAGACATGAAATTCACAGTGCGGCGGCGCAGCACACCGCGCCGCCGTCCTTTAACAGGGAAACGCCCATACCGGGCAATGTTTTACCAGGCGATGATCTTGCCGGGGTTCAGGATATTGTTGGGATCAAAGGCATGCTTGAGGGAACGCATCAGCGCAATGGCATCCTCGCCGTGCTCTTCGGTCAGGAACTGCATTTTATGCAAGCCTACGCCATGTTCGCCAGTGCAGGTACCATCGGCCTCGATGGCGCGGCGCACGATGCGATGATTGATGGCTTCGGACTCTTCCCATTCTTCCTTGCTGTTCGGGTCGAGCATCATCAGCACATGGAAGTTGCCATCGCCCACATGGCCCAGAATGGTGGAGGGGAAGCTGGCAGTCGCCAGATCCTCCGCAGCGGCCGTCACGTTTTCTGCCAGACGGGAAATCGGTACGCAGACATCGGTCGTGCTGGCCAGGCACCCGGGCCGCAATTGCACCGAGGCGAAGTAGGCATTGTGACGCGCCGACCACAGGCGGTTCCGGTCTTCCGGACGCTCGGCCCATTCAAAATTTTCGCCGCCATGCTCGCGCGCCAGCTCCTGCACAATCTCGGCCTGTTCACGCACACCCTCCGGGCTGCCATGAAATTCAAAAGCCAGCAGCGGCGTTTCACGCAGCGTCAGCTTGCTGTGCTGATTCACGGCCCGAACCGATGCCGCATCCATGAACTCCACACGCGCCACCGGTACGCCCATCTGCACCGTGTCGATCACGCAACGCACGGCGTCATCCAGCGTATTGAAGTGACAGATCGCCGCCGACACCGCCTCCGGCAGCGGATACAAACGTACCGTCACCTCGACGATAATGCCCAGCGTTCCTTCGCTGCCCACGAAAATGCGGGTCAGGTCGTAACCAGCGGACGACTTGCGTGCGCGACCGGCGGTCCGCACCACTCTGCCGTCGGCCGTCACCACCGTCAGCGACACCACATTTTCACGCATGGTGCCATAGCGCACCGCGTTGGTTCCCGAGGCGCGGGTCGCCGCCATGCCGCCGATACTGGCATCGGCGCCGGGGTCGATAGGAAAGAACAAGCCCGTGTCGCGCAACTCGGCATTCAGCTGCTGCCGCAATACCCCCGGCTGCACGGTTGCCGTCAGGTCGCCGGCATCCACCGACAGGATGCGGTTCATCGCCTGCACATTCAGCACCACGCCCCCTTGTGCCGCCAGCACATGCCCTTCCAGGGAAGACCCCGCACCGTAGGGAATCAGGGGAACGCCGAACTCATTACAGAGCCTGGCCACAAATACCACTTCTTCCGTCGATTCAGCGAACACGACGGCATCGGGTGCCATGACGGGGTACGGCGACTCGTCACGGCCATGATGTTCGCGCACTGCCGCGGCTTCCGAACAGCGGCTGCCGAAACGTTCGCGCAGGCGCTCCAGAAAAGCCGCCGGAATGGCGCGAGGCGCCTGGATGGATTCAATATGGGCATTCATGATGGTGTTGTCTTCCTGGCACGCGAATCACTGTCGCCCATAAGGCTGGATTGCCGCGCCGTTTATTATCAATAGAGACGCGGCCCGAGCCGCGCAGCCGCCTGATCCGCACGCACCCGTTTCCCACTTGCCCCATGCGTCAGCAATCAGGACGCCTGAAAAGCAACACGGGGAGGCGCTACGCGCAGGATATCTTCCTGCGCCTGCGCCTCCCCGCAGGAAACGGGCCCGTGCTGCGGGAATCTTCCCGCCAGAACAGGCGACGTTTAGGATAGCATTTTTACACCAAGACTTCGCGGCGCGTATGCACGGCTGCGGCCAGCTGCTCCAGCACCGCCACCGACTCTTCCCAGCCGATGCAACCATCGGTGATGCTCTGGCCATAGACCAGCGGCTTGCCCTCTTCCAGATCCTGGCGCCCGGCGACCAGGTGGCTCTCGACCATCACGCCCACCAGGCGATCATCCCCGGCACTGACCTGCGACGCGATATCCGCGACCACGAGAGGCTGGTTTTCCGGTTTCTTGCTGCTATTGGCATGGCTCGCATCAATCATGATGCGCGGATCCAGCCCATTGGCTCGCATCAGCGCGCTGGCAGCCTCGACGCTGGCATGGTCATAGTTGGGCTGTTTGCCGCCACGTAGAATGACATGGCAATCGTCATTACCGGCGGTACGAACAATGGCGGAACGGCCACCCTTGGTCACCGACAGGAAATGGTGCGGCTGCGACGCCGCACGAATCGCATCTAGCGCAATTTTGACATTGCCGTCCGTCCCGTTCTTGAAACCGACCGGACACGACAGGCCGGACGACAGTTCGCGGTGCACCTGGCTTTCCGTGGTACGGGCGCCAATCGCCCCCCATGCCACCAGGTCAGCGATGTACTGCGGCGTGATCATGTCCAGGAACTCGCAGCCGGCAGGCATGCCCAGCTCGTTGATTTCCAGCAGCAGGCGGCGCGCCAGGCGCAAACCGGCATTGATGTTGAAACTGCCATCCAGGCTGGGGTCATTGATCAAACCCTTCCAGCCGACCGTGGTGCGCGGTTTCTCGAAGTACACCCGCATGATGATTTCCAGGCGGTCAGACAATTGTTCGCGGATGGGCTGCAGGCGGCGGGCATACTCCAGGGCAGCAGCAGGATCATGAATGGAACACGGGCCGATCACGACCACCAGCCGGTCGTCTTCGCCATGCAGGATACGGTGCACGGCCTGGCGCGCATCATGAACCACAGTGGAAGCTCGCGCCGAACACGGCAATTCGCTGATCACCTCAGCCGGGGTAGCCAGTTCCATGATTTCTTTGATCCGCAGGTCATCGGTATTGTGAGACACGGAGACACTCCTGTTTTAGATAATTTCTGCGCCAACTGCGCCCGACGACATACGAAAAAAAGCCGCCAGACAGTGCTGGCGGCTTTTTCAGGGAAACGGGTAGAAAACCTCAGGTACGACGCGTCCCTTCCTCCGCCAGCGGCATCGGAAAATAGTACGCAAAATAAAATCGTGCATTGAGGATATTCATGTAATCCATGGTAGCACAAAAAATTCAGCTGCCTAGCGGCATTTTCATCCTGTGCATTCGTTTTTCCGAAACGTGGCAAAAATACAAAAATGGCGGCAACGCCGCCATTTTCGTCATCTCAGGATGCCTGGCGCCCCATCATGGCAGCGCGGGCTGCCGCCATCAGGCCGTGCCGCCCACCGTCAGCCCTTCCATACGCAGGGTCGGCATACCCACGCCTACCGGCACGCTCTGCCCTTCCTTGCCACAGGTGCCGACGCCCCCGTCCAGCGCCATGTCGTTGCCGATCAGGCTGATCCGGTTCATGGCATCCGGCCCGTTGCCGATCAGCGTCGCGCCCTTGACCGGATAGGTCACCTTGCCGTCTTCGATCATGTAGGCTTCGGAAGCGGAAAACACAAACTTGCCACTGGTGATATCCACTTGCCCACCGCCAAAGTTGACGGCGTACAGGCCTTTTTTCACCGACGCGATGATCTCTTCCGGCGGTGTCTGGCCACCGAGCATATAGGTGTTGGTCATGCGCGGCATCGGCAGATAGGCATAGGATTCCCGCCGGCCATTGCCCGTCAGCGGAACGCCCATCAACCGGGCATTCAATGAATCCTGCATGTAGCCACGCAAAATGCCATCTTCGATCAGCACATTATGCTGCGTGGCATTCCCTTCATCATCGACATTCAGGGAGCCCCGCCGCCCTTCCAGGGTGCCGTCGTCAACAACCGTCACGCCCTTGGCCGCCACCCGCTCGCCCACACGTCCGGCAAACACGCTGGAACCCTTGCGATTAAAGTCTCCTTCCAGGCCATGCCCCACGGCTTCGTGCAACAGGATGCCCGGCCAACCCGGCCCCATGACCACCGTCATTTCCCCTGCCGGCGCAGGGCGGGCCTCCAGATTCACCAAGGCTTCATGCACGGCACGTTCGACATAGCCCTGCAGCACGGCATCGGTGAAGTAGGCCAGGCCGGCACGTCCGCCACCACCGCCATGACCGATTTCGCGGCGGCCCTGGTGTTCGGCGATCACGCTGACCGACAGCCTGACCAGCGGCCGGACATCCGCCACCAGGCGGCCATCGCTGCCAGCCACCAGAATGACATCATGCTCGGCACCAAGACTGGCCATGACCTGAATGATGCGCGGGTCGCGTGCGCGGGCCATGCGCTCCACGCGCTCCAGCAACGCCACTTTATCCGGCGCTTCCAGCGTCAGCAAGGGATCGACGGCCGGGTACAACGCCCGCCCGGCGGCCGCGTCCCCCGTCACGACCTGCTGGCGGCCCGCGCCGCGCCGTGCAATGCCGCGCACCGTGCGCGCCGAAGCCAGCAAGGCATCCGCTGAAAGGTGATCGGAATAGGCAAAAGCAGTTTTCTCGCCAGCAATGGCACGCACGCCTACGCCTTGTTCAATGGAAAAACTGCCGCTTTTGACCACCCCTTCTTCCAGGCTCCAGCCCTCGCTGCGAGTATGCTGGAAATAGAGGTCGGCATAATCGACGCGATGCGTAAAAATCTCGCCCAGGGCTCGCGCCAGATGGCTTTCATCCAAACCCCAGGGATCCAGCAGTATGGATCTGGCGGTATTGAGGGCATCAAGCCCGGGATCAATTCGTTTCATAGACTCTTCAAGCAATTTGGTTTGGCCGTCCGGCGCTGCCCGTCATGCGGTGCAGCAGCCGGTGCACGGCGGCCTGCGTCACAGCACGCGATGACGCAACGCAGGCAAATCAGTACGAATGCTGGCGATGCGCGCCGGATCCACCACGCCACTGACCACCCCTGCACCTTCCTCAAGGACATCAACGATCTCGCCCCAGGGGTCGATCAACATGGCATGCCCCCAGGTACGCCGGCCACTGGCATGCCGCCCGCCTTGGGCGGGCGCCAGAACATAGCATTGATTTTCAATGGCCCGCGCGCGCAACAGGATTTCCCAATGCGCCCTGCCCGTGGTGTAGGTAAAGGCCGCGGGCACCAGCAACAGGCTGACGGCCCCCATGGCCCGGTACATTTCCGGAAAACGCAGATCGTAACAGGTAGAGAGCCCGACCCGCCCGCAAGGCGTGTCAAACGTACGAACCTCGGCCCCCGCCCGGATGACGCGGGATTCATCATAGGACTCCTGGCCGCGCGTAAAGCTGAACAGGTGGATCTTGTCATAGCGCTGCACCTGCCGGCCATCCGGGCCATAGACCAGTTGCGCATTGAACAGCCTGCCGGTATCGCCCGTCGCCAGCGGAATAGTTCCTCCCGCCAGCCAGATTCCATGCCGGCGCGCCTGTTCAGACAAAAAGGACTGCAGCGGGCCGGCGCCATCTTCTTCGATAATGGCCAGTTTGTCCTCGTCCTTGAGGCCGATCAGACAAAAATACTCCGGCAAGGCCACCAGCCGGGCGCCCCCTGCCACTGCCTGCGCAATCAACGCTTCTGCCTGCGCCAGATTTTCCTGGACATCAGGCGTGGACACCATCTGGATTCCTGCGACCGGCAAAGCTGTGTTTGCCACCGCAGCAGCTGCAATTTCCGACATGCCAATTTCCCCTGGGAGATGCGATCGAGACAGAGGCACGCCGCCTGCTGCCTGCCGCCGGCGCTCAGACCCGCCGGCACACCGTCAGGATCGTAGCAGTTTCCCTGCCCCGGCAGGGGGCCGCCGCGGCCTGCGCAGCGAACCGCAGGCCGGGCAAAGCGTCACGCCCCCGGCGGAAAGCCCGTGCCCGTACGCCCTGGGTTCCCCTGGGCTTCTGCGATACCGCGGCCAGCCGCCCCACCCCGCTGCCACACCCCGTTGCCGCAACCCACCGATCAACCCGGACGCCCATTCGACACGTTCGACACGCGCTAATCCGCCAGCTGGTAGTTCACCCTGCGCACCTGGCCGTTATTGCCCGGGAAATGATCGAAGACCGCACGGAAGAGATAAGGCGCCACTTCCAGGTTGTCGGCATCGCCCGCGCCCAGATGTTCGGCGGTCGAACGGTAAACCTCGGCGTCATGGTTGTCCTTGTCCCGTATCGTGACTGTCAGCCGGTATTCCTTGGCGGCCACCGGACGCGTCACCCATTCCGGCGGGCCGCCCCAATAGCCATACCCATAACCGTAGCCATAGAAGCGCGGCCTGAACCCCGGCGGCCCCATGCCCCACCAGACCGGCTCTTCAACCAGCGCCGTTACCGGCTTGATCTGGTACTCGAAGCCGGCCAGGAAGCGCGCTGGCTGCCCCGTCCGGGCTTCGACCAGCCCGGTCGCGCCCAGCGCCGCACGCAGCATGTCAGCGTACGAGGCATACTCCAGATTGCCCCGGCTGTGTTCCGGGGTCTCGATCTCGTAGGTCTGGCCCTCATAGCTGTCCGACCACTGCTGGAAGCTCGTCACCCGTGCGGAAATACTGGACGCGCAGCCCGCCAGCATAAATACAGCCAGCCCCAGGCCTAGGCGCCAGCCTGGCATGCGCCATCCGGATGAAACTCCTGTTGTACGGAACATGAAGGTATCTCCTGGCACCCCGGTGCCTGAGTCACTGAAACTGGGCCGCGAAAACTGGGCCACTGAGTATTGAGCCACTGAATCGGGTCGCTGAATATTCTATTGCTCTGACAGTCCAGGCCCAAAAAAGTTTAGCGGACGACATGCCTGAGGCGCTTGGGGCCTGCCGCCCACCTGCCTGCCCGACCTGTGGCAGGCCCCGCTATCGCAGCCCGCCACAGTTCAGGCGCGCGGACGACTACAATGTAGCCGTTCAATCTTAAGCATGATGACCTCGCTATGCGCCACGCCAGCTCGACCACAATCCTGCGTCAGGATTACCAGCCTTATCCTTTCCAGATTCCGTCCATCGAACTTGAGTTCGACCTGGCCGCCCAGGCGACCCGGGTCGTGTCCCGCATGCGCGTCACGCGCCAGCCGGATGCGCCAGCCGACAGCCCGCTGGTCCTCGATGGCGAAGCATTGATGCTGCATGCCATTCATGTCGATGGGCAATTGCTGGATGCCGAACGCTACCAGCTCGACGGCGCCAGCGGCGCGCTGAGCATCCATGGCCTGCCCGCCGATGCGCTGGTGCAGATCACCAGCCTGTGCCACCCGGCCCAGAACACGACCTTGATGGGGCTGTATGTCTCCGGCGCCAGCTTGTTCACCCAGTGCGAGGCCGAAGGTTTCCGCCGCATTACCTGGTTCGCCGACCGCCCTGACGTCATGTCGCGCTATCGCGTCACGCTGCGCGCCAATCGCACCGACTATCCCCTGCTGCTGTCCAATGGCAATCTGATTGCAACGACCACCCTGGCCGATGGGCGCCATCAGGCCGTCTGGGAAGACCCGCACCCCAAACCCAGCTATCTGTTCGCCCTGGTGGCCGGAAATTTCGATTGCCGCGAAAGCACGCTGCGCACGCGCAGCGGCCGCGACGCCCTGTTGCAGGTTTATGCCGACCCGGGCTCGGGCAGCCAGACCGCCTGGGCACTGGAATCGCTGGAGCGCTCGGTGCGCTGGGATGAACAGCGCTTCGGGCTGGAACTGGATCTGGATCGCTTCATGATCGTCGCCGCCCGCGACTTCAATATGGGCGCCATGGAAAACAAGGGGCTGAACGTATTCAATGCCGCCTATGTGCTGGCCGACCCGCAAACCGCCACGGATGGCAACTACCGTGCCATTGAAGCCGTTATCGGACACGAATACTTCCATAACTGGACGGGCAACCGCGTCACCTGCCGCGATTGGTTCCAACTGAGTCTCAAGGAAGGGCTGACCGTCTTCCGCGACCAGGAATTCACCGCCGACATGATGGCTGCCGGCCTGGACGCCGATGCCGCCGCCAGTGCCCGCACCATCAAGCGCATCGACGATGTCACCGTGCTGCGCGCCGCACAGTTCCCGGAAGACGCCGGCCCGATGGCGCACCCCATCCGTCCGGACAGTTATCAGGAAATCGGCAACTTCTACACCGCGACGGTCTATGAGAAGGGCGCCGAAGTCATCCGCATGCAGCACACGCTGCTGGGCGAAGCCGGCTTCCAGGAAGGCATACGCGAGTATTTCCGGCGCCATGACGGCCAGGCCGTCACCTGCGACGACTTCGTCAATGCGATGGAGTCAGTCTATCAACGCCTGCACCCCGGCAAGGATCTGGCCGTATTCCGCCGCTGGTACGAGCAGGCCGGCACGCCGCGCGTACGCGTCGAACTGGAGTATGACGCCACCACCCGATCGTGCGTGGTCACGCTCTCGCAAAGCAACCCGCCAGTAGGCGTGGAAAAAGAACGTGGCCCCGATTTCATCAAGGCGCCGCTGCACATCCCCTTTGCCATCGGCTTTATCGCCGCTGATGGCCAGGCACTGGCACCCGTCCTGAATGGCCAGCAGGCTGATACCTTCCTGCTGGAACTCACCGAAGCACGCCAGCAATGGCGCTTCGAAAACATGGCGGCAGCGCCAACACCGTCGCTGCTGCGCAATTTCTCGGCGCCCGTCATCGTTGACTATGACTGGCAGGATGCCGATCTGGCCTTGCTCTCGGCACACGACGGCAATCCCTTCGCGCGCTGGGAAGCCGGGCAGGAACTGGCCGCCCGACAGATGCTGGCCAATGCGGCACGCCTGCGCGCTGGCGAACCGATGCGCGCCGACCCGGTCTTTGTGGATGCCTGGCGCGCCCAACTGAGCGCCCCCGGCCTGGATGCCGGCTACCGCGCCCGCGCCCTGGCGCTGCCCTCGGAAAAAACCCTGGCGCAGCGCATGGAAAAAATGGACCCGCCCGCCATCTCTGCCGCGCGCGACTTCCTGCGCGCCGAACTGGGCCGCGCCCTGGCGCCGCTCTGGCGGGTAGCCTACGATGCCAATGCGGTAGCAGGCCCGTATTCGCCCGACGCCCCCTCCGCCGGCAAGCGCGCCCTACGCAACCTGGCGCTGGCCTACCTGCTGTCCGGCAAGGTGGACGGTGCGCGCGAACTAGCCCTGGCCCAGTACGACACGGCCAGCAATATGACCGATGGCCTGGCGGCGCTCACTGCCTTGGTCAATGACAGCCGCGACGCCGACACGGAGCAGCGACTGGCGGCCTTCTATGACACCTGGCAGCATGACCCGCTGGTCGTCGATAAATGGTTTGCGCTGCAGGCCAGTTCGCGCGCCACCGATGTTGCTGCGGCCCGACGCCTGCTGGCCCATCCCGCCTTCACGCTGCGCAATCCCAACCGGGCGCGTTCCCTGGTTTTCCAGTTCTGCCTCAATAATGCCTCCGGCCTGCATCAGGCCGATGGCGCAGGCTACGATTTCTGGGCCGAACAAGTGCTGGCGCTGGACGCCATCAACCCGGAAATTGCAGCCCGTCTGGCCCGTGGGCTGGATAACTGGGCAGCCCATGCTCCCGCGTTGAGCGCACCGATGCGCGCGGCGATCGAACGCGTCCGCGCGCACCAGCCGCTGTCGCGCAACGTCGATGAGATTACCGCCAAGGCCTTGGCCCTTTGAATTCCCATTTCCCGTCTTTTCACTATTTTCTGGAACACCATGTCCCGTAAAACCCTGACTCAATACATGATCGAGCAGCAGCGCGACCACCAATGCGTGCCTGAAGCTCTGCGCCAGCTGGTCGAGACCGTCAGCCGCGCCTGCAAAAGCATCTCCCATTCGGTCGGCAAAGGGGCGCTGGGTGGCGTGCTGGGCAGCCTGGAAAGCGAAAACGTTCAAGGCGAAGTCCAGAAAAAACTGGACGTCATGTCCAACGATATCCTGATCGAAGCCAATGAATGGGGCGGCTGTCTGGCTGCCATGGCCTCGGAAGAAATGGACACCATCCGCAAGATTCCCAGCCATTACCCCAAGGGGGAATACCTGCTGTTGTTCGATCCGCTGGATGGCTCATCCAATATCGACGTCAACGTCTCCATCGGCACCATTTTCTCCATCCTCAAGACAGCCAAGGGTGGCCAGGACGCCTCCGAGGCGGACTTCCTGCAGCCCGGCACGCAACAGGTTGCCGCCGGCTATGCGGTGTATGGCCCGCAAACCTTGCTGGTGCTGACCTTCGGTCACGGCGTGGTGGGCTTCACGCTGGATCGCGACATCGGCGCCTGGGTGCTGACGCATGACAACATCCAGATCCCGGCCGACACCAAGGAATTCGCCATCAATATGTCGAACCAGCGCCATTGGGATGCCCCGGTCAAGCGCTATATCGACGAATGCCTGGCTGGCGAAAGCGGTGTGCGCGGCAAGAATTTCAATATGCGCTGGGTCGCCTCCATGGTGGCCGATGTGCACCGCATCCTGATGCGCGGCGGTATCTTCATGTACCCCTGGGATGCCCGCGAACCGTCCAAACCCGGCAAGCTGCGCCTGATGTACGAAGCCAACCCCATGAGTTTCCTGGTCGAGCAGGCCGGTGGCGCCGCCATTGACGGCCGCCAGCGCATTCTCGATGTGCCGCCCACGCAACTACACCAGCGCGTAAGCGTCGTGCTGGGTTCGCGCAACGAAGTCGAGCGTGTCGGCCAGTACCACACGGAAGCAGACGCGGCAAAGCACTGATTCCAGCCAGCCGCACAGGGTTGGCGTTTGCCTGACTCCACGCGGCCAGCGCCCTGACAGCCAAGCCGGCTGAGCCAGGCTTAAGAAAAAGCGGCCCGCCCGGCCATGACAGACCGGGCGGGCCGCTTCACGTTCAGGGCCAGCCGTTCTTACTGGGGCGCGACGCTCCAGGCACCGTCGGCGCTCCGTGTCACCTGAACATTGAAGACCGGAATCGGTGAGCTATCGCCCGCTGTCCCACGGACTTCGCCCACCGGCAGGCGGCGCGTCAGCAATTCCCCATCCTTGGCAGAGGACAATTGCACGGTCGCGGTACGGCCCTCGGCGCGCGCGTAATTGTTGATGCCGATCTGGTACACGCCCGCTTGCAGCACGTTCGCATCGCAACTGGCGTAGTAATGCTCCGGCCCGTAGGCATTGACGTTATCCGTATCCAGATAACCGCTCTGGCCGCGCCGCCTGGAGTAATAGACCTGCGCGCCTTGCGGTTCGAAAGTATGCAGATCAACATCACCGGTGCCATCCCAGGTCAGTGTCACGGTAAAGAAGCCGGTTTCCCCCGCAGTGGCCGGCGCCTTGAGCTCTCCCAGCGCCTTTGCCATCTGCGCCTGAATCTGACCGCGCGCGGCGCGTGTCCCATCCAGGTAGGTTTCGATCAGCTTGTGGCCGGACGCATCCGTCTTGGAGAACGGGATATTCAGGTTGGCGGCCGGCGTGCTGCCCGCAACGGCGCGCAAGCCGCCGATGACCAGGTCAATATCCACCGTGGTGTACTCACCATTGAGCGTCGGTGCCGCACTGGCGATATGCACCACCTTGGCGCTCTCCGTGGAAGCGCTGACCCTGACAGCTTCGTCGTAGGCCTTGTTGACGAACAGATTCCCCTGGGAATGCGCCACCAGCAGCAGTTTCTTGCGTTCCGTCACCAGCCCCTGGATACGCGCATTGTGGCGGATGTAATCCGCTTCCGTCGGTGGCTTGGACGCCATGCCCGCCAGGACGGCCACCATTTTGGCCTTCACCGTCTCTTTCCAGGCCTGGTAGGCATCGCCAAACGCCTGGTGACTCTCCTTCAGGCGTTCCCACAGCGACGACTCACCGGCGCCACTCAAGGTGCTCCAGAAATATTCCCAGCGCTGCTTGAGTACGCCGTCGATTTCACCGGAGCGCTGGATGAAAACTTCAGCAACATCTTCCAGGCTCGTCACATCCGGGCGATCCGCCAATTTGCCCGAGGTGTTGTAGAACAGTTCGGCAGTCACGCGCTCACCGCCATAGCTGTCGCCAGCCAGCAGCATCAGCCGCTCCATGCCGTGCGCAGCCTCGGTCGGGTCGTTCCAGACGCCGTTGAAAAAGCCCAGTACATAGCCACTGGATTCGCACAGACTGGCAGGCGCCTCTTGCGCCAGTGCGGGTTGCATGGCCCCTAGCGAGAGCGCAGCGGCAGCGGCCAGGCCGACGGCAAACGTGCGATAGGAGCGCGCCAACGGAAACGGAGCGAACGGAAACGCGGCAAACCGCAAGCCCTTACTCATCGCCGCACCCATTGCCATCCGGGGATTTGATGACGTAGCCATTGACGGCTTCCATGTAGCGCATATAGGCGCGGGCACGCACTTCGGTATTGGCCGTGCGGTCGCGCAGGCCGGTCACCGTGTTTTCGCCGCCCAGCACATCCGCCTCGCGGCGCACCACGCACTTCACGCCCGCCATCTGCTGGGCAACCACCTGGCGCAGCGCGGGTTCATCCGCGACATCCACCAGCAATGCCTGCTGGTTGGCTGCGGCCAGCTGCATCAACGCCTGTTTCTGCGTATCGTTGGCAGGCAGTTGCTGCACCCATGCCTGAATATCGTCACGCACGCCATTGGCATCGCTGTCCTCCCCGGCCAGGCTCTCGCTGCGATCTAATGCGGGCAAGGTGCCGTCCCGCTCCAGCGCTGCGATGCTCGCTGCGGGCGTATTTTCTTCAGGGGCAGTACCGCCGCCGTCCGAGCCGCCGGAATCATCCCCGCCACCGCAAGCAGCCAGGGACAGGCTCAAACAAAACGGCGCAAGCCACGACTTGCGCAAGGAAAAATTCATGTGGTATCGCTCCATGAGAACCCGCCTCGTCCAGCCACGGCGATTGAGCCAGATACCGGAACATGCCGCGGAAAAAGAAAACTGCCCGGCCCGGTGCCATCCATCTGGACAGCGCCCGGCCTGGGCAGGCATTCAAAAAACCGCTGAATTCTAATCTGGCAAACGCCAAACAAATTATTTCCATTGTGTCCGTGAGTAGCCGCGCCGCCACTCCCCGGCATCACGGCATCACGGCATCACGGCAGCAATATGGTCGCACCGGTGGTTTCACGCTGTTGCAACGCCTCCTGCGCCCGGCCCGCCTCGACCAGCGGCGCACGCCGCGATATCTGCGCGGCCAGCTTGCCAGCCAGTACCAGTTCGAACAGTTCGTCGGCAGCTGCCTGCAGGGCCTCGGTTGTGGCAATATGCGTCGCCAACGTGGGCCGAGTCACGTAAAGCGACCCCTTGGCTGCCAGAATGCCGAGATTGACGCCCGTCACCGGGCCAGAGGCATTGCCGAAGCTCACCATCAGGCCGCGCGGCGCCAGGCAGTCCAGGGAATCCTCCCAGGTATCCTTGCCCACGCCGTCATAGACCACCGGCACCTTGCGTCCTTCCGTCAACTCCAGCACGCGGTGCGCGATGTTTTCCCGCGAGTAATCAATGACCTGCCAGGCCCCTGCCGCCAGCGCACGTTCGGCTTTCTCCGGGCTGGAGACCGTACCGATCAGCCTGACCCCAAGCGCCCTGGCCCATTGGCATGCCAGCAGGCCCACGCCACCCGCTGCCGCGTGAAACAAGATGGTTTCCCCGCCCTGCAAGCGGTAGGTCTGGCGAAACAGGTACTGCACCGTCAGCCCCTTGAGCATCAAGGCAGCCGCATCTTCATCACTCACACCGGCCGGCACCTTGACCAACCGGCCGGCGTCCATATTGCGCACCGAGGCATAGGCGCCCAACTCGCTCTGGCCATAGGCCACGCGGTCGCCCACGGCCAGCCGTGTCACGCCCTCCCCCACGGCAATCACCTCTCCCGCCGCTTCATAGCCCAACCCATGCGGCAAAGGCTGCTGGTAGAGGCCGGTACGGAAGTAGATATCTATGAAATTCAGCCCCACTGCCGTCTGCCTCAGGGTGACTTCGCCGGGGGCAGGCGGCGGCACCTCGATGTCCACCCACTCCAGCACTTCCGGGCCGCCATAACGGCTGATGCGCATTGCCTTGGCCTGTGTACTCATGTCTTTGCTCCTGTTCGAGGGACGGATGCCTGCATTCGGCGCAGGCAGGAATCACGCTGGCAAACTCGCGCGACACCAGGGTTTCGTGCCATCATTTTAGGGTCGGCCCGGCTGATCCTCCCCTATTCCCCTGCATCACCCATGACCTCTCACCGCCCCGCCCTGTCCGCAACACGCCCCGCCTCGCCAGCGGCATCCCGACTGCAGGCCCATCTGGCTGCCCTGCTCTTCGGCCTGAGCGGAATTTTCGGCGCACTGATTCATGCCGATGCCGTCACCGTCACCTTCGGACGGGCGCTGTTTGCCAGCGCCGCCCTGGCAGGGTTTGCCTGCTGGCGTGGCGCCAGCCTGTCCCCGCGCCTGTCAACACGCCAATCCGCCCTGTTGCTGGCAACCGGCGCCCTGCTGGCGCTGCACTGGGTGACTTTTTTCACGGCGGTCAAAACCGGTGGCGTGGCCATGGCAACACTGGGTTTCGCCAGTTTTCCGGCATTTATCGCACTGCTGGATTGCGCCCTGTTCCAAGAGCGCATCGGCCCCGATGAAGGGCTGCTGCTGGGACTGGCCAGCGCCGGGCTGGTACTGGTGACACCCTCGTTCCATCTTGCCAGCCACGGCACCATCGGCCTGCTCTGGGGCGTGGCATCGGGTTTTTCCTTCGCTGTCCTGGCGGTAGCCAACCGACGCGCCGTCCGCGGCTTGCCGGCAGCACAGGTGGCCTTCTGGCAAAACACGACCGTCACGTTGATTTTGCTGCCCTTCGCCGCCCGAGGATGGCTGCAGCTGGACGGCATGGACTGGCTCAATCTGGCCTTGCTCGGCCTGCTTTGCACCGGGCTCGCGCACGGCTTGTTCGTAGCCAGCCTGGCCGGGCTCAGCGCACGCAGCAGCGGCATGATTATTGCGCTGGAACCCGTCTATGCCATTGCGGGCGCCTGGTGGCTCTTCAATGAGCGTCCGTCGGTACGCATGCTGGCCGGCGCCGCCCTGATTCTCTGCGCCATCGTGCTCTCCGCACGCCGACGCGCCGCCACGCCAGCCAGCCCGCCCTTGCCACCGGCACCCGACTAAGGACGCCTCTCGGCATCAACGCCGCTTGGATCCCATCAGGGAACCCAGAATGCCGCGCACCAGCGAATTGCCCATGGACCGTGCCGTGCTTTTAACAACGCTCTGCACCACGCCATCCCGTTTCCCGCCGCGAGGCCCGGTAGAACCGAACAGCAACTCATTGACCGCCTTGAGCATGGGGTTGCCTGCGTCGTCCTGCTGCGCCACCGCCGTCTCAGCCATCTTTCCTGCAGCGGCGTCCGCCGGCGTACCGGCGACGGACGCCACCGCCCGTGCCGCCAGGATTTCATACGCGGACTCCCTATCCACCATCCGGCCATAGCGCAAATCCATCTGTGAGGCCAGACGCAGCGCTTGCCGCTGCTCCTGCGGAATCGGGCCGATCTGCGAACCCGGCGCGCCTATCCAGGCACGCTGCGTCACGCCGGGGCGGCCCTGCTCATCCAGCAGGGACACCAGCGCCTCGCCTACGGCCAATTCGGTAATCGCTGCCGTGATGTTCAGGCTGGGATTCGGACGCATGGTCTCGGCCGCCGTCCTGACGGCCTTCTGATCGCGTGGCGTGAAGGCCCGCAAAGCGTGCTGCACGCGATTGCCCAGCTGCCCCAGCACCGTTTCCGGAATATCGGCGGGATTCTGCGTCACGAAATACACCCCCACGCCCTTGGAGCGGATCAGGCGCACAACCTGCTCGATTTTCTCCAGCAATGCCGCCGGCGCATCGTTGAACAACAGATGGGCTTCATCAAAGAAGAACACCAGGCGCGGTTTGTCGAGATCACCGACTTCCGGCAAGCGCTCGAATAGCTCTGCCAGCAGCCACAGCAGGAAAACCGAATACAAGCGGGGGGACTGCATCAGCTTGTCTGCCGCCAGAATATTGACCACACCGCGCCCCTGGGCGTCCGTGCGCATCAGATCGGCAATATCCAGCATGGGCTCGCCAAAGAACTGGTCGGCCCCCTGGCTCTCCAGCGTCAGCAAGGCGCGCTGGATCGCCCCCACTGAAGCGCTGGAAACATTGCCATAGCGGGTACGCAATTCCGCTGCCCGATCCGCCACGTTCTGCAGCATCGCGCGCAGATCTTTCATATCGAGCAGCAGCAGGCCCTCGTCGTCCGCCACCCGGAACACCAGGGACAGCACTCCCTCCTGGGTCGCATTGAGATTGAGCATGCGCGACAGCAGCATCGGCCCCATATCGGAAATCGTGGCGCGCACCGGATGGCCCTGTTCGCCGAACACATCCCACAGCTCCACCGGGCAAGCGCCCCATTGCGGCTGTGGCAGGCCCAGCTTTTCCAGACGCGCCGACAGCTTCGGGGAAGCCGCGCCGGCTTGCGCCAGCCCGGTCAGGTCGCCCTTGACGTCGGCCATGAATACCGGCGTTCCCAGGCGCGAGAACGCTTCCGCCAATACCTGCAGGGTCACGGTCTTGCCGGTGCCGGTGGCCCCGGTGATGCAACCATGACGGTTGGCCAGGGCAGGCAGCAAGCAGACTTCTGTTTCGGCGTTGCGGGCAACAAGAATCGGGGCGGCGTTCATGGGTATTTCCCAGGAAGAAAATAAAGCCGAGTGTAGGGCTTTCCAGTGTGCGTCGCAGCCCACTTTCCCGTCTTTAACATCCAGCGATCCCATTTTTCATGGAGAGCCGTCTGTCCTCGGATAAGGTTTTCGGTGACCCGAAGCCGGGGACGCTGCTATGATTCGCCGGTTTTTCATCCAATGCGCTGCCTCTTCCGGCCTGCGCCGCGCCAGCGGCATCGGCCGTGCCGGCACGCCCGCCCTCCCGTGACCACAAGCAGCCAATCTGCCCCTTCCCAAACATCGTCTCCGCCTGCGGGCGGCCTCAAGCGCGAACTCAAGGCCCGGCACCTGTCCATGATCGCCATCGGCGGCTCCATCGGCACAGGCCTGTTTGTTGCCTCCGGCGCCACGATTTCCCAAGCCGGCCCCGGCGGCGCCCTGCTGTCCTATGTCCTGATCGGGCTGATGGTCTATTTCCTGATGACCAGCCTGGGCGAACTCGCGGCCTGCATGCCAGTCTCCGGTTCATTCGCTACCTATGGCGCCCGTTATGTCGATGATGGCTTCGGCTTCGCCCTGGGCTGGAACTACTGGTACAACTGGGCCGTCACGATTGCCGTCGATCTGGTGGCCGCGCAGCTGGTCATGGCCTACTGGTTCCCGGATGTGCCCGGCATCATCTGGAGCGCCCTGTTCCTGTGCTTGCTCTTTGCGCTGAATTACCAGTCAGTGCGGGGCTTTGCCGAAACCGAATACTGGTTCGCCGCAATCAAGGTCGTGACCGTGCTGTGCTTCATCGGCGCCGGCTTCCTGATGGTGCTGGGCATTCTCAAGGGTGGCGAGCACAGCGGCCTGTCCAATTGGACGATAGGCGATGCGCCGTTCGCCGGCGGCGTCGCCACCATGATCGGTGTGGCGATGGTCGTAGGCTTTTCCTTCCAGGGCACGGAACTGATCGGTATCGCAGCCGGCGAATCGGAAGACCCGGCACGCAATATTCCGCGTGCCGTGCGCAAGGTATTCTGGCGCATTCTGCTGTTCTATGTCCTGGCGATTTTCGTCATCAGCCTGTTGATTCCCTATACGGATCCGCAATTGCTGCGCAATGATGTCTCGGACATCAGTGTGAGTCCGTTCACCCTGGTGTTCGAAAAAGCCGGCCTGCTATCGGCCGCCGCCGTCATGAACGCCGTGATCCTGACTTCCGTGCTGTCGGCCGGAAATTCGGGCATGTATGCCTCCACGCGGATGCTCTACAACCTGGCGCTGGAAGGCAAAGCACCACGCATCTTTTCCCGCCTGTCGGTCAACGGCGTTCCGCGCTATGCCCTGCTGGCCACTGCCGCCGTCGCGGCGCTGTGCTTCCTGGCGTCCATCTTCAGCCCCAGCGCGATCTATATCTGGCTGCTCAATGCCTCCGGCATGACGGGCTTTATCGCCTGGCTGGGAATTGCCATCAGCCACTACCGTTTCCGCCGTGGCTATATGCACCAGGGGCGTGATCTCAGCCTGCTGCCCTATCGCGCCGGCCTGTTCCCGTTCGGCCCGATCTTTGCCTTTGTCCTGTGCCTGATCATCACCTTGGGGCAAAACTATGAAGCCTTCCTCAACGATCAGATCGACTGGCTGGGCGTCGTCGCCACCTATATCGGCCTGCCGCTGTTCCTGCTGATCTGGCTGGGCTACAGGCTGATCAAGGGCGGCCGGTTTGTCCGCCTGGACGAAATGACCTTCCCGGATTCCTTGTCGGGGCCGGCCGCACGCAAGCCCGAGTAAATCCGGCACGGACAGCCCCTCCTGGCGGCAGGGGCAGGGCCACCTGGCGTCCCGCAAGAGAATGCTCGACGGCATTCCCCTGCGGGGCAGCGCCTGATTTTCCCCGTGAAGCCTCAAGCAAGCTAAAATCCCGGTTCTTTCCGTTTTTTTCCTTTATTTCAGAGCACTATGGCCGGACACAGCAAGTGGGCTAACATCCAGCACCGCAAAGGGCGTCAGGACGCCAAGCGCGGCAAGATCTGGACCAAGATCATCCGTGAAATCACTGTCGCCGCACGCGCCGGCGGCCCTGACCCGGCCACCAACCCCCGCTTGCGCCTGGCCTGGGACAAGGCCACCGACGTCAACATGCCCAAGGACAACATCCAGCGCGCCATTACGCGCGGGGCCGGCGGCGGCGATGGTGCCAATTACGAAGAAATCCGCTACGAAGGCTACGGCATCGGCGGCGCCGCTGTGATCGTCGATGCCATGACGGACAACCGCACCCGCACCGTGGCCGAAGTCCGCCACGCCTTTGCGAAAAACGGCGGCAATCTGGGCCAGGAAGGCTCGGTGGCCTTCATGTTCAAGCATTGCGGCCAGTTCATTTTCGCGCCGGGCACCTCCGAAGAACAGGTCATGGAAATCGCGCTGGAAGCCGGCGCCGAAGATATCCAGACCGATGAGGAAGGCGTGATCGAAGTCATCACCGCACCGGGCGACTACGCCGCCGTGCGCGACGCGCTATTGGCTGCGAAGCTGACGCCCGAAGTCGATGGCATCATCATGAAGGCACTGAACGAAACCGAACTGGCTGGCGAAGACGCTGCCAAGATGCAAAAGCTGCTCGATGCGCTGGAAGCCCTGGACGATGTCCAGGAGGTATTTACCACCGCCGTCCTGGACGAAACCGAATAAGGCCGTCCCGGCAGCGCGGCAGGGCAACCTGCTGCCACCGATAAAAAAACAGAGCCTGCATCCGGCAGCGGATGCAGGCCTGGCAGTATCCTCCACGCAAGGCGTGGCAACCACCCTTCTGACTCAAACATGAAACTCTTGGTCATCGGCTCGGGCGGCCGCGAACATGCCCTGGCATGGCGCCTGGCGCAATCGGAACGCGTCCACAAAGTCTATGTCGCACCGGGCAACGGCGGCACGGCGCTCGCCCGCAACCTGGAAAACGTGGACATCACCGATCCCGAAGAGTTGGCCGATTTCGCCCAGCGCGAACAAATCGCGCTGACGGTGGTCGGGCCGGAAGCACCGTTGGCGGCAGGCGTGGTGGATGTGTTCCGTGCCCGCAAGCTGAAGATTTTCGGCCCCTCCAAGGCGGCCGCACAGCTGGAAAGTTCCAAGGACTACGCCAAGGCTTTCCTGTTCCGCCACAATATTCCCACGGCGGCCTACCAGACCTTCACCGACCCGGCCCAGGCTCACGCCTATATTGATGCCCAGGGCGCGCCCATCGTCATCAAGGCCGATGGCCTGGCGGCCGGCAAGGGCGTGGTCGTGGCGGAAACGCTGGAACAGGCCCATGAGGCCGTGGATGCCATGCTGGGCGACGGCTCGCTGGGCGCAGCCGGGGCGCGTGTCGTCATCGAAGAATTCCTGCAAGGCGAAGAAGCCAGCTTCATCGTCATGGTGGATGGCCGCAATGTGCTGGCCCTGGCCACCAGCCAGGACCACAAGCGCCTGGGCGACGGCGACACCGGCCCGAACACCGGCGGCATGGGCGCCTACTCGCCCGCGCCCGTGGTTACACCCGAAATGCACCACCGCATCATGCGCGAAGTGATTCTGCCGACCGTGCAGGGCATGGCGCGCGACGGTATTCCCTACACCGGTTTCCTGTACGCCGGCCTGATGATCGCTCCGGGCGACGACCCGGCCCGCCCGATCAAGGTGCTGGAGTTCAATTGCCGCATGGGCGACCCGGAAACTCAGCCCATCATGATGAGGATCAAAAGCGATTTCGTCGATGTCCTCGAAAATGCAGTGGAAGGTACGCTCGACCAGGCGGAAATCACCTGGGATAGGCGCACGGCGATTGGCGTTGTGCTGGCAGCGGCCAACTACCCCGGCGAACCCCGCCGTGGTGACGCCATCACCGGCCTGCCGGCCGATCACTCCGACGTCATGGTGTTCCACGCAGGAACGCGCTATGACGGCCAGGATGTTCTGACCAACGGCGGCCGCGTGTTGTGCGTCACTGCCCTGGGAGATTCGCTGCGCATCGCCCGCGATCTGGCCTATGACACGGTGGAACGCGTCCATTTCGATGGACGCCAATACCGCACGGACATCGGCTGGCGCGCGTTCAAACGAGGTTCGGGCGCGGCCTGACCCTTACAACTTCCCGCAGGAGCCGCATCATGCCGTCCATTCCCCTGTCATCTGCCAGGCAATATTTCCTTGACCTGCAGCAGCGCATCGTCGCCGGCCTGGAACAGGTCAGCAATGAGCCTTTCCGCGAAGACCGCTGGGAGCGCGAGGAAGGCGGCGGCGGGATTTCCCGGCTGATCGAAGGCGGCGAATTCCTGGAGCGCGGCGGCGTGCTGTTCAGCCATGTGCAGGGCGCCACCCTGCCGCCCTCTGCCAGCGCCCACCGGCGCGAACTGGCAGGCCGCCCCTGGGAAGCCATGGGCATTTCCATGGTGCTGCACCCGCGCAATCCCTATGTGCCGACCACGCACATGAACGTACGCCTGTTCGTTGCCAAGGCTCGGCCAGGCATCGACGACGGCGACCGTTTCTGGTTCGGCGGCGGACTGGATCTGACGCCCTACTATGCCTATGAAGACGACGCCCGTCATTTTCACCAGGTCTGTCATGATGCCCTCGCTCCTTTCGGCGAGGAGTACTATCCGCGCTTCAAAGGCTGGTGCGACGAGTATTTCTATCTCAAGCATCGCAAGGAAACGCGCGGGATCGGCGGCATTTTCTTCGACGACCTGGATGTCCCGGATTTCGATGGCGCCTTTGCCCTGACGCGTTCGGTGGGAGACTGTTTCCTGCAGGCTTACCTGCCCATCGTCGAGCGCCGCATCGTTCAGGAATATGGCGAACGCGAACGCGACTTCCAGGCTTACCGGCGCGGCCGGTATGTTGAATTCAACCTCGTGTTCGACCGTGGCACCCTGTTCGGCCTGCAATCCGGCGGCCGTACGGAATCCATCCTGCTGTCCATGCCGCCTGTGGCGCACTGGCGGTACGACTGGCAGCCGGAACCGCGTTCGCCGGAAGCCCGGCTGTATGAATTCCTGACGCCCAGAGATTGGATTTAATGCCTGTCGTTCCTGTCTGCGCTACTGATTCCCTGCCGCGCATCGGCCTGCTGGGCGGCAGTTTCGACCCCGTTCATCTGGCGCATCTTGCGCTGGCGCAGGCAGCGCTGACCCAGCTTCACCTGGCGGGCGTGCAGTTCATTCCTGCCGCCCAGCCCTGGCAGCGCCGTCCGCTGCAGGCCAGCGAAGCCCAGCGCCTGGATATGCTGCGCCTGACCCTGGCCGGCCAGGATCGGTTTTCCATCAACACCAGCGAACTGGATCGCGGCGGGCCGACCTACACCATAGATACCATCCGGCAACTGCCCGCTGGCGTTCGCTATGTCTGGCTGCTGGGCACGGATCAACTGGTCAATTTCTGCACCTGGCGCGACTGGCAGGACATTATTGCGCGCATCGACCTTGCCGTGGCCCAACGGCCCGGCTCTGCCCTCGCGCCTCCCCCTGCCCTGGCGGCCGCTCTGGCCACGCATGGCCGCCAGCTGGAAATCATTCCCTTCACTCCCCGTCAGATCTCGGCATCGGACATCCGGGCGCGCCAGGCGCGCGGGGAATCCCTGCAAGACCTGGTCGCCCCTGCCGTGGCCGACTATATCAATGCCCATGGCCTTTACCGCGAGGCCGGCCATCCCTGACTGAAGCCGCCCATAAGGGCGGCATCAGGCATCACTTGCCTGCATCATTCCGGCAACACACCTCTTTCCCGCAGCCACGCTGCATCTGATCGCGCTATATTTCCCGCATGGATATACAAAAACTGCAACGCGCCGTGCTTGACGCGCTGGAAGACGTCAAGGCACAGGACATCAAGGTATTCAATACCACCCATCTGACCGGCCTGTTCGACCGCGTCATCATTACCTCTGCCTCGTCCAACCGCCAGACCCGCGCGCTGGCCAAGAGCGTTGGCGATTGCGCCCGTGAACTGGGCATCCCGGTGCTGGCCGAAGAAGGCATGGAAACCGGGGAATGGGTGCTGGTCGATCTGGGCGATATCGTCGTTCACATCATGCAACCCGCCATTCGCCAGTACTACAACCTGGAAGAAATCTGGGGCGACAAACCCGTGCAGGTCAAACTCCTGCCGGAATCCACCCGCCCGGTGCCCATCGCCCCCGGCTACCCGCATGCCAACCTGGATCAGGACGCCTGATCCTTTCTTGCCACCCGCGCCGTTCCGGCCTGAGCCGCGAGCGGCGCTCCTCTTCCCGTGCAGCGCCTGCGCCGCTGCCACGCCATCGCCGTGAAACTACATATCCTGGCCGTGGGCCAGCGCATGCCGGACTGGATCGAAGCCGGCTGGAACGAATACGCCAAACGCATGCCGGCCGATTTTCCGCTGGTGCTGCGGGAAATCAAGCCGGAACCCCGCAGTGGCGGTAAAACGCCCGCGCAAATGATGGATGCCGAAGCCCGCCGCATCGAGACCGCCCTGCCGCCCCAATGCACGCTGGTCATTCTGGATGAACATGGGCGCGACTACACCACCATGAAGCTCTCCCAGGCCATGCAGGAATGGCGCCAGGAAGGACGGGACGTCGCGTTCATCATCGGCGGCCCGGACGGTCTGGATGCCAGTCTCAAGCAGCGCGGTCATCTGGCACTGCGGCTCTCGTCCCTGACATTGCCCCACCCCTTCGTGCGGGTCATGCTGGCTGAACAGCTCTACCGCGCCTGGACCATCCTGCAAAACCATCCCTACCATCGCAGCTGAGACAGGCCCCACCGCCACAGCATCACAGAACCATAGGCCCATCATCGCCGTGTCGCCACTGCTAACGGCGCCAACACGACTTGATTGTGCCGCCACGCCATCAGGCCCACCGCCCCATGCCCCTCTCTGCCAGCCCTACGCCCCATCCTGCCGCTGCCTTGCCACTCTATCTGGCCTCGGCCAGCCCCAGACGCAGCGAACTGCTGACGCAGATTGGCCTGGACCACACTGTGCTGCGCGTGCCGTCGCCGCCAGGAGAGGATGAACCGCGCCTGCCTGATGAAAGCGTACGCGCTTACGCCCAACGCACCACGCTGGACAAAACCCAGCGTGCAGTCGCCTGGGTCGAACAGCAAGGCCTGCCCCGCGGTTTGATACTCTGCGCGGATACATCCGTCGCGCTGGGCGAGGAACTGCTTGGCAAACCCGTGGATGCCGCTGATGCCGCCCGCATCCTGCGCAGCCTCTCCGGGCAGCGCCATGAAGTCCGCACCTGGGTCGCGCTGTACGATCCGCTCAACGCCAGGACGCTGGAACGGGAGTCTGTCTCCCTGGTCTGGATGAAACCCTTGAGCGCAACGGAAATCCAGGCCTATTGCGCCAGCGGGGAAGCCCAGGGCAAGGCAGGTGCTTATGGCATTCAAGGACTGGCATCCATCTTCATCGAACGCCTGGATGGCAGCTACAGCGGCGTCATGGGGCTGCCCCTGCACGAAACCGCAGAACTCCTGCGCGCCGCAGGACGGCCCGTGCTGGGCTAGACCGGTACGCCACGTTCCGCCACGATGCCGGGCAAAACGATACTGCCCTCCCGCAAGGCCCGCATCAGCGAGTACGGCGTCGCGCAGATATGTGCTTCCAGCGCCAGCGCGGCACGCGCATCTTCGCCAGCCATGGCCAGTTCAAAGATGCTTTTGTGCTCCAGGTGGACATCACGCGTCATGCCGGACAACTGCATGGCAAAACAGCGATAACGCTCGCCATGACGCGTCAGCAGACGCAGCACACGCCGTGTCCAGGGGGATTCGTGACCGGCCAGCAAGGCCTCATGAAAACGTGCATTGAGAATTTCCCACTGGCGCCGGCGTGCCAGGGTCAAGGGCTGTTCAAACTCTGACATGGCGGCAAAACTCGCCTCCAGCCCCTGACGCCAGGCGCCATCCCCGTGCCGGATCGCCAGGCGCAAGGCATGCGTCTCGATATGCACACGTAGCTGGGTCAGATCTTCCAGGTCTTCCAGCGCAATGGGCGAGACACGAAAACCACGCTGTCCTTCCGCCGTCACCAAGGCATCACTGACCAGACGGGTCAGCGATTCGCGCAAGGTACCCGCACTGACGCCATACTGCCCCCGCAGATGGTCGATGCGCAATTTGCTGCCCGGCTGCAAATGCCCTTCGATAATGTCGGCCCGCAATCTGGCATAGGTCTGCTCGGTCAGCGTCCGCAGTTCATCGTCACCTTCGCCGCACTCCAGCGTCGCGGTCAGCTGTGCCAGAAACGATCGCTTAGACATGCCTATTCCTCTCCTTTGCAACGGATGCGGGATAAACGGTAGCTCAGCTGGGGCCGTGTCATTTTCAGCGCCCGTGCCGCCGCCGCCATGTTTCCGCCCGCCTGGGCCAAAGCCTCCTGTAGCAACAGGCCTTCCAGATCTTCCAGGCCCAGGCCTTGTTTCTGCAACAGGTAATACACGCCGCTGGCGCTCTGCAGGCTCCCCGGCTGCGACAAGGTTGCCGCATCGCCTTCACTGGTTTCATCATCAGCAGAGGCCAGCTGGCCTGAAGCCGCCAGGTGATCCGTCAGGGGCATTTCCAGCGAAGGAAACAGGGTTGCCGCGTCAATGGGTTGTTCCGGTGGCGTCAGGATCACCCCGCGCTCTATCAGGTTGGCCAGCTCGCGGACATTGCCCGGCCAATCGTGGTTGCACAGCGCCGCCATGGCCGGTCCGCTGAAACCGGCCACGCGCTTGCCATGCTGCGTACAGTATTGTTCCAGCATATGCCGGGCCAGCAGCGGAATGTCATCCAGGCGCTCACACAAGGATGGAATCTGGATCGGGTAGATATTCAACCGGTACAGCAGATCACGCCGGAAGGTTCCGGCTTCCACTGCTCGTTCCAGATCGACGTTCGTGGCAGCGACCACGCGCACGTTGACCTTGCGCACCTCCGTACCGCCCAGCTTCTCGATTTCCCCCTGCTGCAACACCCGCAGCAACTTGGCCTGGGCGGCCAGGGGCAGCTCCCCCAGTTCATCCAGGAACAAGGTACCGCCATCCGCACGCTCGAACCGGCCCAGGCGGGTCTGCACCGCACCGGTATAGGCGCCCTTTTCCACACCGAACAATTCGCTTTCGATCAGGTCTGCCGGCAAGGCTGCGCAATTGATGGCAACAAAAGGCTGCTCGGCGCGGTCGCTCATCGCATGCAGCGCCCGGGCGAACTGCTCCTTGCCGACACCGGTCGGGCCGGTCAACAGCACCGTCACCTGTGTCGGCGCCGCCCGTTGCAACAGCATGAAGGCGCGTTCAAAGGCCGGCGACTGCCCCACCAATTGCGTGCGCTGGCGGCTCTGGTCGAGTTGACCGCGCAAGGCTTCGACTTCCTGGCGCAAGGCGGTCACGGTTTGTTCGACCGACACCGGCTCCTGCTTCAGGGCATCGCGCTGCGCCTCCGGCCACTCGTGCAGGAAGCGGCCTTCGATCTGGCAGTGCGCGTGCCCACAGGCCGTACACCGTACTTCCTTGAACAACACCGGCTGCTGGAAAAAGGCCGTGGAATACCCGGAGGCATAGCCGAGTTGCATCCAACAGGCCGGATCCTCCTGCGGCCCGTATTCCTGCATCTGCGCTTCCGCTTCCCAGCTATAGGACCAATTGAAAATGGCATGGAAATGCCGTTTGGCCGGATCGGCATGCGGCTGGTAATCGAATACCAGGGGTTCGACCTGCACCGCGCCTTCCAGCATATGCAGTTGCGGCCCGATGGCAAAGGTTTCGAACACGCCCTGATCCGGCCGCACCTGGCGGGCCAGCAGCCCATCCTGCTCGCCTGCGGAGTAGCCAGCACGTGTCAGCAGAGTACGTGCCTGCTCCAAACCAAAACTCTGAATGATCTCCTTGCGCATGGCGCGCAGCGTATTCGCATGCATCAAGAGCATGCGCTGGCCGGCCAGCCAGATCCGGCCATCCATACGGGAAAAGCGCAGCAGCCGGCGCAGATCCCGGTCAGACGGGAAAACAGGGGTATTGGTATCTGGCATGTCTCTTTTTTATCGATATTTATGCGCCTGATTATCGTTTTTTGGGGTGCGCGTGCATCCTGCTGTTTTCCCTGATACGGAATTCATGCATTCCTCGATGATGAATTCATCATCTCATCATGATGCGCTGCAATGCGGGGTAAATCGCCGCCGATCAAATGAATACGATTCTCTTTTCACCCCGTAGAAACCGGGTTCCCGGATTCATTTTTTAAGGGCTTACCCTGGTTTTATCGATATTTCCTGGAGCTGGCACGCTTATTGCAAGAAAGCAGGAACAGACAGCCAAAAAGGAAAAATTCCCATGAGTGCCCTGACGACAGACGACACCTCCATCCCGTTGCCCGCCGTTGACCTGAGCAAGCGCTATGTCAGGGTCACTGGCCAGCGTGATAACGGCTTTATCGAATTTGAGTTTTCCGTGGGCTGGAAGGAATTGGTCGTGGAACTGATTCTGATGCCCCCGGATTTCGAAGCCTTCTGCAAGGCCAACAACGTAGAAATGCTTCCGCCGCACGAAGCCGGGCACGAAGACTGAAGCAAGCATGCAGCCATACCGACAACAACAGGAGACTAGGCATGAACATTGATTTACAGGCACGGGAAATCCAGCCCCTGCGTCAAACCTTCGATCGCGTCCAAGCTTATACCGGCGACAAGCCTGCTTCGCGCTATCTGGAAGCCATCCTGAGCACCCAGCCCACGGAAAACTTTCACTACCGCGCCACCTGGGAACCCCAGTACGAGCTGTTCGACCAGCGTCGTACGGCCATCCGCATGGCCGACTGGAACTCGCTGCGCGACCCGCGCCAGTTCTATTACGCAACCTGGACCATGGCCCGCGCACGCCAGCAGGAAGCCATGGACTCCAACTACCAGTTCGTCGAATCGCGCGACCTGCTGGACATGATGCCCGATGCGCTGCGCGCCAATATCGCCGCCACGCTGATGCCGCTGCGCCATGTGGCCTGGGGCGGCAATATGAACAATTGCAGCATCTGTAGCCGCAGCTATGGCACGGCGTTTTCCGCGCCGGTTCTGATGCACGCAATGGATCACCTGGGTGCCGCACAGTATCTAACGCGCCTGGGCCTGCTGATGGGCACGGACACCTCGCTGCTGGATGCCGGCAAGGCCGACTGGCTGGAAGCGCCGGCCTGGCAACCGCTGCGCCGCTTCATCGAGGATTCCTTCATTGTCATGGATCCGGTCGAACTGTTCGTTCTGCAGAACGTGGTGCTCGACGGCCTGCTCTATCCGCTGATCTATGGCCAGTACATCGACGGCCATGTGGCGCAGCAAGGCGGTACGCCCCTGGCGATGCTGACGGTTTTCATGCCGGAATGGCACAAGGAATCGGCACGCTGGACCGACGCCGTTCTGAAAGTCATGGCCGCCGAATCCGCCGAGAACAAGGCGCAGCTGCAGGAATGGCTGGCTCGTCACGGCGCGCGTGCCCAGGAAGTCCTGGTTCCCGTCGCCAAGCTGGCCATGCAGGATGACGGCGCAGCCGCGCTGCACGCCGCCAGCGAAGAACTCAATGCCCGCATGGCCAAGATCGGCCTTTCCCTGAACTGACCCGAGACCGACGCCATGACCAGCACGACTTCCAATGTTTTCATCGCCTTCCAGGCCAATGAGGAATCCCGCCCGGTGGTTGATGCCATCCTGCAGGACAATCCGAACGCCAGCGCGGTTTATTCCCCGGGCCTGGTGAAAATCGACGCCCCGGGGCGCCTGAGCATCCAGCGCGCCACGATCGAAGAGCATACGGGCCAGCCGTACGACCTGCAGCAACTGCACGTCAACCTTGTCACCCTGTCGGGCAACATCGACGAGGACGACGATCAATTGACCCTGAGCTGGGGCGCCTGAGCCTCCCTGCCAAAAACAGACAGAAACGGAGACAAAAAATGGATACCAGAGTTACCCGCAAGAAACTCGGCCTGAAAGAGCGCTACGCCACCATGACCCGCGGCCTGGGCTGGGAAACCAGCTATCAGCCCATGGACAAGGTGTTTCCCTACGACAAGTTCGAGGGCATCAAGATCCACGATTGGGACAAGTGGGAAGACCCCTTCCGCCTGACCATGGACGCCTACTGGAAATACCAGGGCGAAAAGGAAAAGAAGCTCTACGCCGTGATCGAGGCCTTTGCCCAGAACAATGGCCAGCTGAGCGTTTCCGACGCCCGCTACATCAATGCGCTCAAGCTGTTCATCCAGGGTGTCACGCCGCTGGAGTACTACGCCTACCGCGGCTTCGCGCACCTGGGCCGCCACTTCACCGGCGAAGGCGCCCGCGTGGCCACGCAAATGCAGGCCATCGACGAGCTGCGCCACTTCCAGACCGAAACGCACGCGCTGTCGCACTACAACAAGTACTTCAACGGCATGCACAACTCGAACCAGTGGTTCGACCGCGTCTGGTACCTGTCCGTGCCCAAGTCTTTCTTCGAAGATGCGCTGACCTCCGGCCCCTTCGAGTTCCTGACCGCCATCAGCTTCTCGTTCGAGTATGTGCTGACCAACCTGCTGTTCGTGCCCTTCATGTCCGGCGCGGCACACAACGGCGACCTGTCCACCGTGACCTTCGGCTTCTCGGCGCAATCGGATGAATCGCGCCACATGACGCTGGGCATCGAGTGCATCAAGTTCATGCTGGAGCAGGACCCGGCCAACGTGCCCATCGTGCAGGGCTGGATCGACAAATGGTTCTGGCGCGGCTACCGCGTGCTGACGCTGGTCGCCATGATGCAGGACTACATGCTGCCCAAGCGCGTGATGAGCTGGAAGGAAGCCTGGGAAATGTACGGCGAGGCCAATGGCGGGGCGCTGTTCCGCGACCTGGCCCGCTATGGCATCCGCGAGCCGCTGGGCTGGAAGCAAGCCATGGAGGAGAAGGATCACCTGAGCCACCAGGCCTGGAACATCTTCTACAACTACTGCGGCGCTGCAGCCATGCACACCTGGGTGCCCGAGGACGAGGAACTGGACTGGCTGTCGCAGAAGTACCCCGATACCTTCGACAAGCTCTACCGTCCGCGCCTGCTGCATTACCGCAAGCTGCAACAGGAAGGCAAGCGCTTCTACAACAACGCGCTGCCCATGCTGTGCAATACCTGCCAGATTCCCATGGCCTTCACCGAACCGGGCGACCCGACGGCAATCTGCTACCGCGAAAGCAGCTACCTGGGCCAGAAGTTCCACTTCTGCAGCGATGGCTGCAAGCAGGTGTTCGACCACGAGCCGCAGAAGTTCATCCAGTCCTGGCTGCCGGTGCACCAGATCTATCAGGGCAACTGCTTCAAGCCCGATGTCGATCCAACCGCCGAAGGCTTCGATCCGCTGGCCGCCGTGCTCGACTGGTACGGCATTCAGCAGGGCGTGGACAACATGGAATTCGACGGCTCGCCCGACCAGAAAAACTTCGCCAGCTGGACTGGCCGCAGCGTTTGACGAGGAGACCCACCATGGCATTGCGCACTCTTGCTCCCTATGATTTTCCCCCGCGCGACTCAGTGGATCGCTTCCCCGCGCCGTTGCTTTATATCGGCTGGGATGGCCATATGTCCTTCTGCTCGCCGGTCTGCCTGCCCGTTCCGCCGGATACGCCGTTCACCGCCTTGCGCGACGGCATCCTGCCGACCATCTACAGCCAGCACCCAGACTTTGCCCAGATCGACTGGAGTCAGGTGGAATGGATAAAGGACGGCCAGCCCTGGCAGCCCCAGGCCGAGCGCAGCCTGGCGGAAAACGGCATCGGCCACAAGGATGTCATCCGCTTTCGCACACCTGGGCTGACGGGGATCGCCGGCAGCCACAGCTAAGCGACGCGCAGACAGTACAGGAGAAGCAAACATGAGCTATCAGCTGACGATAGAACCCCTGGGCGCCACCATCGACGTGGAGGAAGGCCAGACCTTGCTGGATGCCGCTTTGCGCCAGGGCATCTACATCCCGCATGCGTGCGGACACGGTCTGTGCGGAACCTGCAAGGTCGAAGTCGCCGAAGGGGACATAGATCATGGCAACGCCAACCCGTTCGCACTGATGGATTTTGAACGCGACGAAGGCAAAACCCTGGCCTGCTGCGCGACCCTGGAATCCGACGCGGTGATCGAAGCGGATATCGACGAGGACCCCGACGCGCGCATCATCCCGGTGCGCGACTTCGCCGGTACCGTCACCCGTATCGAAATCCTCACGCCAACCATCAAGGCCATTCACCTGAAACTCGATACGCCCATCGAGTTTCAGGCTGGCCAGTATGTCCAGGTTCACATTCCCGGCATCGAGGGCACACGTGCCTTTTCGATCGCCAACCCGCCCGATGCCAACGGCCAGGCCACGGAAATCGAACTCAACGTGCGCCGTATTCCCGGTGGCGCCGGCACCACCTGGCTGCACGAAAGCCTGGAGGAAGGCCAGCAGCTCGATGTCAGCGGCCCCTACGGACGCTTCTTCGTGCGCCGCTCGGCCGCCATGCCGATGCTGTTCATGGCAGGCGGATCCGGCCTGTCCAGCCCGCGCTCCATGATTCTGGAGTTGCTGGAAAGCGGCTGCGACCATCGCATCACGCTGGTGTATGGACAGCGCAACCGCGCTGAGCTGTACTACGACCAGGAGTTCCGCGAGCTGGCGCAGCGCTACCCCAACTTCGAATATGTCGCCGCGCTCTCGGACGAACCGGCGGATTCGGATTGGGATGGACCGCGTGGTTTCGTGCACGATGTCGCGCAACAACATGTGGCGGGAGACTTTTCAGGCCGTAAAGCCTATCTGTGCGGCCCCCCACCGATGATCGAAGCCTGTATCGGCACTTTGATGCAAGGCCGCCTATTCGAACGCGACATTTATACCGAGAAATTCCTCTCGGCTGCCGATGCCAATAACGTCCGCAGCGCCTTGTTCAAGCGTATTTAGGTCGCTATCGAATCTTGGATCCACATGGAAACGCGGAACATACCGCGCCATGCCGCAACAGAAGGAGACATCTATGCTGCCGCTGACACCCTGCCAGAAAGTGCCGGTTCGCGTCGTGCAATCGGACGAGACCTACCAATGTTCGCTGGAAGAAAGCCTGCTCAAGGGCATGCTGAAACTCGGCCGCAAGGGCATTCCGGTGGGCTGCGTAAGCGGCGGCTGCGGTGTCTGCAAAGTCAAGATCATCGAAGGCAGCGTGCGGGCGCTGGGGCCGGTCAGCCGTGCCCACGTCAGCCAGGAGGAGGAAGCGCAAGGCTACACCCTGGCCTGCCGCGTGGCGCCGGTGGAGGCCGTGGTGCTGGAAGTCAGCCCGCTGCTGCGCAAACCGTTCTGCCGTCCGCCTTGCCCGCCCGCAGCGGACAGCGCCGCAGGCGGCTCGCCAGGCAACGGCGGCGCGGTGCCCACTTCGGCCACTTCGCCCGCTTCGACCACTTCGGCCACTTCGAGCACTTCGAGCATTGCGCACGGGAATGGCCCGGCGCCTACCCTCGTTGCTTCCGTTTTTGAACCGCAGGACCGCGCCGCACTGGCGCTGTCCTGACACGGCCCTGAGCGGCCACATCAGGCAGTGAACCGGGGCATGCCCCCCGGCCCTAATCAGAAAGACCAGAAAGACAAGGAGACAGACTATGAGCAGCCCCGTATTACGCATCGGCCACGCCAGCCTGAAAGTCATGGATATGCAGGCGGCCATTCACCACTACCAGGACGTACTGGGCCTGCAGGTGGTGCACCAGGATGACGCCGGCCACGTGTACCTGAAATGCTGGGACGAGTGGGACAAGTTCTCGCTGATTCTCACCCAGGCCGACCAGGGCGGCCTGAACCATCTGGCCTATAAGGTCCGCAACGACGCCGTGCTCGACGAGCTGCAGGCCAGCATCGAGGCCTGGGGCCTGCGCACGACCATGATTCCGGCAGGCGCCCTGCCCTTCACCGGCCGCCAGCTGCAGTTCCACCTGCCCAGCGGCCACGACCTGCGCCTGTACGCCGACAAGGAATTCGCCGGCACCGGCGTGGGCTCGCTGAACCCAGACCCCTGGCCCGATGGCCTGAAGGGCTGCGGCGTGCACTGGCTGGATCACTGTCTGCTGATGTGCGAACTGAACCCGGAAGCGGGCATCAACACGGTGGAGGCCAACACGCGCTTCATGCATGAAGTGCTGGGTTTCTTCACGACCGAACAGGTACTGGCCGGCCCCGACCACAGCATCCAGGCCGCCACCTGGATGGCCTGCACCACCACGCCGCACGACATCGCCTTCGTCGGCGGCCCGACCAGCGGCCTGCACCACATCGCCTACTTCCTGGACTCCTGGCACGATGTGCTGAAGTCGGCCGACATCATGGCCAAGAACAAGGTGCGCATCGACGTCGCGCCCACGCGCCACGGCATCACGCGCGGCGAAACGATCTATTTCTTCGACCCCAGCGGCAACCGCAACGAGACCTTCGCCGGCCTGGGCTACCTGGCCCAGCCGGATCGTCCGGTGACCACCTGGACCGAAGACATGCTCGGCAGCGGCATTTTCTACCATACCGGCGACCTCGTGCCTTCGTTCACCGACGTCTATACCTGATCTTCTGCCATCCCCCCAGCAGGAGCTGTCAGGATGCCTGCGGCCTCGCAGGCATCCTGACGCCACCACCGGGCAGCCCACAGATGCACCACCAAGCCGCCACTGCAACCCATCTGCCGAGCACAACAATGAACCTTCGCCGCCCTGCCCCCATTGCGCTCGTTCTGAGCAGCCTGCTGTCCCTCGCAGCCTGTAGCACCACGAGCAAAGCCCCTCCTACCGACCCTGCCAGTATCGGTGAGGCCTCGCTGCACCACGGCCTGATGCGCGGCTACCTGCCCATAGAGAACCTGCCCGACAGCCTGGCGCTGCTGCCAGCGCCGCCGCAGCCAGGCACCCCGACCTTTGATACCGACGAACTGGCCTTTACCAGCACCCGCGTCCTGCTCGACCAGCCGCGTGGCGACCTGGCTCGCAGCGATGCGCGCCTGAAGTTCCCGCAGGCGACGGAAGCCTTCCACTGCGCAGCCGGCATTCCCCTCAACAGCGATGCGACGCCACACCTGGAAACCCTGTTGCGCCGCGTCATGACCGATTCGGCCCTCTCGACCTTCAAGGCCAAGGATCACTACAACCGCACCCGTCCCTTTGTTTACAACAAGCAGGCCAGCTGTACGCCGGAAGAAGAAGCGTCACTGGCCAAGAACGGCTCCTACCCCTCCGGCCATGCCGCCCTGGGCTGGGCCTGGGGCCTGGTGCTGGCCGAGCTGATGCCCAACCGTGCCGACGCGCTCTTCCAGCGCGCCTACGACTACGGCCAGAGCCGGGTCGTGTGCGGCGTGCACTGGCAAAGCGATGTGGACGCCGGCCGCCTGATGGGCGCTGCCTCCGTGGCCACCCTGCATACAGACCCGACCTTCCTGGCGCAGATGGCGCTTGCCAAGCAAGAAATTGCGGCGCTGGAAAGCCAGGGCACGGCCACGCCGGCGAATTGCAGCACGGCAAGGTCAGGCCAGTAAGCCTTCGCATCGTTCCGCCCTTTTCCTGCAACCACCCCGAGAGACGCTCAATGACGACCCCGCTTGCCGCAGACATCATCGTGACACAGCCCATGCTGCGCCCCACGGCGATACTGGCCATGATCGACGCCGCGCAAGGCCAGGCTGAAGCCCTGGGCCTGGCGGTCAATATCGCAGTCGTGGATCACGCCGGCATCCTGGTCGGATTCATCCGCCAGCCCGGCGCCCCGCTGCACTCCATAGACATCGCCATCGACAAGGCCTACACCGCTGCCAGCTTCGGATTGGCAACCGGTAAGTGGCCCGACGCCCTGCAGGCGCACTCCCCCGCCGTGCAGGACGGGCTGCTGCGCAGGCCGCGCTTCGTGGCCTTCGGCGGCGGGCTGCCCATCGAGATCGACGGTCAGCGCCTGGGCGGCATTGGCGTCTCCGGCGGCAGCGAAGCCCAGGACGAACTCATAGCCGGGGCCGGGCTCGCCGCGCTGGCCTCGAACGACTAACCCCCTTTTGCGGCGCAGCCGCAGCAAAAAAGCAAAAGGAATATCAGCCATGACCCAGAAACAGATTCTCAATTTCATCGACGGCCAATATGTGGCGACCCAGAAACAGTTCGCCAAGCACTCGCCCATGGATCACAGCGTCATTGCGCAGGTGCATGAAGCCGGCAAGGCCGAAGTCGATCGCGCTGTGGCCGCTGCCCGCGCCGCGCTGGACGGCCCCTGGGCACGGATGACGGTGGCCGAGCGCGTCGAGCGCCTGTATGCCGTGGCCGATGGCATCAACCGCCGCTTCGACGAGTTCCTGGCGGCTGAGTGCGCCGATACCGGCAAGCCGCGCAGCATCGCCAGCCACATCGACATCCCTCGTGGCGCGGCCAACTTCAAGATCTTCGCCGACGTCATCAAGAATGTGCCGACCGAGTTCTTTGAAATGCAGACGCCGGACGGCCGTGGCGCGATCAACTACGGCTACCGTGGCCCGGTGGGTGTGGTCGGGGTGATCTGCCCGTGGAACCTGCCGCTGCTGCTGATGACCTGGAAAGTCGGCCCGGCGCTGGCCTGCGGCAACACCGTCGTGGTCAAGCCCTCGGAGGAAACCCCGCAGACGGCGGCGCTGCTGGGCGAAGTGATGAACGAAGCCGGTATCCCGCCGGGCGTCTATAACGTCGTGCATGGCTTTGGCCCGGATTCAGCCGGCGAATTCCTGACGACCCACCCGCATGTGGATGCCATCACCTTCACGGGCGAAACCCGCACGGGCGAAGTCATCATGAAGGCAGCCGCCAAGGGCGCCCGTCCGGTCAGCATGGAAATGGGCGGCAAGAACGCCGCCATCGTCTTTGCCGATTGCGATTTCGATGCCGCGATCGAAGGAACGCTGCGTTCGGCTTTCGTCAACAGCGGCCAGGTCTGCCTGGGCACCGAGCGCGTCTATGTGGAGCGCCCCATCTTCGATAAATTCGTCGCGGAACTTGCGCGCCAGATCGAGGGCTGGAAGATCGGCCTGCCGGACGACCCGGATGCCAAGCTGGGCCCCTTGGTGAGCCGTGAGCACCAGCAAAAGGTGCTGTCCTACTATCAGCTGGCGGCAGAGGAAGGGGCGACGGTCGTGACCGGTGGCGGCAAGCCGGCCATGGCGGGCGCACTGGCCGACGGCGCCTGGGTGCAACCGACGATATGGACGGGCCTGCCGGAAACGGCCCGGGTCATTCGGGAAGAAATCTTCGGCCCGTGCTGCCACATCGCCCCCTTCGACACCGAGGAAGAAGCGCTCAAGAAGGCCAATGACAGCGAGTATGGCCTGGCCGCAGCGATCTGGACACGCGATGTGGCACGCGCGCATCGCGTGGCGCAGCGTATGAAAGTGGGCATTTCCTGGGTTAACAGCTGGTTCCTGCGCGACCTGCGCACGCCGTTTGGCGGCGCCAAGCACTCCGGCATCGGCCGCGAAGGCGGCGTGCATTCGCTGGAGTTCTACACGGAGTTGAAAAATGTCTGCATCAAGCTCTGATACCAATCCGGAGATCGGCCGCAGCGTCATGGCCAGCGGCCTGCGCACCAATGTTCATGACATGGGCTCGGGTGCGCCGGTACTGCTGATCCACGGCTCCGGCCCCGGCGTGTCGGCCTGGGCCAACTGGCGCACGGTCATGCCGACGCTGGCCCAAGGTGCCCGCGTCATCGCGCCCGACATGGCGGGCTTCGGCTATAGCGAAGGGCTGGATCTGTCGCTGCCGGGCGTGCGCCATGACCTGTTTTCCTGGGTCTGGGTACGACAGGCGCTGGGCGTGCTGGATGCCCTGGGCATCGAACGGGCCGATATCGTCGGCAACTCGTTTGGCGGCGCCCTGGCGCTGGCGCTGGCCATCCGCCACCCGGAGCGGGTGCGCCGGCTGGTGCTGATGGGCAGCGTAGGCGTGCCCTTCGCCCTGACGCCCGGCCTGGATTCCGTCTGGGGTTACACGCCCTCACCGCAAAGCATGCGCCAGGTACTGGATATCTTCGCTCACGACCGCAATCTGGTCAGCGATGAACTGGCCCAGCTGCGCTACCAGGCCAGCATCCGCCCTGGCGTGCAGGAAGCCTTCGGCGCCATGTTCCCCGCCCCGCGCCAGCGTTGGGTCGATGCGCTGGCCAGCCACGAAGAGGACATTCGCACCCTGCCGCATGAAACCCTGGTGATTCATGGCCGCGAAGATCAGGTCATTCCGCTGCAGAACTCGCTCACGCTGTCGCAATGGATTCCACGGTCTCAACTGCATGTGTTCGGGCACTGCGGCCATTGGACCCAGATCGAGCATGCGGCGCGCTTTTCCCGCCTGGTAGGAGACTTCCTCGCCGAAGCGGACCAGGCAGAACCCAAGGCATTGGCAGACCGGCAAACCGGCACGCGCCAGGATACAAAAGAAGCCGCTTGAGCGGCCTGCGTAACAGGGCCGCTCAAGCGGCCCTGGATTCCCCCGGGCTGGCTGTGCCGGCCCGGTTTTTACCCGCTCTGGCGGCAGTGCCATGAAGAATCGCTTTGCGTCAACCGTTTCATTTTTTCTCGCCCTTATCACGACCCGCAGGCATCCGCATCCCGCCCGGCAAACGCCCGGACAACAGCCCGGACAACAGCCCGGACAACAGCCCAGGCAAGCGCGCCCACCCGCGTCGTCAAGGGGGGCTCCTTTCCCTGCGCCCAGAATTTCTGCGTGCGCTACCGCCCTGCGTCGCGCCAGCCTCAGGAAGCCGCCATGTCCACTTAGCATGTCGGTTTCCGTACCGTCCTCAACCTCGAACCCTAAAGCACCACAGGAACATAGCCATGGACAAGCCTTTGATCCAGCAACTCGGCGCCGAACTCTATCAGGCCTTGCGGCAACGCCAGGTCATCGCGCCGCTGACCGAACGCCACCCGGACATGAGCATCGAAGATGCCTATGCCGTCCAGCAGGCAATGCAGCAACTGCGCCTGGCTGACGGCGAACGCGTGGTCGGCAAAAAAATCGGCGTGACCAGCCAGGCCGTCATGAACATGTTGGGCGTCTATCAGCCGGACTTCGGCTGGCTCACCGACGGCATGGTCTATAACGAAGGCGAACCGATCGCCGCTGACAGCCTGATTCAGCCCAAGGCCGAAGGCGAGATTGCCTTTGTCCTGAAAAAGACCTTGAAGGGGCCGGGCGTTACCGCTGCCGATGTCATGGCAGCCACCGAGGGCGTGATGGCCTGCTTTGAAATCGTGGATTCGCGTATCCGCGACTGGAAAATCAAGATTCAGGATACCGTGGCCGATAACGCCTCCTGCGGCGTGTTCGTCCTGGGCGACCGGCTGGTCGATGTGCGCGATGTGGACCTTTATACCTGCGGCATGGTGCTGGAAAAAAATGGTGAAGTCGTCGCCACTGGCGCCGGCGCTGCCGCCCTGGGGCACCCGGCCAATGCCGTGGCATGGCTGGCCAATACGCTGGGCCGCCTGGGCATCGCACTGGAAGCCGGTGAAGTCATTTTGTCCGGCTCCTTGGCAGCCATGGTGCCAGTCAAGGCCGGCGACAACCTGCGCGTGACCATCGGCGGCATCGGCGGCTGCTCGGTGCGCTTCGTTTGAGCCCCTTGGTTCAAACGTCTCAGTTCAAGTTCTCCATGCACTCCCGATCCCTCCGCCGGACGGATGGATCCCCCAATCTATACACAAGGAATGACGACATGGCATTGACTCCTGCAACCATCAAGCAACTGGCTGAACATCTGGAAAACTGCCAGCTGGAAGTGCGCGATACCCCGAAAATCACCAACGACCATCCGGACATGGATTGGGATGACGCCTACGCCATCCAGGACGAAATCCTGCGCCGCAAGCTGGCTCGTGGCGCGCGTGTGGTGGGCCTGAAAGCCGGCCTGACTTCGCATGCGAAGATGAAGCAGATGGGCGTGGAAACGCCGGTTTTCGGTTTCCTGGTCGATGAGTACAGCGTGCCCGAAGGCGCGGAAATCAAGACCAGCGAGTTGATTCACCCCAAGGTGGAGCCGGAAATCGCGTTCGTGCTCAAGCACGCGCTCAAGGGTCCGGGCTGCCATATCGGTGCGGTGCTGGCGGCCACGGAGTTCGTCCTGCCCGGCATTGAAGTCATCGACAGCCGCTACCGCGACTTCAAGTTCGACCTCAAGAGCGTGGTGGCAGACAACACCTCGGCGGCCCGTTTTGTGGTGGGCGGCCAGGCGCTGCGCCCTGACCAGACGGATTTGCGCACGGTCGGCGTGGTGCTGGAAAAGAACGGTGAACCGGTTGCACTGGGGGCAGGCGCCGCCGTGCTGGGACATCCGGCAGCCGCCATTGCCATGCTGGCCAACCACCTGGGCAAGAAGGGCCTGGAAATTCCGGCTGGCAGCGTCATTCTGTCTGGCGGCGTGACCGAAGCCGTGGCCGTGGCGGCTGGCGACCACGTTTGCCTGCGGGTGCACGGAATGGGCAGCGTCTCGCTGCGTTTTGCCTGAACGCTGTCCGTCTGATCGGATGCTGTCCGCCGCTCCGGCGGCAGCATCGCTGCCTGATACGAAACCCTGCCGGGACAACACCATGCCATTTGCTCAAATCCATATCCTCGAAGGACGTACGGCCGAGCAGAAGAAAGCCGTCATCGAAAAAGTCACCCAGGCACTGGTAGAAGCGCTGGACGCACCGGTCGCCAACGTCCGTGTCTGGATTCAGGAAGTGCCCAAGGAAAACTGGGGCATTGCCGGGGTCACGGCCAAGGATCTGGGCCGCTGACCCTCACCCCGCCTGCCTGCCAGCGGGTTGCTGCGGCATTCGGAAGCAGCTGCGTCGGGGCGCCGGCCCACGCTGCCTGACCCGCAAGGGCCTGACATCCGCGGCGCTGGTCATGACAAGACTTGCAAAACAGACACGCCTGGCGGGATCTCCCGCCAGGCGTGTCTGCCCCCATGCCGGCGCTGACGCCCGGGCGCTAAACCCCCAGGTAACGGCTGGCCAGGCCTGTCTCCCCGGCCAGGGCCGCAGGACTGCCTGACCACACCACCTTGCCTTTCTCCACGATGTAATGGCGATCCACCAGCGTCGCCATTTCCGGCAGGTTCTTGTCTATCACCAGAATCGTTTGCCCTTCCGTCTTGAGCTGACGCAGGCAAGTCCAGATTTCCTGGCGGATCAATGGCGCCAGGCCTTCGGTGGCTTCATCCAGAATCAGCAAGTGCGGATTGGTCATCAGCGCACGCCCTACCACCAGCATCTGCTGTTCGCCACCGGACAAGGTGCGCGCGGACTGTTTGCGGCGCTCCTGCAAACGCGGGAACAAGGCATAGACCCGCTTCAGATCCCAGCTGTCGCGCCCAGGCTCGCGCCGCGCCGTCGCCAGCAGGTTTTCCTCTACCGACAAGGAACCAAACACGCGCCGGCCTTCCGGCACCAGCCCTACGCCCAGGCGTGCCACCACGCTGGGCGCCAGGCGCGCCAGCGGTTTGCCCCGGAAACTGACCTGCCCGCCACGGGAAGGCAACATACCCATGACGGTTTTCACTGTGGTGGTCTTGCCCATGCCATTGCGTCCGATCAGGGCAATCACCTCGCCCTGGTCGGCCTCGAACGACATGCCGAACAACACCTGGCTGCCGCCATAGCCGCCGGCAAGTTCCTGTACTTTCAGCATGCTTCCTCTCCCAGGTAGGCCGCACGGACATCTGGATGCTGCCGTACGGAGGCCGGGTCTCCGGTGTGAATAATGCGGCCATACACCAAGACACTGACCCGATCCGCCAGCGCGAACACGGCATCCATATCGTGTTCGACCAGCAAAATGCCGTAATCCTGCTTGATTTCCGCCAACAGGCGGGTCATGCGTGCGGACTCATCCCCGCCCATGCCTGCCATCGGCTCATCCAGCAGCAACAGCCGCGGTTCACGCGCCAGCGCAACCGCCAGCTCCAGCTGGCGCTTTTCGCCGTGCGCCATATCTGCCGTGCGCGCCAGCGCCCGGTCAGCCAGCCCGACCTTGTCCAGCCAATGCATTGCGCGTTCATGCAGGTCCCGGTCATTGCGCGGGTTGCGCCACATCCCGAAGCCGCGCGATTGCAGCAGCATGACGGAAAGAATCACGTTTTCCAGCGCCGTGAATTCCTGGCACAGCTCGGTAATCTGGAATGAACGCCCCAGGCCCATCCTGGCGCGCTGATAGGGGGGCAAGCGGGTAATGTCTTGCCCTTCCAGTTCGATGACACCCGAATCCGGCAGGATTTCCCCGCAGATTTGCGTGATCAAGGTCGATTTACCTGCACCATTGGGCCCGATGATGGCATGGATCTCACCCTTGAACACCGTCAGATCCACGCCGTTGGTCGCCTTGACCGCATGGAAGGCTTTGTGCAGGCCGGCAATGCGCAGCAAGGGAACAGCGCCATCCGCTCTTTGCGTGAGAGGTTCATTGGCCATTGCGCTTCTCCAGCAGTCGTCCGAACAAGCCGCGCTGCGCCAGCAGCACCACCAATACCAGCAACGGCCCCATGTACAGCAGCCAGTGCTCCGTCACGGCAGACAGCGCCTGCTCCAGCCCCAGGAAGACGGCCGCGCCGCCAATCGGTCCAAGCAGCGTACCCACGCCCCCGAGGATGACGATGGCCATGAATTCCCCGGACTTGGTCCAGGCTGCCATGTCCGGCGTTACCAGGCCGGAATAGTTGGCCCACAGGACACCGGCCAGCCCCGTCCCCACGGCGGACAGCACAAAGGCCGTCAAGCGGTGCGGCACCGGCGCCACGCCCAGGTTCACGGCACGCCGTTCGCTCTGGCGCAAGGCTTGCAACACCATGCCAAAGCGCGAGTTGACCACACGGATGCACAGCAACGTCCAGATGGCCAGCAAGGCCAGGCAAACGTAATAAAGCTGCCTGTCGCTGGCAAGATCCACGCCAGGCAAATGGTTGCGCTCATTGAGCAACAAGCCATCGTCGCCGCCATAGACCTGCAGCGAGACCAGGATGAAATACAGCATCTGGCCGAATGCCAGGGTGATCATGATGAACTGTACGCCACGGGTACGCAGCGCAAGGCAGCCGGTTACCAGCCCCAGCAAGGCACTGCAGGCCAGGGCCAGCGGCCAGACCACCAGCGCCTCGTTGCTGCCTGCCCAGCCAAACAGGGGGCCGGCTTCAAACGTGTGGAAGGAGATGATGCCCACCACATAGCCGCCCATGGCAAAGAACATGGCATGGCCGAAGCTGACCATGGCGCCATAGCCGATGACCAGGTCCAGGCTGACCGCCACCAGGCCATAGATCAGAAAGCGCGTGGCCAGATTGACCCAGTACGGAGAGCCGAAGATGTCGGCCAGTACCGGCAGCAGGGCCAACACCAGCAGGCCGCCCCAGCCGAACAGGGCGCGCCTGGAATTGAAGGAGTTTTGAATCATGTTTCAGCTCCGCGCCGGGAACAGACCTGACGGCTTGATGATGAGGACGATGGCCATCAGTACATAGATGCTGGCCGAAGCGAAACCGGCCGCCAGCGGGTCGGCAATCGTCGGCGGGAACATTTCCCCCAGCAGGGTCGGCAGATAGGCCCGCCCCAGGCTGTCAACCATGCCCACCAGCAAGGCACCGGCCAGCGCACCGCGCACCGAACCGACACCCCCGATCACGATCACGACGAAGGTGGTGATCAGGATGCGTTCGCCCATGCCGATTTCCACGGCCAGCAGCGGCGCCGCCATGACGCCCGCCAGGCCGCACAGCAATGCGCCCAGGCCGAATACCAGCGTATAGAGGCGGCGGATGTCCACGCCCAGCGCTTCCACCATGCCGTGATCGTCGGCGCCGCCGCGTATCAGCATGCCGATGCGCGTGCGGTTGACCAGCAGCCACAAGCCCAACGCCACCAGCGCGCCGACCAGGATGAACGCCAGGCGGATGACCGGGTACTGGAACCCCGTCCCCAGCGTCACAGCCCCCTGAAGAATTTCAGGAATATTCACCAAGGGCGGGCGGCGCCCGAAAATCAGGCTGACCGCCTCGTTGGTGAATAAGAGCAACCCAAACGTTGCCAGCACCTGATACAGGTGGTCACGCTGATACAGCCGGCGTATCACCAGCACTTCAACCACCAGCCCGTAAATGCCTGCGCCCAGCAGGGCCGCCAGGATGCCGGCCAGGAAGGAGCCGGTATTGGCAATGGCGTAGGCCGCGCAGTACGCCCCGACCATATAGAACGAGCCGTGTGTCAGGTTAACGACCCCCATGATGCCGAAGATCAGGGTCAGTCCGGCTGCCAGCAGGAAAAGCATGGCGCCGAACTGCAAGCCGTTGAGCAACTGTTCGAGAAAAAAAGTCATGATGGCATCTTGCAGAGTTTGGCGTAGCTGTCCTCATGGTCCGTCATCAGCTTGCGCACGGTACGCGGTGCGAGCTCGCCCGAGTCCTGGCGGACGATTTGCATGAGGTAGTAGTCTTCGATGGGATGCTGGTTGACGTTCATGCGGAAGTTGCCGCGCAGCGAGTCGAAGTCCGCCTTGCGCATGGCTTCGCGGAATTCGTCCTTGCGCGACATGTCGCCATCGACGGCCTTGAGCGCGGTGCCCATCAGCTGCGCCGTGTCATAGGCCTGCATGGCGTAGTCGGTGGGCACACGGCCATATTTTTTCTGGAAGGCTTCCACAAAGGCACGCGACTGCGGTGTGTCGGTATCCGGTGCCCAGATACCGGTGGTGTACACCCCTTCGGCCGCATCGCCGGTTGCCTTGAGCATATGGGCATCCATCGAGAAGCTCGGGATGATCATCGGGATTTCTTTGGTCAGGCCGGCTGCGGCGTATTGCTTGGCAAAGTTGATGCCTGTGCCGCCCGGATGGAACTGGTACACCGCATCAGGCGCGATGGAGCGGATGCGGGCGAGTTCGACAGAGAAGTCGGATTGATCAAGTTTGGTGTAGATTTCCGCGACGATTTCGCCCTGGAAGTTTTCCTTGAAGCCCGCGATGGCGTCGCGGCCGGCCTGGTAGTTGGGTGCCAGCACGGCCACTTTTTTGTAGCCCAGTTCATTGGCTGCCACGCCGCCGGCCGAGTAGAACGCGTCGTTCTGGTAGGACACCACGAAGTAGTTCGGGTCACAGCGCTGACCGGCAAAGTTCGACGGGCCTGGGTTGAGGCTGATGTAGAAGTCGTCTGCCTTGGTCACGCTGGGGACTACCGCTGCCAGCACATTCGAGAAAATGACGCCGGTGAAAATGGGCACGCCGGATTGCACCATGCGGTCGGCCGCCTGTTTGGCGTTGGCGGGTTTGAGGGCGTCGTCTTCAACGACCAGCTCCACGGGTACGCCACCCAGTTTGCCGCCGCCTTGTTCGATGGCCAGGTTGAAGGCGTCGCGCAGGTCTTCGCCGATGTAGCCTGCCGGCGTGGAGAGGGTGGTGATGAAACCGATACGTACCGGATCCTGGGCCTGTGCGACTGCGCAGGCCCCTGCCAGCATGGCGCCGACAGCAATGGTTTTCCTGATCATGTGTGTGTCTCCAGTAGGGTGATGGAACCGGCCGATGGGTGTGCTGGCCGGCTGGCACTGCTCGATACTACGCTGTCCCGCGTTCCGCCCAGGTACGCCCAGCGCGCCTCTCGGGTAAACACCGAGAGTGGGCGCCATGCGCGGTTCAGTGCGCTTCCTGGCGCAAGGCAAAGCGGCGTAATTTGCCTGTTTCGGTGCGGGGCAGGCTTTCGACAAATTCGATCAGGCGCGGATATTTGTAGGGCGCCACGCTTTCTTTGACGAAGCGCTGCAGGGTTTCGACCATGGCGTCGTTACCGGCATGGCCGGTTTTGAGGACGATGTAGGCTTTGACGACCTGGCCGCGCAGGTCGTCCGGCCAGCCGATGACGCCGCATTCCGCTACGGCAGGGTGACGCAGCAGTGCGTCTTCGACTTCGGGTCCGGCGATGTTGTAGCCCGCCGAGACGATCATGTCGTCGTTGCGCGCCTGGTAGAAGAAGTAGCCGTCTTTGTCGCGGACAAAGACGTCGCCAGGCAGGTTCCAGCCTTGTTGGACGAATACCTTCTGGCGGTCATCGGCCAGGTAGCGGCAGCCCGTGGGGCCGCGCAGCGCCAGGCGGCCCGGCGTGCCGTCGGGCACCGGTTGCATTTGTGCATCGACGATGCAGGCTTCGTAGCCAGGGACGACCTGGCCGATCGCACCACGCCGCACGGTTTCGGGACGGCTGGAGATGAAGACGTGGATCATTTCCGTGCCGCCGATGCCGTCTATCATTTCTATGCCGCTGGCTTCTTTCCAGAGCTGGCGTGTGGCATCGGGCAGCGCTTCGCCCGCCGAGACGCAGCGGCGCAGGCTGGAGAGGTCGTAGTTGCCTGCCAGGGCGGCCATTTGGCGGTAGAAGGTGGGCGCCGTGAATACGATGGAGACGCGGAAGTCCTGGACGGTTTGCAGCAGGCTGGCGGGCGAGAGTTTTTCGGCCAGGACGACGCTGGCGCCGACACGCAGCGGGAAGCACAGGAGGCCGCCCAGGCCGAAGGTGAAGGCAAGCGGTGGCGTGCCGCAGAAGATGTCGTCCGGGCCGGGTTGGAGGATGTGGTGTGCGAAGAGGTCGCACATGGCCAGTACGTCACGGTGAAAGTGCATGCAGCCTTTAGGCATGCCTGTGGTGCCGCTGGTGAAGGCGATCAGGCAGACGTCGTCGGCCGCCGTGTCGCAGGCGGTGAAGGTGTCGTCCGGTTGCGCCGCTGCCCGGGCTTCCAGGGATTCGGTGCCAGGCTGGTTGAAGAAGCAGATTTGCTGGAGGCTTTCGCAGTAGTGTTCATGCCCAGGCGTGCGGCAGTATTCGGCTTCTTCAGCGAGCCGCGCGTCGCAGAGCATGGCGCTGATTTGCGCTTTTTCTATGACTTGTTTGAGTTCTTTGGCACGCAGGAGCGGCATGGTGGGGACGGTGACGAGGCCTGCTTTGACTGCGGCCAGCCAGGCCGCGGCCATGAGGGGGTGGTTGGCGCCGCGCAGGAGGATGCGGTTGCCCGGTACCAGTTTCATGTCGTCGATGAGGACGCGGGCCATGCGGTTGGTGAGGGCCTGCAGTTCGCGGTAGTTCATGGCGGCGTGGGTGCCGTCGTGGTTTTGCCAGCGCAGTGCGATGTTTTCGCCACGGCCTTCGCTGATGTGTCGATCTACCAGTTCTACGGCGCAGTTCAGGCGCGCGGCGTAGCGGGTGTCCGGGGAGTCAAGCATGACCGGCCAGGTGTCTTGGGGCGGGAGATTGTCGCGTGCGAAGGTGTCAACGTGTGCGGAGACTTCCATGCTTACCTCGGGTTGTGAACCCGCCAGGAGGGTGCCCGGCCGGAAATTTATTTTATAAATACATATTTTACTTTTAAAGCAATGTAGCTAAATTCAGGCACTGGAACTATCTAGGAATTACCCTCGGGTGAGCCGCCCCAGGCCGCGTCAGGACTGGTGTTGCTCAGTTTTTCCAGGAGGCGGGGTTTGCTTGCTTGTTCATGTATTGCTTTGCGGGAGAGGTCGCGCTGCAAGTGCTGCGATGTGGGCATAGCGGGGGCGCGGGTGGACGAGCGCAGTGGGGGTACGGCTAAGGACGCGCTGGATTTTTTGCTGTATTGGCGCAGCGGGAGTCNCTGCTAAGGACGCGCTGGATNTTNTGCNNNATTGGCGCAGCGGGAGTCACTGCTAAGGACGCGTTGGGGCAAGCCCGGGATGCAGGGCAGATCGCGTGGTTCTGGCTGCGCCAGAACTTCCCGAGTCAGGCGGCGCCAGCGGGGCGGACACACAACTCGCGAGGCGGACAGTCCACCGGACTGTCCGCAAGCGTCTCGCTCAAACATGTGCGTCCTTGCCTCCCCGCTGACACCACCTGACTCGGCACGCTCCACTGCCCTGCATCCCGGGCTTGCCCCAACGCTGGCATGTCAGAACACGTATCAAATCAGAATACGTATCAGGGAAAAGTACGCCTGATTTTCTTCAGGGGCTGGGTCCCCGTTCCAGGTAGGTGGATAAGGCAACGATGCAGTGAGTGCCGTCTATGCCTTCGAAGCCCTGGATGCGCGCCAGAATTTCTTCCAGGGCCTGGGTGTCGCGGGTGCGTACTTTGAGGAGTACGTCACTCTGGCCTGTGATGGTGTGGACTTCTTCGATGTCCGGAAAGCCCGTGAAGTCGTTCTGCTCCAGCGTGGTGGCCCAGTTGCGGGTTTTGACCTGGATGAACGCGAGTAAGGGACGGCCAATCGAGGGGCCATCGAGTACGGCAACCGTTCCCTTTATGACGCCGTCTTGTTTAAGTCGTTTGACCCGTTCATGTACCGCCGGCGCAGAGAGATGCAAGGCTTCACCCAGGGCAGCGTAGCTGCGTGTCGCGTCTGCCGCAATCAGGCTTAACAATCTTCGGTCAACATCATCCAAGGCCGCACCCGCCCCAACGCCTTTCCTAACGCGATTCGTTTTTTCTTCCACCTATGATCTCCCCCCTTCAAACACCAGAACAATATAAGTTAAATTACAAAAAACACTGAATATTTTAAATCAATAGCCATGTTTCCCACGTTCTCCGTCCTGCAGCGTTTCTATGGCCATTCCGGTCAAGCAGGGCCGCCACGAGCGTGATGCCGGTTCGTCACGGCTGCATCCCCCCGGCAAGTCTTTTTCTTGCTTTCCTGGTTTCGTTTTTTTGATTCGTATCGCATCATGGAACTGGCTACGTTCTATTCTTTCCTGGTTTATTCATTGGTCACTGCGATCACGCCGGGGCCGAATAACATTATGCTGACCGCTTCCGGTCTGAATTTCGGTTTCCGCCGCAGTATTCCCCATATTCTGGGCGTCGCCATGGGCTTCGGCATTATGGTGGCGGTCGTTGGCCTGGGGATTGGCAATTTGCTGACGGCCTCCCCCGCGCTGTTCGAGACCATTCGCGTGCTGGGTATTTTGTATTTGCTTTACCTGTCCTGGCGTATTGCAACGGCTGGCGCAGCGCCTTCTTCCAAGAGCGCCCGCGGGCGGCCGCTGGGTTTTGTCGGTGCCGCCCTGTTTCAGTGGGTGAACCCGAAGTCCTGGATCATTACGCTGAGCGCGGTCACTTCCTATACCAGTAATACCAATGGCAGTCTGACGCTGTTCCTGACCTTGGGCCTGATTTATACGGTGGTCAGCCTGCCGGCCATCAGCGCCTGGGCCTATATGGGTTCACGCCTGCAGGATCTGGCCGCCGATGCCAACCGGATGCGCTGGTTCAATTGGGGCATGGCCTTGTTGCTGGCAAGTTCAGTGCTGCCATCCATGCAGGCTTCCGTGCAGTATTTCACGCGCTGAATAATTTTCCGTACCTGTTCTGCCCCTGCCGGCACGCTGCCGACAGGGGCATTCATTTGTCCGGGGCGCCCGCTATACTTGATCTGATTCTGAAGGAAAGTCACCGGGGCAGGCAGGCCGACAGCTGAATTGCCCTGTTCCATACACAGGGGCGTCCATGAGCAAGCACGGTAGTACAAGGCTGGCAACCGCCATTCCGTCCAGCTGGCGCTGGTTCCTCCAGCAGTTGTCGCGCAGGCTGTGGGTGCATACGACACTCATCGGTTTGCTCGGTATCGTGGCGGCGATGCTGGCTGCCCTGGTGGAGCGCTATCTGCCCCCCTGGGAGGTGCCGTCTAATATCGGCGATAACTCGGTGTTCACGCTGCTGCAGATCATGGCCTCCAGCATGTTGGCCGTGACGACTTTCTCTCTGAGCATCATGAACGCTGCTTATGATGCATCAACGAATAATGTGACCCCCAGGGCGACCCGCTTGCTGATGGAGGACAGGATTACCCAGAATGCCCTGTCAGCCTTTATCGGTTCTTTTCTGTTCAGTATTGTGGGCATTATTGTGTTGCAGACCGGTGCCTACGGTGAGCGCGGGCGCTTTGTCATGTTCGTCGTGACGGTTGCGGTGATTGCGCTGGTTGTCATTTCCCTGTTGCGCTGGATTGACCATCTGACGCGCCTGGGCCGCGTGACCGATACTTCCAGCCGCATCGAGGAGACCGCCAGGCAAGCGCTGGAGGCGCGGCTGGTTCATCCTTATCTGGGCGGCCTGCCGCTGTGGTCTCCCAAGACGGATATTCCCGCCGGCGCCATTGCGGTACGCGCCGGCAGTATCGGCAATGTTCAGTTCCTGGATATGAATGCCTTGGCGCAATGCTGCAAAGAGGCGGGTTGCAAGGCCTATGTGCTGGCCATTCCCGGCACCTTTGTTTATGCCGACTCCCCTTTGGTCTGGCTGCAACCCGAGACGGAGCAAGGCCCGGACGACGCCACGATGTCAACCTGCCGGGCCAGTTTTACGCTGGGCGCCGAGCGCTGTTTTGACCAGGATCCGCGTTTCTGCCTGACGGTTATCGGTGAAATCGGCGCCCGTGCCGTCAACGATCCCGGTACCGCCATAGATATCATCGGGCGGATGGCGCGGCTTTTGCAACGCTGGGCAGACGGTTGCCAGGAGCCGCTGGCCGAACCCGTGCTCTATCCACATGTGCATGTCGCGCCTATCACCGCCGCCGAACTGTTTGCGGATGCCTTTACGCTGATCGCCCGCAATAGCGCCGGGATGATAGAAGTTCAACTGCGCCTGCAACGTACTTTGCATGCGCTGGCACGCACCGGCAGCACCGATTTCCGCGCTGCTGCGCTGGAGCAAGCGGAGCTGGCACTGGCCCGCGCCGAACAGGTGCTGGTGCTTGAGCAGGAAAAGCTGCAGTTGCGCCGTGCCGCGCATGAATCGCTCTGAACGCTGCTGCGAGTGTCATGTTGCCAGGCGCGTGGTCAGTGCCTGCTCCACCAACCAACAAACGGATCATGCCAGGGGTGGACACATGCCAGCCCACAACAGGTAGCATCTCGCCGCCCTAACATGGTCAAATACCCTATTCCGTCACAGGCGGGCTAGCGGAGTCGCATGCTCCCGCCGCCTGAACAGCGACCGCTGCAGTCCTGCCATGCGCCAAATCCAGGCATTTTCGCCGCTGTTACCCAGCCATTTCCAAAGTTTCGATGCAAAAGAACGATCTTTCCGCCCACACGCCGATGATGCGGCAGTACCTGGAACTCAAGCAAGAGGCCGGCCCGCTGCTGCTGCTTTACCGCATGGGGGACTTCTATGAAATGTTTTATGAGGATGCCGAGCGCGGTGCGCGTTTGCTGAATCTGACGCTGACCAAACGCGGCAATTCGGCGGGCTCCCCGATCCCCATGGCCGGGATCCCGGTGCACGCCGTGGATCAATACATCGCCAAGCTGGTTGCGCAGAATATTTCCGTTGCCATTTGCGAGCAGATCGGCGACCCGGCCACCAGCAAGGGGCCGGTGGAGCGCAAGATTGTCCGCATCGTGACACCCGGCACCCTGACGGACGACGCCCTGCTGCCCAGCAAGTCCGACCGTATTCTGGCTGCCCTTGCCACCACGGGCAAGGCGCCGCGCAAGCTGCGTCACGGACTGGCCTGGCTGAATCTGGCCAGCGGCGATTTCCGCGTTTCGGAATGCGACCCCAGCGAGCTGGAAGCGGAGCTGCACCGCATCGCTCCCGCGGAACTCATCATTGCCGATCAGGCAGAACTGCCCGTGGCCTTCGAGGGCGCCATCGCCCGTACGCCGGATTGGCATTTCGAATATGAGGGTGCGCGCAGCCATTTGCTGGCCCATTTCCGCACGGATTCGCTGGCCGGATTCGATGCCGAGGACCTGGACGCAGCCCAGTGCGCCGCCGGCGCCCTGCTGCGCTATGCGACCCGCACCCAGGCACAGACCCTGACCCATGTGCAGTCGCTCAAGGTGGATCGCAGCGGCCAGTATGTCGTGCTCGATCCCTATACCCGGCGCAATCTGGAACTGACACGTACGCTGTCAGGAGAGGAAAGCCCAACACTGTTTTCCTTGCTGGATCACTGCAATACGCCCATGGGCAGCCGCCTGCTCAAGCGCTGGCTGCACCATCCCTTGCGTGACAATACGCCGGTGCTGGCGCGCCAGCAGGCGATTGAAGCGCTGCTGGCCGCCGCGCCGGGCGCATCGGCCTGGCAGACGGAAGCCCTGCTCAACGGTTTGCAGCGAGCCCTGCGGCCCATTCCCGACCTGGAGCGCATTGCCACCCGTCTGGCGCTGCGCACGCTGCGCCCACGCGAACTGGCCAGCCTGCGCGAAGCGCTGCTGGCCCTGCCTGGCGTGCTGCAAGCGCTGGCGCCCCAGGCGCAGGATAGCCATGTGCCCCACCTGCACTACCTGGCCGCCAGTCTGGAAATCGACACCGGCCTGGGTGAATTGCTGGCGCGCGCCATTGCGGCAGAGCCTGCCGCCGCCATTCGTGATGGCGGCGTGATCGCCAGCGGCTACGATGCCGAGCTTGATGAGCTGCGAGCCCTGGCCAGCGATAACGGCGAGTTCCTGATGCGCCTGGAGGCCCGCGAACGCGAGCGTACCGGCATCAACAACCTGAAGGTGGAGTACAACCGCGTCCACGGTTTCTATATCGAAGTCTCGCGCTTGCATGCCGAGAAAGTGCCGACGGAGTATCGGCGCCGCCAGACGCTCAAGAATGCCGAGCGTTACATCACGCCAGAATTGAAGAGTTGGGAAGACAAGATTCTGTCCTCCAAAGACCGTTCACTGGCCCGTGAAAAATGGCTTTACGAACAGTTGCTCGACGCGTTGGCCCCCCATGCGCCGGCACTATCGTCCTGCGCCGCAGCCCTGGCCGAACTTGACGCCCTGGGCGCCCTGGCCCACCACGCCCGTACCCACGCCTGGGTGCGGCCGGAGCTGTCTGCACAGGCAGAAATCAGTATTGAAGCGGGCCGCCATCCAGTCGTGGAAAATGCCATAGAACGCTTCACGCCGAATGATTGCCAGCTGGATCCGACGCGCCTGATGCTGCTCGTCACCGGGCCGAACATGGGCGGTAAATCGACCTATATGCGGCAGGTGGCACTGATTGCGCTGCTGGCCCGCATCGGCAGTTTCGTGCCGGCGACCCGAGCCCGCATCGGCAGTCTGGATCGCATTTTCACCCGCATCGGCGCTGCCGACGATCTGGCCGGCGGCCGCTCCACCTTCATGATGGAGATGACCGAAGCGGCAACGATTCTCTCCGCCAGCACGGCACACAGCCTGGTGCTGATGGATGAAATCGGCCGCGGCACTTCGACCTATGACGGCCTGGCGCTGGCCTGGGCGATTGCCCACCGCCTGCTGACGCACAACCACGCGCTGACCTTATTCGCCACCCACTATTTTGAACTGACGCGCATGCCCGCCGAGTTTCCGCTGGCGGCCAATGTGCACCTGGCCGCAGCGGAATCGGCCAGCGGCATCGTGTTCCTGCATGAAGTCCGTGAAGGCCCCGCCAGCCGCAGCTACGGGATTCAGGTCGCCCAGCGCGCCGGCATTCCTGCGGCCGTGATCCGCCATGCCAGCCGCGAACTGGAGCGCCTGGAAAGCCAGGGGCAGCCCACGCCGCAACTGGGTCTGTTCAGCCAGAGCTTCGACGAACCCGAGCCCGCCACCCTTGAGGCCGACACCGAAGCCCATCCCGCCATCACCGCCTTGTCCGACATCGACCCGGACAGCCTCACACCCAGGGAAGCCCTGGACGCCCTCTACCGCTTGAAAGGCCTGCTGCAATGAACCTGGATACCCCGCTGACCCTGCTGGGCGGCATCAGCCCCGCAGAATTCATGCGCACTTACTGGCAGCGCAAACCCCTGCTGATTCGCCAGGCCGTTCCCGGCATCAAGCCTCCCGTCAAGATTCCCGGCTTGCGCAAGCTCGCACGCCAGGACGATGTCGAATCGCGCTTGATCTGGAAAGAGGATGGGGAATGGCAGATGGAAAACGGGCCGTTCGCACGCTTGCCCAAGCGTGAAGAACGCGAGTGGACCCTGCTGGTACAGAGCCTGGACCAGCACGATGACGCCGCCGCCCGCCTGATGCAGCAGTTCCGTTTCATTCCCGACGCCCGGCTGGATGATGTCATGGTCAGTGTGGCCAGCGACGGCGGCGGTGTCGGCCCGCACTTCGACAGCTATGACGTTTTCCTGCTGCAGGCCCAGGGTACCCGCCACTGGCGTATCGGCCAGCAGCGCGATCTGGACCTGATCCCCGGCCTCCCGCTGAAGATACTCAGCAACTTCCAGCCGGACGCCGAATACTACCTGGAACCCGGCGATATGCTGTACCTGCCGCCACAGGCGGCGCACGATGGCATCGCAGTCGGCCATGACTGCATGACGATTTCCATCGGCTTCCGTTCCCCGGACCGCGCCACGCTGGCCCGCGGCATGCTGGAAGCCGCCATGGATCAGGTCATGGAACGCGCCACCTGCAGCGGTGGCACCTATGCCCAGCCCCTGCTGCCCGGCCCCGACCTGTCCTCACGCTATCGCGACCCGGGCCTGCCCGCCACCACCACCCCGGCGGAAATCCCTGCCAAACTGGTCAAGCATGCGCTGGACAGCGTTGCCAAAGTCCGTTTCGATGACGCCCTGGCGACACGTTTCCTGGGCTGCTGGCTCAGTGAACCGCACCCGAATGCCGTGTTTGAATCCAGCCTGGAATACAGCGATGACATGGCAGACTGCCTGCCCGATAGCCTGCCTGCCTATGGTCGGCTGATATTGGACAGGCGCACCCGCATGCTCTACCGCGAACGCCAGTGCTTTATCAACGGAGAGTGCCTGACATGCGCGCCGGACGCACTGCTGCGCGCACTGGCCGATGCCCGTGAGCTGGATTGCGCCGACTGGCACAAACGGCGTGTGGGACAGGCCGTGCGAGAGTACCTGACCGATTGGCTGGACGCCGGCTGGCTGCACTGGCGCGAGTAAACACGCCATCGCGCAGCAAGGGAAGTGCTGGCCCCAAACCAGCGCTTCCCGCCGCTGCCCGAAGTCCAGCGCCGCCCATCCGATCGAGCCAAATAAAAAAGCGGCCTGATGTAAACATCAGCCGCTTTTCTTCTTCCCGCCAGACATGCTGGCGAAAGAGGATACCGCTCAGGCCTTCGGTGTAGCGAAGACGTTGATGGTGTACTCGGACAGGGTATAACCCATTTCCTCGGCGATCTTGTGCAGGCGCTTTTCGATCTGAGGATCGTGAAACTCCTTGACCTCGCCGGTCTTGCTGCACACCAGGTGACCATGGTGGCGCTCGCCGTCGTTCAATTCGTAAACAGCCTTGTTCGTACCCAGCTGGTTACGTTTGAGCAGACCTGCCTGTTCGAACTGGGTCAACACACGGTACACCGTCGCCAAACCAATTTCGATGCTATCCGCCATCAACAGGCGATAGACATCTTCAGCGGTCAGGTGACGCTGTTCGCTGTTGCGAAACACATCCAGAATCTTCAGACGGGGAAAGGTTACCTTAAGCCCACTATCCTTGAGTTCAATCTTATCCGATGCCACTTGTTCTCTCCAGATAGAACGCGGTTAACTTCGGTTTTACGATAGCGGACACCACGCCCAGCCACCGAAACCATTCGACCGCACACTGCCGACGCGCTTCCTAAGTGCCAAGAAACGCACGACTACCCCGTCGCCGAAACTTTATGATGCACCCAGGCACGCGACACGCACCCGGAACTCGAACAGCCATGGACAGCCGGCAAAAATTTTCCCGACTATTGAAGTTTAGCGGTTCTACAGCCCAGAGCAAGTCTGGGCCTGCAAATTACTTCTGGCGTGCTTTGAAACGGGGATTCGTTTTGCAGATCACGTAGATCTTGCCGCGACGGCGCACGACTTGACAGTCACGATGACGCTCTTTCGCGTTCTTGAGCGAAGCAACCACTTTCATGGGATTTTCCTTGTTGAACTGGCGACAGACCGCTACAAAGTGTGCTTGACCGCGCCGCTGATAATCGAAACCGTACAGACCATGAAATACCGAAGCACCATGACCTGGCAAAAACCCGCCTGGCAAAAGCCACACAGGCATAGTTAGCCCTAAAGGATAACACAAGCCCAGCCCACGATACAAGAGATGCCTGCAACATTGCCGGCCAGCCGGTTTCTTCACGACAGCAAGATCATGGCACAGTGTAGCGCCCTGCCCCACTCTTGGAAACGATAACGATGTGTCCCTTCGTTTCGCTGATTTCAGTGCGTCACAGCTGAAGCCGGATGAGAGCGTAAAATGGCATGTTGCGTTCTCTTTCCCGTTGCTGCCCTATGTTCAATCCCTCACGCGATCAGGTGCGCCAGTTCTTCATCGAAGCCTGGCGCAAACACCGGGCCGGCGAAGTCCAGACCCCGCTGGAAGCCATGGCGGTGGAATGGATGGCCGAGCACCCGGAATACCATCAGGACCTCGAAAATGAAGAGGCGCTGACGGCAGACTACTCCGTGGAACAGGGGCGGACCAATCCGTTCCTGCATTTGTCCATGCATCTCGCCATCGAAGAACAGCTGTCCATCGACCATCCTCGCGGCATACGCGCCGCCTTTGAACGCATGGCCAACCGCAGCGACCGCCATCATGCAATTCATGAAATCATGGAATGCCTGGGCCAGGTGGTATGGGAATCCCAGCGCCTGGGCACCCCGCTCGATAGCGACACCTACATTGAGCTGATCCGCCAGCGCGCCAGCAAGTAAGCCCCCCTCCTGCCAAGAAGCGGCCCGAGTCGGACGACTCCCGACAAGCCGGGGCCACCCCGGACGCGCCTCATTCTCCGGCATTCGGCCGACCCATGTAAAAACTCCCTATTCCTGCCAGCCGGAACGGCTCGCAAGAATAGGGAGTGCTGTGTTGCCTAACGGCATGCCCGGGGCACCGGGCACGCCAGGAACGATCAACCCAGTTGCTTCAGCGCTTCATTGAAGGTTGCGCTCGGGCGCATGGCCTCGCTCACCAGCGCCAGCACCGGACGGTAGTAGCCCTTGATGTCCACCGGCTTGCCCTGAACCGCTGCCAGTTCCGCCACAATCTTGGCTTCGTTGTCGCTCAGCGTCTTGGCCAGCGGTGCGAACTGCGCCTTCAGTTCAGCATCTTCGTTCTGCTCGGCCAGCGCCTGCGCCCAATACAGGGCCAGGTAGAAGTGGCTGCCACGGTTGTCCAGGCCGCCGACCTTGCGGGCGGGCGAACGGTTTTCGTCCAGGAAGCGGCCAGTTGCCTGGTCCAGCGTCTTGGCCAGAACCTTGGCCTTGGCATTGCCGTAGGTGTCGCCCAGGTGTTCCAGAGAGGCGGCCAGCGCCAGGAACTCGCCCAGCGAATCCCAGCGCAGGAAGCCCTCTTCCAGGAATTGCTGCACGTGCTTGGGCGCGGAACCGCCTGCACCCGTTTCAAACATGCCGCCACCCGCCATCAACGGCACGATCGACAGCATCTTGGCGCTGGTGCCCAGTTCCATGATGGGGAACAGGTCGGTCAGGTAGTCGCGCAGCACGTTGCCAGTGACAGAAATAGTGTCCTTGCCGGCGCGGATGCGTTCCAGCGACAGGCGGGTTGCCTCTTCGGGCGGCAGGATGCGGATATCCAGGCCGGTCGTGTCATGATCCTTCAGATAACGCTCGACCTTGGCGATCAATTGCGCATCGTGGGCACGCTTGGGATCCAGCCAGAACACGGCCGGCGCGCCGCTGGCGCGGGCACGCGTCACGGCCAGCTTGACCCAGTCGCGCACGGCAGCGTCCTTGGCCTGGCAGGCACGCCAGATATCGCCGGCTTCCACGTTCTGCTCCATCAGCACCTGGTCGGCATCGTCCGTCACGCGCACAACACCCGCAAACGGGATCTGGAAGGTCTTGTTGTGCGAACCGTATTCTTCGGCAGCCTGGGCCATCAGGCCGACGTTGGGCACGCTGCCCATCGTGACCGGATCGAAAGCGCCATTGCGCTTGCAATCTTCGATGACGACCTGGTACACGCCGGCGTAGCAGCGATCCGGAATCACGGCCTTGGCATCGTGCAGCTGGCCATCGGCACCCCACATCTTGCCCGATTCACGGATCATGGCAGGCATGGAAGCATCGACGATGACGTCGCTGGGCACGTGCAGGTTGGTGATGCCCTTGTCGGAATTCACCATGGCCAGCGCCGGACGCTTGTCGTACTCAGCCTTGATGTCGGCTTCGATTTCCACGCGCTTGTCCGCCGGCAACGAAGCCAGGCGGGCGTACAGGTCACCGATACCATTGTTGGGATTGAAACCGGCGGCCTTCAGGACGTCGGCGTGCTTGACCAGCACGTCGCTGTAGAAGGCTTCGACGACCTGACCAAACATGATCGGATCGGACACCTTCATCATGGTGGCTTTCAGGTGCACCGAGAACAGCACGCCCTTTTGCTTCGCGTCTTCGATCTGGGCATCCAGGAAACGGCGCAATGCGGCCTTGCTCATCACGGCGCTATCGAGGATTTCGCCAGCCTTGACCGGCGTCTTTTCCTTCAGCACCTTGACGGTGCCATCCGTACCGTGCAGGGTGATCTTCACATTACCATCAGCGGCGATCAGGACGGACTTTTCGCTGCCGTAGAAATCGCCGTCTTCCATGTGCGAAACGTGCGACTTGGAATCGGCCGACCAGGCACCCATCTTGTGCGGGTGCTTGCGGGCATAGTTCTTGACCGACAACGGCGCACGGCGGTCGGAGTTGCCTTCGCGCAGCACCGGGTTCACGGCGCTGCCCTTGATTTTGTCGTAGCGGGCCTTGATGGCTTTCTGCTCGTCGTTGGCGGGGGCTTCCGGGTAATCCGGCAGCGCATAACCTTGCTTCTGCAGTTCCTTGATCGCGGCCTTCAGCTGCGGAATCGACGCGCTGATATTGGGCAGCTTGATGATATTGGCTTCCGGGCGGGTCGCCAGCTGGCCCAGCTCGGCCAGATCGTCCGACGCTTTTTGCTCGTCCGTCAGGAAATCCGGGAAGGTAGCGATGATACGACCGGCCAGAGAAATGTCCCGGGTCTCGACCGCGATACCTGCGGACCGGGTGTAGGCCTGGATGATGGGCAGCAGCGACTGGGTAGCCAGCGCCGGTGCTTCGTCAGTATGGGTGTAGAGGATCTTCGACGTGTTAGACATTTTTTCTCGTTAACTTGCTCAATCACGGAAACCGCGGAAACTTCGCGCAGCACGGTATCGGCCGGTCAAGGCAGATGCATGCAGCGCCGTTCACCGTGGGGACGAACGGCACCCTGGCACTATTGCGGGCCTGTATCAGCTTCGACGACAAGAAAGAGATCTTCGCTTGCGACGCATGGAAAGGACGCAAGACCGGCATCGGTTCTGGAGCCGAAGACGCCGAAAAAAGGCGCCCTGAGGGCGCCGTCGAGTATAGCAAGAAATGCTCTCATCTTCGGCCAAACCGAGGACAAGCCGGGGGGAACCACGCAATAGGTGTCTCTCCCAAGGGACTTGCTGCCGGAATCAGTACAGCTCAGGCACAGCGGCCATCATTCCGGCAGCCCATGGCGTCAAGGAGCCTTGGAAAAATCCCCTGCCACGGCACGGCTCCATGCTTCCGGATGCATGTATTTGCGCAATACCCGGTTGACCTCGGCAGCATCCAGCTGACGCAGGTTTTGCTCAAATGCCTCGACCCAGGCAAAGCTGCGTCCGCGCTCCTGATAGCTGGCCCAGCGCTGCGCCAGGTTTTCATCTACCGTGCGCGACAGGCGCTGGTAGTTCAGCAATGCCTCGATGCCATCCGCCACTTCCTTGTCCGAAAACCCTTTGTCCAGCGCCTCGGTGAGCGTCTGCTCGATCAGCGTTTCCAGGCGTTCACGGTTGGACGGCGCAAAAATGGCATACACGCGCCAGCGCGCCGAGGGTTCGAACGAAGAAACGGTGGCATGGCTGCGCACACTGTAGGACAAGCCGGCCTCTTCGCGGATTTTCATCCACAGGCGCGAGGTTTCCGATGCCCCCAACAGGAAGTTGGACAGCATCAATGCCGGATAGTCCGGATTGTCATCCTGCATTTCAAAGCTGCCGCCAGCCAGATAGAAGGCATTGGCCTTGTCCGGCGTGTCGATTTCGAACTGCTCGGGCGCCACGGCGCGATAGCCATTTTCTACCCGGTGATAGACCGGCGCCTTGCGCCAGCCGGCCACACCTGCCACCAGGGCCTGCTCGGCCGCCTGGGGATCAAAATCTCCCACGGCAGAGAAAGTCATCTCGCCAGCACCATAGAAAACCTCGTGGAAACGCTGGAGATTTTCCCGCTTGACCCCCTTGAGATCATCGAGCTCTTCCTGGAACGTGGGCTGATAGCGGATATCATCCTTGCTCCAGGGGTTGTCATGGCGTGCCAGCGCCTGACCAGCCAGCCCCATCGGATCGCTCATGGCGTTGCGCAAGCGATTGCCCTCCTGCCCCAGGTAGGTCTTCAGCTCATCTTGCGGGAACACCGGATTGCGCAGCAGATCGAACACCAGCGCGATCATCTTCGGCAGATTCTCGCGGGGCGCGGAGAAGGTCACTTCCACCTGGCCCTTGCCGCCGGAAACACCCAGCGTCCCGCGCAGGCTGTCGATTTCATCATTGATTTGCTGGCGCGTGCGGGTCTTGGTGCCCATGGCCAGCATATCAGCAACGATCTCTTCGGCAACCCGATGGCCCTTGAGGCCATTGGCATCACTGAAATAGAGCATCAACACAGCTTCGACACGCTGGCTGCGCGTGCTCTTGGGCAACATGGCAAGACCGATGCGCCCATTGGGCAGCGTCAGGGTCTTGCGCTGCGTTGCCGCATCTATGGCCGCTGGACTGGTATCAAACGTCTCGGCAGGCGGCGCCTGGCCATCCCCCTTGTAATCCGCCACCAATTGCGCCACATCCGGCGCGGCCAACTCGGGCGCGCGCACCGGTTTTTCCGTCGGCACATAGCGGCCAGAGGTACGGTTGCTGCGCAGCAGGTAACTGCGCGCCACCTTCTCGACCTCATCGAGCCCCGCCCCGCGCACCCAGTCGCGCTGCAGGAAGAACAGGCGCCAGTCGCCAGCTGCAATCGCTTCCGTCAAGGCAATACCCAGGCTTTGCGCATCCCCGAAGGTGCGCTCCCAGTCCGTCAGCCACTGATTCCGCGCCCGATCCAGATCCTGCTGGGTCATGGTACGGGTTCCTTGCGACTCCAGCACATCCGTCAGGGCATTCAGGGCCTTGTCTTCGCTCATGCCCGGCTGCAATTGCGCCCCGAACATGGCCAGCCCGGCGTCACGCCGCGCCATGGCAAAGCCGAACACGCCCGTAGCCAGATTGTTTTGCACCAGATCACGATACAGTTGCCCCGAAGGGGTGTCGGACAGCATCATGGTCGCCAGGTTGAAATACACGTAATCCGCCGCAGCCGCCGACGGCACGTGATACAGCGCCGCCACCATGGGCGTCCCGCCCACCCGGCGTACGGTCACACTGCGCTCGCCATCCTGCACCGGTTCCACCGTGTATTCGCGCGGCAATTGGCGCTGCGGCCGGGGAATTTTGCCAAAGGCATCGGTGATCACCGCCAGCGTTGCCGCCTCATCAAATGCGCCACTCAGTACCAGAACGGCATTGTCCGGCTGGTAATACACCCGGTAGAAATCACGCAGCTGGGCAATATCTACATTCTCGACATCGCTGCGCGCGCCTATCGTGCTCTTGCCATAGTTGTGCCACAGATACGCGGCGGACTGCATGCGCTGCATCAACACACGGAAGGGGCTGTTTTCGCCGCTCTCCATTTCATTGCGCACCACCGTCATTTCCGAGGCCAGGTCTTCGCTGGCAATCGTGGAATTGACCATGGCGTCGGCCTGCCAGCGCAGATACCACTCCAGATTTTCCGGATTGGCTGCGAAACTGGCGTAATAGTTGGTGCGATCCGTGGAGGTCGTCCCATTGGCCTGCAGGCCACGGCGGGAAAACTCGCCCAGGGCATTCGGCGTGGTCGGCGTTCCCTTGAACAGCATGTGCTCCAGCAAGTGCGCCATGCCGGTCTGGCCGTAGTTCTCATGCCGCGAACCGACCAGATAAGTCATGTTCACTGTCGTCACAGGGGTCGAAGCATCCGGCGCCAGCACGACTTTCAGGCCGTTGGGCAAAAGATACTCGCTCACCCCTTCGACCGTTGCCACCTTGGACACGCCCGCAGGCAGGGTCGTCGCCATCAGCATCGGCGGAGCAACCAGTCCCAACGCCATGGCCATCAGACATTTGACCATTCTATTAAGATTGAAAGACATCGTTCCTCCGGAGTGCGGTTATCAAGCAGCAATTATGTAACACAAGGCGGCGAGTTTAGACCGATGTCGCCACTCCCTGCTACCAGAGTTTGAAAAGCTTTTTCATTCAGCTTGAGGTTTACCCGCATTTTTTCCGCCCATTACGCGTGCGGCGACAGGTGCGCATGCGTCTGCCGCTCGAACGCCAGACACAGGCGCCACCGGTTTCACGCAGGCAAAAAAATGCCGGCCCACAGGGCCGGCAAGGTATGCGCGATCTTTTTCACGCAAAGGAGATCAGGAGAAGAACTCCCGCACACGATCCGTCCAGGACTTGCTCTGCGGCGAATGGCGATCCGTACCGCCTTGCGTCAACGAGGACTCGAACTGGCGCAACAGGGACTTCTGCTCTTCATTGAGGCGCACCGGCGTTTCCACGACCAGATGGCAGTAAAGATCCCCCGGATAGGTGGAGCGCACGCCACGGATCCCCTTGCCGCGCAAACGGAAAGTCTTGCCTGATTGCGTGCCTTCGGGAATGGTGATTTCCGCTTTGCCATTCAAGGTAGGCACCTGAATATCCCCGCCGAGCGCTGCCGTTGTAAACGGGATGGTCAGTTCCGCATGCAAATCGTCGCCATCACGCTGGAAAATATCGTGCTGGCGAATATTCACTTCGACATACAGATCCCCCGGCGGCCCGCCGTTCAGGCCAGGCTCGCCATTGCCGCTGGAGCGGATGCGCATGCCGTCGTCGATGCCGGCAGGAATCTTGACCTGCAGCGTCTTGTTGCGGCGCAAACGGCCCGCGCCCCCGCATTTCTCACACGGATCGGTAATTTCCTCGCCGGAACCATGGCAGGTGGGGCATGTTTGCTGCACACTGAAAAAGCCCTGCTGCATGCGCACGGCGCCAGCGCCGCCACATGTCCGGCAGGTGCTCTTGCTGGAACCCTTCTTGGCGCCGCTGCCATGACAGCTGTCGCATTCATCCCAACCCGGAATACGGATCTCGGTATCGAAACCGCTGGCCGCCTGTTCGAGCGAAATCTCCAGGCTGTACTGCATATCGGCACCCCGATACACCTGCGGACCACGGCGGCCACCAGCGGCAGCGCCGAAGATATCACCAAAAATATCGCCAAAAGCCTCGGCAAACCCACCCATGCCGCCCTGCCCGCCCCCCATGCCGCCATTGGGATCAACACCGGCATGGCCATAGCGATCATAGGCGGCGCGCTTGTCCGCCTCGGACAGCACTTCATAGGCCGCTTTGACTTCCTTGAACTTTTCCTCGGCTTCCTTATTGCCCGGATTACGGTCCGGGTGGTACTTCATTGCCAGCTTGCGGTAAGCCTTCTTGATATCGTCATCCGAGGCACCTTTGGCCACCCCGAGCGTTTCGTAAAAATCACGTTTTGCCATGATTGGATTTGTCACACAGCCCACGCGGGATGCGTTACCCCATAAAGCCATACCCGGCCACCGCCAAACAAAAGGGCAGCGCCGGGCATGACGGGAGCCTGAGCCCCCGTTGAATTCACCTGGAACCAGGGCCCGGGCGGCTGATTCTCATCAGCCGCACCGGCTCACCCGTGCTTACTGGTCGCGCTTGACTTCCTTGAAGTCGGCATCGACGACGTTGTCGTCGGCAGGCTTGGCTTCTTCCTGCGCGCCACCAGCCTGGGCCTGCTGCGCCTGCATATCGGCGTAGATCTTCTCACCCAGTTTCTGCGAAGCGGTCGTCAAGGTTTCCACCTTGGCTTCCAGCGCAGCCTTGTCAGCGTTGTCCTTCAGCGCGGCTTCGACATCGGCCACGGCCTTCTCGATGGCTTCCTTCTCGGAGGCTTCCAGCTTGTCGCCATGCTCACCCAGCGACTTGCGGGTAGCGTGCACCAAGGCATCCGCCTGGTTGCGCACCTGCGCCAGCTCGGCGACCTTGCGGTCTTCCTCGGCATTGGCCTCGGCGTCCTGCACCATGCGCTGGATTTCCTCTTCCGTCAGGCCGGAGTTGGCCTTGATGGTGATCTTGTTTTCCTTGCCGGTGCCCTTGTCCTTGGCCGACACGTGCAGAATGCCGTTGGCGTCGATGTCGAACGTGACTTCGATCTGCGGCAGGCCGCGCGGTGCCGGTGCAATGCCTTCCAGGTTGAACTCGCCCAGCATCTTGTTGCCGGCGGCGATTTCACGTTCGCCCTGGAACACCTTGATGGTCACGGCCGGCTGGTTGTCATCAGCCGTAGAGAACACCTGCGCATGGCGCGTCGGGATCGTGGTGTTCTTCTGGATCATCTTGGTCATCACGCCGCCGAGCGTCTCGATACCGAGAGACAGCGGGGTGACGTCGAGCAGCAGCACATCCTTGCGGTCGCCTGCGAGCACGGACCCCTGGATAGCAGCGCCAGCGGCAACGGCTTCATCGGGGTTGACGTCCTTGCGCGGCTCCTTGCCGAAGAATTCCTTCACCGCTTCCTGCACCTTGGGCATGCGGGTCATGCCGCCGACCAGGATCACATCGTCGATCTCGGAAACCTTGACACCGGCGTCCTTGATGGCAACGCGGCAAGGCTCGATGCTGCGGGCGATCAGGTCTTCGACCAGGGCTTCCAGCTTGGCGCGGGTGATCTTCAGGTTCAAGTGCTTCGGGCCGGAAGCATCCGCCGTGATGTACGGCAGGTTGATTTCGGTCTGTTGGCTGGACGACAGCTCGATCTTGGCCTTTTCAGCGGCTTCCTTCAGGCGTTGCAGCGCCAGGACGTCCTTGGACAGATCAACGCCTTGTTCCTTCTTGAACTCGTCGATGATGTAGCCGATGATGCGCTGGTCGAAGTCTTCGCCACCCAGGAAGGTGTCGCCATTGGTGGACAGCACTTCGAATTGCTTTTCGCCATCAACGTCAGCGATTTCGATGATGGAAACGTCGAAGGTACCGCCGCCCAGGTCATAGACGGCAATCTTGCGGTCGCCGGCTTCGCTCTTGTCCAGGCCGAAAGCCAGGGCAGCAGCCGTCGGTTCGTTGATGATGCGCTTGACGTCCAGGCCAGCAATACGGCCAGCGTCCTTGGTTGCCTGGCGTTGGCTGTCGTTGAAGTAGGCCGGTACCGTGATCACGGCTTCGGTCACTTCTTCGCCCAGGTAGTCCTCGGCGGTCTTTTTCATCTTGCGCAGGATTTCCGCCGATACCTGGGGAGGCGCCAGCTTCTTGCCGCGCACTTCCACCCAGGCGTCGCCGTTCTCAGCCTTGATGATGGAGTAAGGCATCAGGTCGATGTCTTTCTGTACGGCCTTTTCGTCGAACTTGCGGCCGATCAGGCGCTTCACCGCGAACAGGGTGTTCTGCGGATTGGTCACTGCCTGACGCTTGGCCGGCGCGCCGACCAGGGTTTCGCCGTCGTCCATGTAGGCGACGATGGAAGGCGTGGTGCGGGTGCCTTCGGCGTTTTCAATAATGCGGACCTGACCGCCTTCCAGAACTGCAACGCAGCTGTTGGTCGTGCCCAGGTCGATACCAATGATTTTGCTCATGTCTAGAGTACCTTGCTAAATAGTCAGATTCGTTACTTGCCGGGCATCACGCCCTCATGCTGGACTATCTGGGGACGATCATCGCAATTTCAAGCGTCCCCACTGAAAACAGACAACGTTTTAAGACTAGCCGGCGGAAACCATCACCAGCGCCGGACGCAGCACGCGATCGGAAATCAGATAACCCACCTGCAGCGTATTGGCCACGGTATTGGCCGGGTGTTCCGAGGGCACGCTGGAAATCGCCTGGTGCAGATTCGGATCGAAGCGTTCGCCGGGCGCCGGCGCAATCTGCTTGAGGTGATTGCGATCAAAGGCAGCAGAGAGCTGCTTGAGGGTGACATCGACGCCTTCGCGCAGCGCTTCGGCAGTCTGGTTTTCCAGCGCCAGCGCAGCTTCCAGGCTGTCGCGCACCGGCACCAGGCTTTCGGCAAAGGACTCAATACCGAACTTGCGGGCCTTGGCCACATCTTCCTGGGAGCGGCGGCGCACGTTTTCTGCTTCGGCATGGGCGCGCAGCACCTGATCCTTCAGTTCCGCGATCTGGGCCAGTGCTTCATCAAGCTGTGCCTGCAGATCCGGTTGTTCCTGATGCGTTTCCGGTTGCACCTGGTCGGGCGAATTGCTATCCGTCATGTCGATTATCTCCGCAAAATTCATATCAAACGGCCTGATGCACCTGGCCTGGCAGAGCGCCACCTACAGGCTCTTGCACAGGCGATTGCACCTTCGGGCCTATAACTGGGGGCAACCCTGCCTGTTTTCAAGGCGAGGCGGCAAAGAAAGCGCTGCGCCCACCCCGTCCCGCCGGGCGCCAGCACCGGGATCAGCGCAATGTTTCGAGCCGCCTGGCCACCAGATCCGTCAACGCTGCCAGCCACGCTGGCGCATCATTCATCACCGGAATGTAGCGGAACTGACGCCCCCCGGACTCCAAAAAGGCCTCACGGCCCTCCATGGCAATTTCTTCCAGGGTTTCCAGGCAATCCGAAGTGAAACCAGGGCAAACCACATCCACACTGGACACCCCCGCCTTGCCCCAGGCCTTCAAGGTGCCCTCGGTATCCGGGTCCAGCCACTTGGCCGGGCCGAAACGGCTTTGGAAAGTCACCACGCAACGTTCCGGCGGCAAAGCCAGAACCGCTGCCAAGGCCTGCGCTGTCTGCATGCAATCCCGATAATAGGGATCTCCTTTTTCGATGCAGGCCCGCGGCAAGCCATGGAAACTCAGCAACAGGCGCTCAGGCTCACCGTCGGCCCGCCAACGCTGCCGGATCGCCGTGGCCATGGCGCCGATATAGCCTGCATCCACGTGAAAACGCTTGATGAACGACAGTTCGGGCTGATCGCGCATGCGCGCTGCCGCGCGCGCCACCTGATCCACTGCGGTGGCGGTCGTGCTGGCGGCATATTGAGGATACAAAGGTACGCACAGGATACGCTCGCAGCCCGCCTCCTTGAGCGCCTGCAAAGCCTGCGGCACCGAAGGCTGCCCGTAGCGCATGCCGACGGCCACCGTCGCGTCCAGCCCCTTGGCCGCCAGCCCCGCCTGCACTGCCTGGGCCTGACGTTGGGTATAGACCAGCAAAGGCGAGCCGCCCTCCATCCAGATACTGGCATACCGCGGCGCCAGGCGGGCCGGACGACGCGTGAGGATAGCCCCGTACAGCACGGGCTTCCAAAGCCAGGATGGCAGTTCAATCACACGCTGATCAGACAGAAACTCCGCCAGATAACGCCGGATGGCTGCCGGGGTCGGCGCGTCCGGCGTCCCCAGATTGAGCAGCAGTACACCCTGCCGGCCATAGGCCTGGGCTTCGCCGGAAACCGGCGGAACATCAAAAGGATCGGCACGCCGGGGCTCGGGCAGGTATTTCACAGCATTCCTCAAGAATTGGACTGGCTGAGCGCATTGGATAGCAGCCTGGCGGTGATATCCACGATGGGAATGACCTTGTCGTAGGCCATGCGAGACGGCCCGACCACGCCCAGCGTGCCCACGACCTTGCCATCGACACCATAGGGCGCCGTGACGACACTGATATCCTCGAACGGCATCAATTGCGATTCGCCGCCGATATAGATCTGCACCCCTTGCGCCCGGCTCGACACATCCAACAGCTGCAGCAGTTCCGTCCGTTTTTCAAACAGCGAAAACATGCGGCGCAGGCGATCCATGTCTGAAGTGATGTCATCGACCTCCAGCAACTTGCGCTCCCCGGAGATCAGCACGGCATCCCCTTCGTTCTCGACATCGGCGCTGGTTTCCACCGCTGCCATCATCAGCCGGGAGATATCCTCACGCAGCTGATCCAGCTCGGTTGCCAGCGTACGCTTGACGACATCAAACGACTTGCCGGCGAAATGCATGTTGAAGTAGTTGGCCGCTTCCAGCAGTTCCGGCTCGGCGTAATCACGTGGCGTGAACAGGATACGGTTCTGCACATCACCGTCCGGCGTGATGATGATCAACAGCACCTTGCGCTCGGACAGCCGGATGAATTCGATCTGACGGAACACCTGGGAACGTTTCGGCGTCAGCACGACGCCCGCGAACTGGGTCAGGTTGGACAACATGCTGGCCGCTGCCGAAGCAGTACGCACCGGATCGGCGATCGGCAGGCGGGTTTCGAAACTGACCCCACCGGGCTCAAACGGCCGGGCTGCCAGCAGCGTATCGACAAACACGCGGTAGCCCCGCGGCGTCGGCACCCGGCCGGCAGACGTGTGCGGGCTGTGTATCAACCCGATTTCCTCAAGGTCGGCCATGATATTGCGTATGGAGGCCGGTGACAGGTCGAACACTTTCGACAGCGTGCGCGAACCGACAGGCTGTCCATCAGCGATGTACCGTTCTATCAGGGCCTTGAGCAGAGAGCGTGCGCGATCATCCATCATGAGTTCATTTTAGGATGCTTTTACATCCCTATGAACAGATGGCGGTCGATATAATCGCGCCAGTAACGTCAGCCCAGTCCTGGTCAGACGTCGCGGTCTAGGCGCAGGCACCACCCGCGCCAGATTTGGCCGCGCCTCCACGTGGCGGCATGGCGGCCTTGCCGCCTGCAGCCAGGCCGGGCCAGGCCTGTTTAATATGGTGCCGTGACATTCCTGATCCTGGGGCAATACCGCCTGTGTACGCCCGTACCCCCAAGAGACAGGAAATGTCCATCACCTTAGACCCTGCCAGGATTTCATGCATTTTTCCACCGTTGCGCTGATTGGCCGCTATCAGGATACCCACCTGGATGCCCTGCTGGGCAGCCTGGGGGATCTCTTGTCCGAAGCTGGCCGCCACGTGTTGGTCGAAGCAGAAACGGCCCGCTACTCCGGCCTGACACGCTTTCCCCTGGCCACCTATGAAGAAATCGGCCGCCAGGCGGAACTGGCGATTGTCGTCGGCGGCGACGGCACCATGCTGGGCGCCGCACGGCAACTGGCGCCGTACCGGGTTCCGGTTGCCGGCATCAACCATGGCCGGCTGGGCTTCATCACCGACATCCCGCTGCCACAGGCGCATGATGCGCTGCGCGACCTGCTGGCCGGCCGCTATAACGCGGAAGACCGCATGATGCTGACGGGCCGCGTGCTGCGCGACGGTGAAATCCTGTGCCAGGCCTGTGCGCTTAACGACGTCGTCCTGAGCCGCGCCGGCCGTGGCGGCATGATTGAAATGCGCCTGGAAGTCGATGGCGTGTACATGAATACACAGCGCGCCGACGGCATCATCGTCGCCACGCCCACCGGTTCGACCGCCTATGCGCTGGCGGCCAGCGGCCCGATCGTCCACCCGGGCATAGAAGCCATGGTGCTGGTTCCGGTCTCCCCCCAGACCCTCTCCAACCGGCCTATCGTGCTGCCACCTACCGGCGTGCTGAGCATCACCCTGACCTCCATGAGCCGCGTCGAGGCCGGTGCCAGCATTCACTTCGACATGCAATCCTGGTCGGAGCTGCAACCCGGCGACCGGATTGAAGTGCTGCGCGCCCCTGACACCATCCGTTTCCTACACCCGCCGGGCTACAGTTTCTTCTCTACCCTGCGCCACAAGCTACACTGGAACGTCATGCCCAGAATGGATGACCAGGACGAGTAAACCATCATGCTGCATTCGCTGCACATCCGCGATTTCGTCATTGTCGATGAGGCCGAAATTCGTTTCGGCCCAGGCTTTACCGTATTTTCCGGCGAAACCGGCGCTGGCAAATCCATTCTGATCGACGCCCTGGCGCTCTGCCTGGGCGCACGCGGCGATGCCGGCGTGCTGCGCGAAGGCGCCAGCCGCGCCGATATCCACGCCAGCTTCACCCCTCCGGCAGAACTGAATGCATGGCTGCAGGCGCACGACCTGGACGCTGGCGACGAACTGGTACTGCGCCGGGTGATAGACGCCCAGGGGCGCAGCCGCGCCTATGTCAACGGCGCACCGTCCACCCTGGCACAACTGCGTGAATTGGGCGAACAGCTGGTGGACATCCATGGCCAGCACGCCCACCAGAGCCTGATGCGCGGCGATGCCCAGCGCGATCTGCTGGACACGCACGGCGAACTGACTTCGCTGGCGCGCCAGACCGAACAGGCGTGGAAGCACTGGCATCAGCTGACCCGCCAGATCGAGCGGCTGGAACGCGATGCCGACGCCCGCCAGGAGCGCGCCGAACAACTCCAGTGGCAGCTGGACATGCTGCGTAGCGTCAACCTGCAGCCGGGCGAATGGCCCCGCCTGCAGGCTGAGCATGACAGGCTGGCTCATGCGCAGGCGCTGCTCGATGGCGGCGCGCAGGCGCTGGGCCTGCTGGATGATGATCAAGGCGCCCTGCATCTGCTCTCCGGTGCCATTGGCAAACTGAACCATCTGCTACGCCACGACACCGCGCTGACCGCCATCCGCGACACGCTGGAATCTGCTCGCATCGCCGCCAGCGATGCCATTTCGGAACTGCGCGACTACGTCGAACGCATGGATCTCGACCCCGAGAGCCTGGCGCGCGCCGAAGCGCGCCTGAGTGCCGTATTCGACCTGGCCCGCAAACTCAGAACCGATCCTGAAGCCCTGCCTGAACTCCAGGAACAGCTGGAACAGGAAGCCGACTCCCTGCGCGCGGCCAGCGATGCAGAACATCTGAAGCAGGAAGAAGCGGCAGCCTGCACCGCCTACGCCGCACTTGCCGAGCAGCTGTCCGCTGGACGCCGCCGGGCAGCAGCCGATCTCTCGCAACGTGTCACGGCTGCCATGCAGACCCTGGCCATGGATGGCGGCCGCTTCGATGTTCAGCTCGACGCCACGGCGCCCAGCGCCCATGGCAACGAAAGCATCGTTTTCCTTGTGGCAGGCCATACAGGCGTCGCGCCGCGACCGCTGGCAAAAGTCGCCTCTGGCGGCGAACTGGCGCGCATCTCCCTGGCGCTCTCGGTCATTGCCAGCCGCGCAGCCCGGGTACCGACCCTGATCTTCGACGAGGTTGATACCGGCATCGGTGGCGCCGTCGCCGAAGTCGTCGGGCGCTTGCTGCAGGAACTGGGCACGCGCCACCAGGTGCTCTGCGTCACCCACCTGCCGCAAGTCGCGGCCTGCGGTGACAGCCACTTCCAGGTCAGCAAAAGCTCAGACGGCGAACTCACGCGCTCGGCCATTGTCCCATTGAGCAAACAAGGCAGAATCGAAGAAATCGCCCGCATGCTGGGCGGCATCACCCTGACCGACACCACACGCCGGCACGCGAAAGAAATGCTCTCGCGTTCCGGCACACTGGACCCTGCCTGACCGGTCACGCCATCCCCGGCTACACTTATGACAGATTTCATCACGCAACCGACACGAGCCCATTCCATGGATCGCAGCATGTCCCAAGTTAATGCATCGTTTTCTCGCGCCCGCCTCAGCGCCCTACTCATCGCGCTGGCCATAGGCGCCACCGGCTGCACCTCGGGCAAATGGGGCTTTCCCTACCGGGCGAGCGTCCAGCAAGGCAACTGGATCACCGCCAGCCAGGTCGCCCTTCTGCAACCCGGCATGAGCCGCGACCAGGTGCAGTTTGCCCTGGGCAGCCCGATGCTGACCAGCATCCTGCACTCGAACCGCTGGGACTACACCTACTACTACCAGCCCGGCAGCGGCAAACCGCAGCATCGCCTCTTCACCGTCTGGTTCGACAACGACAGGCTGGTACGCTGGGAAGGCGATGCCGTACCGGAAGTGCAGCCCTTCCAGAAGGGCGCCCAGGACGGCAAGATCGACCTCGTCGAAGTTGACAAGATCGCTGAAACCGCCCCGTCTGCCGCCACTGCTGCACCCCAGGAAGGCGTCACGGAAACCCTGGACATCGGTGGCGACCCGGTACCGTTGCACATCGAACTGCAACCCACACCTATCACCGAACCCGGCTCGGCCAGCCCGGCCCCCATGCCGCTGTAAATTCCGTGCAGGGCCGCCATCAGCCTCACCCGGCAGCCCTGCCCCCCTCCATTGCAAGGAACACCACACATGCGCATCGCCATTGCAGGCGCCAGCGGCCGCATGGGCCGCATGCTGATCGAAGCCGTTCTCGCCGCCAAGGACCTCACCCTTGCCGTCGCCCTGGACCGCCCTGACTCCGCCGCTCTTGGCCAGGATGCCGGCGCTCCCCTGGGCGCCACCACAGGCGTCCTGATCAGCGCCAACCTGGACGACCTCGCCCAAGCCGACTGCCTGATCGACTTCACCCGCCCGGAAGGCACCCTGGCCCACCTGGAAGCCTGTGTCCGCCACGGCACCAAAATCGTGATCGGCACCACGGGTTTTGATGCCGCCGGCCAGGAAGCCATCCGTGCCGCCAGTGAGAAAATCGCGGTCGTCTTTGCACCCAACATGAGCGTAGGCGTCAACGCTACCCTGCGCCTGCTGGAAATGGCGGCCAAACTGCTCAACGAAGGCTACGACACGGAAATCTTCGAAGCCCACCACCGCCACAAAGTCGATGCCCCCTCCGGCACGGCCATCGGCATGGGCCGCGTCATTGCCGAAGCCCGCGGGCAGAAACTGGAAGACGTCGCGGTATGGACACGCTATGGCGAAACCGGGCCGCGCCAGGACGGCACCATCGGCTTCTCCGTCGTGCGCGGTGGTGACATCGTCGGCGACCACACCGTGTACTTCTGCGGCACCGGCGAACGCATTGAAATCAGCCACCGCTCCAGCAGCCGCGCCGGCTACGCTGAAGGCAGCGTACGTGCCGCCAGATTCCTGGGCCAACATGAACGCGGGCTGTTCAATATGCAGGATGTGCTGGCGATCTGAAGCTGCCAGCACGGCATCGTTGCCGTGAAATGATGTGCTTTGCCAACCCCGCGCCCAGGCCCGGGGTTGTTTGTTTTTCAGAGCCTGCGCTCAATGCGCCGAACCAGATTCGACTTCGCTCCCGGCAGCCACGCTCGCGCACATGTGCCTGCCAGCAGCTGCGAGGCTCTGGATCAACCCCTCTCTGGAGCCAGGATAGGTTCGCGTTCCAGCTGCACGCCAAAATGCGCCAGTACATCGGCACGCACGGCGGCTTCCAAGTGCAGCACATCTGCCGCATGTGCGCCCCCTCGATTCACCATCACCAAAGCCTGGCGTTCATGCATGGCAACCGGGCCCAGCGCCCGCCCTTTCCAGCCGCAACGGTCGATCAACCAGCCGGCCGCCAGCTTGCTCAGGCCTGCAGCCACCCGGTAACGCGGCATCTCAGGAAAACGCAATTGCAGCGCATCGGCCAATGCATCATCCACCACCGGATTCTTGAAAAAACTCCCGGCATTGCCCAGCACGGCGGGATCCGGCAACTTGGCGCGCCGCACTGCGCACACCGCATCGAAAATATCCTGCGGACGCACCTCGGCGGCAGGCCTATCCTGCAGACCGGGATAACGCTGCAAATCCGGATAAGCCATATGCGGCACCCACACCTTGGGCAACGCCAACAGCACCGACACAATCAGCCAACGCCCCTGCCCGTCCTGCTTGAAACGGCTATCGCGATAGGCAAACCCACACTCACTGGCGGGCAGCACAACTGGCTGGGCGGCAGCCATATCCCAGGCACGCACCTGCACCAGCCGCTCGGCCACCTCCATCCCGTAGGCGCCGATATTCTGCACGGGTGCCGCGCCCACCGTACCGGGAATCAACGCCAGATTCTCCAGGCCACCCAATCCCTGCGCCACGCACCACTGCACCAGGCCGTGCCAGCTCTCGCCAGCAGCAGCTTCGACCAGCACCGCGACATCCGTCTCGCCCACGCGGCGCACACCAGGCAGCCGCGCCGCCACCACCAACCCATCCACCTCATCCGGCAACACCAGATTGCTGCCGCCCCCCAACACCAGCGTCGAACCATACTCACGCACCAAGCGACTCAACGCGGGCAACTGGGCGGCATCGGTCACCGACACAAACGCAGCGGCCCGAGCCGGCAGGCCCAGGGTATTCAACTCGCGCAAATCCTGCGCAGCGGCAGCAAGCACGGGCACATCCGAAGCAACTGGGTCCATGGGAAAATGGGGGGCTGAGGCATTTGACATAGTGCCGTAATCTTATGCTATAGTTGCGTTCTTCGCTTGTTGCGCAGGGCTTCCCTGAGCAAGCCATCAAGGAAATCTTTCGAAAAAAGATTCCAGCAACGATAGCAAACAAGCCATGCGGGAGTAGCTCAGTTGGTAGAGCGCAACCTTGCCAAGGTTGAGGTCGCGAGTTCGAGACTCGTCTCCCGCTCCAGATATAAAAAAAGCCCAGATCAAGGTCTGGGCTTTTTTTCGTCTGCAGACGTCCACTGACCTCTCAGTGCCTCCGCAGGCAATTGATTCGAAAGCCTTTTTGCTCTACGGAGCATCCAGCGAAGCCTACCGGCTTCCGCTGTCTCCTCCCGCCAAAAGTCGTGCACGTTTTTTTCAAGCACATCATTCTTGCCCGGCTGTCGCCGCAGGCATTGGAAGGCACGTGCCAAGCCCTGGAAAAAATTTCAATTCACTTTGATAAGACGGGCGCATAACCTAGCAACACAGGGAGCCAGACTGAATGCCAGCTTCCCCATACACTCCCGCAAAACATAGTCACTGAAAAATGAAAATCAAAGGATCGCCATTCTCCTGGGTCAGTTTCGCCATGATCGTGGGCGTCATGGGGACGGCGCTCATCAGCCCCCTGTACGGGTTGTACAAAGACACCTGGCAATTGCAGACCAGCGACATCTCGCTGATGTACGTCGTCTATATGGGCGGCGCGCTGCTCGGCCTGCTGTTCCTGGGGCGCCTGCCCGACCGCGTCGGCTTTCGGCCGATGATGCTTTGCGGCCTGGCACTGTCCTTGATCGGAACCGCCATGAGCCTGTTCGCCTGGGACATGACGAGCCTGAATGTCGGGCGCTTCATTGTGGGTGTTGCGTCGAGCATGCTTACCACCAGTGCGACACTGGGATTATCCAGGCTGTCACGGCATGCCAACCCTCAGCATGTCGCCATGATGACGGGGTTTCTGATGGCATTCGGCTTCGGCCTGGGGCCGCTGGTGGGCGGGATCATCGGCCAATGGGGACCGGCGCCGTTGGTCGTCACGTACATTCCAACCCTGCTGCTTGGCTCGCTGGCGCTGACCGCGCTGTATCGCCTGAAATTGCCTGAAAGCGCCCGAGCTGCGCCGGGCCAGCGGTTGCGCGTGCAGGACATCCTACCCTCGTTGACCTGGCCGGAAGCCAGCACATCCAAGGCCTTCGCGCTTACCTGTTGTCTGCCCCTGATGGCATTTGGCGTCTTTGGCCTTTACACCTCGATGGCGCCGCTGTTCCTGGATCTGCTGCTGCCATGGCATGGCCCGGTGGTGAGCGGTACCACTATCGCCCTGATCCTCTTTACCTCCGCCGCCGTGCAAGTCATGACCGCACGCCTGCCTACCCACTTGACTGGCGCGCTCGGCCTGATCAGCCTGGCCTTGAGCAATGCGCTGCTGATGGTGAACCTGTGGGTCAGTTCGGCTACCCTGTTCGCGCTGGGCGTGCTGCTCACTGCGCTGGGCCATGGCATGACCATGATTGCCGGCATGAGCATGATCAATCGCCTTGCCACAGCGAATAACCGCGCAGGATTGCTGGCCACCTACCTGGTGGTTGGCTATGTTGGCAGCATGGTTCCGATGATGGGCATAGGCTGGATTGCCGACCACTGGGGCATGAATGCCGCGATCTGCACTTTCTGCTCGATGGTCATCCTGAGCGGCATTCCGGTCGCCGTGATGTTTCACCGGCATCCGAAAATCAGGCCGGCTGCGGCGCAAGCCTAGTATGGTTCATACTGAATACCCAGGTTTTCGACCTCAATTTATAATGACTGATTATTGATATCATTCACCATAAATTCAAAAAACCTTATGTTGCGCCGACGCTTCCTGCTCGCTGCTGCATGTATGCCGGCCAGCACCTTCGCCCAATCATCCACAGCCGCCGCTCAACCCCAGCCTACCAGACGCCGCTGGGATGAGCCAATCGGCCCGACGGTCGCGGACCTGCCGTCCGAGTATTACGAATTTGATCGCCTGCGGTTCGACTCCCGAGATGGCGAGCGCCATTACCGGGTGTATATCGGAGTACCACGCAAACCGGCTCCACCTCAAGGTTACCCGGTCATCTACATGCTCGATGGCAACGCCGCCATGCACACCCTGCAAGACCAGGACCTGGCTGCCCTGTTCGCGGACAATCCCCCGGTACTGGTCGGTATCGGTTACGACGTGCCGTCCCGGCACGATGTAATGGCGCGGGCTTTCGACTACACGCCGCCCATCCTGAACCCGGACGGTACAGTGCAAACAGGTACCGTGAACCGGGGCCGTCCCGGCGGAGGCGCAGACCTTTTCCTGGATATCATCCAGGATGCTATCCGACCGGCTGTCGAAGCGCGCGTTCCTCTGGATCCGGCGCGGCAGACCCTCTGGGGGCACTCGTTCGGCGGCCTGCTCACTCTCTACACCCTGGTCACCCGGCCGCTCATGTTCCAGCGCTACGTCGCAGGCGACCCTTCGGTCGGCTGGGGTGATGACGCGCTGCTGAAACGCGCAAACGGGTTTCATGCAGACCAGGCGCCAAAGGCCATCGTCAGAGTGCTGGTAGGCCGAGGACGTCCCGCCGCCAACCCCGACGCTACACCCGCCCTCTCATCCAGCCCGGCTGCCATGGTTCCACCTGGCCGGGAGAGCACGCATGCGCTGGTGAGCAGGCTCGCGCATGAAGGCATGGACATTACTTTCCAGGCGTTCCCGGAACAAAGCCACGGTGAACTCTTTGCCACCTCATTGCGTCCTGCACTGGCATTGGCCGCAACACGCTAGCTACCCTGGGCGCCATAACCCCGGTTATTGCGCCTTCACCATGCTGTCCTTGGACTCTGGTGATCGGTATCTTCTTTGATTACCAGCCTATCTGTAAATATCCAGGCTTTGTTTCCAACATAAGAGTGCGCACGCACCATTCGGCTACACAACTCGCCGCCAGTCATAGAATCTTCGACACCCAAGCCGTCGGTAGCCGGCTAGCGCGGGTTTGAACATCTCATTCGCAGGCATATCAGACAATGCCACGGCGCTGTCCTGCCTTGCCAACATCAGTGCGGCAAGGCAGCCGGCGCATCACTACGCAGGCTGCCGCAGCACCGTTTACTGCGCCGTATAACCGCCATCAATCACCAGTTCGCTACCTGTCACGAACTTCGATTCATCCGAGGCCAGATACAGAATGCCGTAGGCAATATCGTTGGGTTCACCCAGATGGCCCACCGGATGCAGGCTGACGAGACGCTTGTAGGCATCGCTTTGTTCATCCTGCGCCAGTTCCTGCACCAGCGGCGTCCAGATGTAAGCCGGATGAACTGAGTTGACGCGAATGCCGTAGCGGGCCTGTGCGCAATGCAGTGCCGCCGATTTCGTGAAGATACGTACGCCCCCTTTGCTGGCGTTGTAGGCGGCCAGGTTGGGGTCGCCGATCAAACCTTCGATGGACGAGAGATTGATGATGGAGCCGCCGCCACTTTTCTTCAGCGCTTCAATGCCGAAGCGAGTGCCCAGAAATACGCCATCGAGGTTGATGTCCTGAACTTTGCGCCATTCGGCCAATGTGGTTTCTTCCACGTTTTTGCCCAACGCAATTCCGGCATTATTGACCACGATGTTGAGCTTGCCGAATGCATCGAATGTGGCAGCAATAGCTTTTTCCCATTGATCTTCCTTGGAAGCATCATGCTGTACGAAGATGGCTTCGCCGCCCTGCTCCTTGATCGTGCTGACCACAGCCTGGCCTTCTTCGACCTTCAGATCCGTGACGACGACCTTGGCGCCTTCGCGCGCCAATAGTTCTGCCGAAGCCTTGCCGATGCCCAGCGCAGCGCCCGTAACCAGAGCGACTTTTCCTGCTACACGACCCATTTCAATTTCCTTGAAAAAAGCATGAACGACGAAGCGGTTTGTGCCGGCCTGATTGTGTCAATGCCGTCACCACCCTGACAGGTATCTGGTCAGATACCCGATACCCACCCAGAAATTGGCATGTGCCATGCCGGGCAGGTGCCATGCGAATGCTCGCATACTTGTCCAGGGTACCCTAATACAAAAACAACATGCCCATATCGTATTCTCATGAAATAACTCCGCGCCGCCCCCCCTGGCGATACAAGGGTTTCTGCATTAGCTAGCGCCGACAGAGAACCGCATATCTGCCCTGGCCGGATATGCCGGCTTGCCGTTGACAGCGCCACGAAAGTGCAATGGAAATACCGCAGGCCTGCCTTCCAGTATGCCTGCAGGAAATACATACGCCGCATGCGATTGTGCATCGCATGCGGCGTTCCGCTTCCGGATCCTGATATCGCTACGGATTCGGCAGTTCGAGGTTCAGCGTCTGATGTCAGGGTTTCATCATCAAGCCCGAAACAGACGCGTTATGAACGCATCAAGCGTCACATTGATTGACTGCCACCTGCCCCTTGAATCTGGCATCCGCCCAATCGGGGAACAATTTAGCGGCCTCCGGTACGACACCACTATGATCCAGGCCGCTGTATTTACGAAACTCCATCGAGGATCCTGCTTCACAGATGGCGTCACGCTCTCGCAGCGTCAATTCGATCGGCGTGTCGTGATCCGCATCCCCCTGGAAAATAATGAATGGCATGCTGCCGCTGGGTTTGAAATCATCCACCTTTGACATGGCTTGCCACCAGGGGGATCCCTCAACCAGCGCATCCGGTTTATAGGGTTCGCTGACATTGGCTGCGGTGTTCCAGACATCAAAGCACCCGTCCGCCATCGCCGGGAATTGTTCCAATCCCTCCGTCGTCAGAAAATCACCGTAGCGCAGCTCAGGGAAGTACGCCTTGATTCCAGGCAGGGTCGAGATGACATACCCAGCCAAAGAGGTACTCGTCATCGACCGTAGCGTGAGGTCTTTGATTCTTACGCCAGGCGCAATCAGCGCAGCCCCCAGGCCAGTAAATTCCGGAACATATTGTGGCGCAATGGATTCCGCCCACATCGTGGTTTGGCCACCTTGCGACCAGCCGTACATGACATAGCGTTTCGAAGCATTGATATCGGGCATTTGCTGAGCCACCCGCAACATATCCAGAGAAGACCGCGCATTGGGCTGGCCGGCCATATAGTAGGCCGGCCCTGGCAAGCCTTGCCCCGGATAATCACTCATGACAACGATGTGCCCTTTTTCAAGCAATGCCTTCAATGCAGGGATGCGCTCCTCATCCGTATTCCTGCGCGAAGGAGCACAGGCATCTGCCACGCCTGTGGTTTCGTGATTCCACAGCACGACATCCCGAGGCACCGAGGCGTTCTCGGCAGGCGCGTAGATTTCACCCGATACATACGCCAGTTTTCCGGGTGCGATCTCGGAGACATAAACCACATTCCAGCCTTTCGCACCCGAGGGTGCGTCTGAGCGCGCCTGGATATAAAGCACATCGCCGGGCTTGGCATCGGCAGGCGGACGCCGGTACACATCCCAGAACGCCGAGCCCAGCGGCCCGACGCGAAGCTCAGGCGCAGGCGCGGCATGAGCCGTCCCCGAATCACTGTCACCACCACATGCGCTAAGTACCAGCGCAGATGCGGTCGCAGCCAGCAGGGCACTAATAGTTTTCGTACGAACGTTTGCTGCCATGGTCTCCTCCATCCCTCGGTTTATTTTTATAAAAAATAACTTATTTATCAAAAATTCCGAATGTTTATCGGATTTTTATTTATTCTATATAACTAGTTTTTGACCTTACATCATGACTTTCCCTAAGCGGAAACCGACTCTTGGGTTATCCCTAGCCACCATCAGTGCATGCGTTCACGATCCCTATCAGCCTGGCTCCGCACCCATGCTTCCCGCCGCTTGGGCCGTCCCTCATCCTCTTTGCGCTTGAAGCTACGCACATCTGCAAACGTCTTCTCAACGCTGTGACTGCATGCCTGGCATTCAACAGCCTGCAGCGGCCACGCGGATCCGCAGGCTTCTGTCCGCAACGAGATACGTCAGGCAAGGTAGAATCCGCTCCCATGCGTGTCTCCGACTTCACCCAGCGCCTGGTCTCCTTCAATGCCCTGCCGGTTCACCGCGGCCGGATTCTGCGCGCCTGGCTAAGCGGGCAGGCGCTCGATAGCGGGACGCAACGGCGGCCAGCTGAACATTTTCTGCCGCTGGCGCTGCGTCATGCCCTGCCTGCCCTGACAGCGGAACTGGATGGCTTGGCCCGCATTCATTCGGAGCATCCAGGCAATGATGGTTCCCGCCTGCTGATTCAGCTGGCCGATGGCCAGATGGTTGAAAGCGTGCTGCTGCCGCGCGGCGGGCTTTGCGTTTCAACGCAAGTCGGCTGTGCGGTAGGCTGTCGCTTCTGTATGACCGGCAAAAGCGGCCTGCTGCGCCAGGTGAGCAGCATGGAGATCCTGGCCCAGGTGGTGCTTGCACGACGCCTGCGCCCGGTGAAAAAGGTCGTGTTCATGGGTATGGGCGAGCCCGCCCATAATCTTGATAATGTGCTGGAAGCCATCGAACTGCTGGGTACGGAAGGCAATATCGGGCACAAGAATCTTGTGTTTTCCACGGTGGGCGACCCGCGGGTTTTCGAGGCTTTGCCCATGCAGCGCGTCAAGCCTGCCCTGGCGCTTTCGTTGCATACGACCAAGGCCGCATTGCGCGAGCACTTGCTACCCCATGCGCCGAAAATTACGCCTGACGCCTTGATAGAAATGGGGGAACGATACGCACGTGCGACGGATTACCCCATCCAGTATCAATGGACGCTGCTCAAAGGCGTCAATGACGGCGATGACGAGCTGGACGCCATTCTGCGTCTGCTCACAGGCAAATTCTGTGTGCTGAACATCATTCCCTTCAATAGCCTGGAAGGCGATGACTACCAGCGCCCCGATCCGGCGCGTATCCGCCACATCGTGCAATACCTGCACGGCAATGGCGTGCTTACCAAGGTCAGGAATAGCGCCGGACAGGATGTGGATGCTGGCTGCGGGCAGTTGCGTGCACGCGCTGTGGGTGAAGGGAAAGTGGTGGCAGTGCGGCGCCGGCGGCCTGGGCAAGCGCCGGCACAGCCGGTGGCGCTTGCCATATCTCACTGATAATCGCCGTCCAGCACGCCGTTCATGTACTTGGCAGGATTCGCCATGAAGGCCTTGAAGGTGGCCAGGTCGGCGTATTCCTCGTGCTCGATATCCCAGTAGCCAATGCGTCCTTTGGTCGGGTTCCAGACAAGCACGATATCGGTGTAATCACCGGATTCCTTGCTCAGCCGCAAGACCTTCCTGCGGCCGATTTTCATCGGAAAGATGTCTGTCAGCGCAAAGAATTCAAAGAAGCCGAAGTCGCACTCCGGCAATTCGATACGCCGTTGATCACCCTGGAGGAATGCCAGCATTTCCGGCGGCAGCTTGTAGGGTTCGAGCTCGCGCAGCCTGTGCTCGACGCTGTGCAGCTCGGCAGGTTCCAGTGAGCGGAAATAGGCAGCCAAGGCTTCATCGCCTTCTTCCAGCGCCACCGTGTAGGGGCGCTCGCCATCCCGGCTCGTTGCCAGGACGTCCGCGCCATGCTCCACCAGCAGGCGGCACATGCCCTTGTCGCAGTTCCGCGCCGCTACCAGCAATGGGGTCGCACTATCGGAGAAAACCTGGTCCTTTTCCTTGAAGTTGACGTCCACCCCATGCGACAGGAAAAATTCCACTACCCGTTTTTTACGCTCGAAAACCGCGGAACGAAACGCCTGTCCGCCATGCTCTGCTGCGGCATGACCAAGGGCATGGATTTCCTCCAAGTGTTCGATTTTCCCGCCGTACAGGGCCTGTATATAGGCATCGCCGCCAACTTTCCGTTCGGCATGCACATCGGCCCCTTGCTGCACCAGATAGCGCATCATGGCCGGATCGGTATAACGCGCAGCAATCGGAAATGCCGGCGCATCTGCCCGGTTCAGGCTGGCGCCATGCTCAACCAGCCACCGCACCGAGGCACGCGCATTGACGCACAAGGCCAGTACCAGCGGCCTTTCCTGGATGTGTTTGCTCAAGGACAGCGGGGCTTCGATATCCCAGCCTGAAGATAAAAAGGCATCCAGAGCGGCAGCATCCCCTGCCAGCAATGCCTCGACTACGGGCGGCACCTGTTCAAAACTGCCCAGGTCTGCGATCTTGATCATGCGTTCGAGTTCCGGCTGGCAGCCGCCCGCGCCTCCTCGCTCAAGGCAGGCACCGGCAAAACTGGCGCCTGCTTCAGATGATCAGGCGTCACCCGCGCAGCATCCTCGTGCCATACCGCATGGACGGCAAGATTGCCCGCACCCTTTATCTCTGTGTCATCGACAAAGGACACCACGGCAACATCCCCCTCCTCGTCTTCCCAGCTGACCTGATCTATTTCCGGAGACAGGCCTTCGGCATAAAGAATCCGATATCCTTCGCCCACGTTCCTGAGCGTGGTTATCTCAATCAGTGCATCAGCTTGCATTTGTTCCATTGTTTCTATGATTTCAGGTGACAAGTCGGCGCATGCCCGCACACGGTTTCAGGGCAATCTCGCGGTCATCGCGGCCCCGCCGGGCAGCATTGCCAACAATCGGGCTGGCTCATGATACGTGATCAACAGAACAGCCCTGTTTCCAGTCGTTTCGAGCCGTATCCTCATGCGTACTGCGCGATAGCAAGGCCCCAGGGCTGCCCTAAACGCCAGGATCATGCGGCACCAAGCCGGCCACCACACCCGCCCATATGCCTGACTTTGTCGGTCCCCCGACAGGCCCGTTCCCCGGGATGTCGCGCATGCAAAAAAAACGGACATTCGTAACCATCTCTTCCAAGAAGCAGCTGGCACCACAACTTTTGCTATCCTGAAGAATGGCTTCGTCCCGTATGGTCTGCCCCATGCACCACGGCGCTGAAACCAGGCAACCCATGCCTGCCGCCGCCATCAGTTCTTCCATCCTTATCCTGATTTTTTCACGGAGGTTGTATGAACAAAAAAACCCTTATCCTCGCGCTGGCCATGCTTGCCACCAGCCTCGCCGGCTGCAACACCGTTGACGGCATAGGCAAGGACATTGAACGTGGTGGTGAGAAAATTCAGGAACAAGCCAAATAGTGCTGCCTGTTGTTACACCTTTTTTTGATGTTTTTGCACCCGCGTCTTGTCTCGTCAGACAGACAAAATTGCCTCAGTTGCCAAGCGTGGCATCTGAGGCAATTTTTTGAGTGATCACGCTCACCTGATCATCAGTCCCCTGGCAACTGAACCGCCAGATGCAATTTTTCAATGCAGCGGCGGCTTTCCTCTATCAGCTTGCCGAACTCGGCACTGTTGATTTCGTCGTGGCTCAACCAGCTGATTTTCTGGGCTTCGTGATAGCGATAGCGGTAGCCCTCGGGTGTCGGCTCTGCCTGCAGGTCAATGTCGAACCATGGGCTGCGTACTTTGCACTGCTGCGCCGGTTCGTCGATCTTGCCGCCTGACAACGTCACGTCATAGGTGACGGTCTGCGGTTCGCCCTGGTAGAGATCGGCCAACTGGCCTTCGCTGCGATACTTGACGAAAGCTTCCCATTGGCCAGCCAGGTCTTCGCGGTCATAGAAATACTGCCCGCCACGACGCTCCAGGGCACGACCGTCGGTCAGCCGGGCCTTGATGACGTAGCCAGGCTGCACCACGAAAGTGCTGTCCTCACGTTCCAGGACGCAGTCCCTGACTTCCTTGGCAAATTTCCGGCATAGCTCCTGGTCGGTGCTGGTACGGCCAGAAAAGCGGTCTGTCACGCTGACATCCATCAGTAGCGCATTGGATAAGACCGCCTGCGCTTCGACCCTGGCCTCCCCGTCAGGCAGATAGTGTTCGCTGCGCGTGACTTGCACCGTTGCGCTGGGCAATTCCATGGGAATGTGTTCACGCCGAACCTGCCCCTCGGCGCCCAGTACCAGCGCCCAGCGCTGCTGGATGTCGGGCATGCTGCGGCCGGGTGCGAATACCGGGTTGGTCGGATCCAGCCACCATACCTTGCCATCCACTTCGGCACGAACGATGGCATGGTTCGGTGCATACATGCCGGGAATCAGGAGCTCACGCGCCATGTCGCCACGGCTGACAAGCGTCGGCTCCGCCTTGATGCCGGCAGCCTTGAGCATGGCACTCAGCAGCACAGCCAGATCCTTGCAGTCGCCGTATCCGTTGCGCTCGATTTCTGCCAGCGTGAAGGGTACGTAACCACGGCCGCTGGCGCGCCAGTCGCCCAGATAACGGTAGGTGTCGCTGATGTACTGCATCAAACCGGCAACTTGCTCCGGCACCGGTTTTCCCTGCACGGCAGCCACTGCCGCAGCCGCTTCCCTAGGCAGTTCAGCAGAGAGAATCTCGTTGTAACGCAATGCGAACGGCCCGATATTTTCCTGCAAATCCGGAGAACTGCCGATTTCCAGGCGAGGCCCATGGCGCAGATAGGCGTTGTCAGCCTCGTTGATATAGTTCAGATACAGCGGCGGCTGTTTCAGACTGAGCTTGATGGTTTTCTTGTCGGTACTTTGCTGGATGTCATAGGCATCCAGCATTTCGCTACGCATGACCAGGGGCCGGTCGGACTTGAACGTCGCTTCGAAGCGGTCGTCGCGCACCGGCATGGGCTGGCGGTTGAATACATAGTGAAACTGCGTGCTCAAGGGCGGGGCCGCAAAATGCTCACGCAAGGTATAGCTGATGCGGGTGCCAACACGCAGGTTGGGGAATGCCAGGGATGTCTGGTGTTCCCGCAAAAAGCCCTGGTCAGGGTTGGGCGCTGTCCGCGTATCTATTTGCGAGGCATCCAGCGGAACCGGGTGCTCGCCTGGCTGCGTCACTTCCGCTTTCTCTACCGTCAGGCTGTCGTTCTCGGCATAGCTGCGATCAATGCGCGACAGCATGTCGCGGCCGCTCGGCTTGAGAATGGTATAGCTGTAAGTGCTCAAGCAGTCCGTGCTGTTATCGGCATTGAACTGGCAATTGAATTCGATTTCACCCGCCAGAGGCGCTTCGGAGATCGGTTGCAGCGCCGCGAAAACTGGCGTGGCCGCGCAGCAGAGGCTGGCGGCAAGAACGGTGAGAGAGAAAGGAATACGGGGCATCAGGACCTTGATATGAAACGTTTGAGCCAGGCAAATTTTGCCACGAACCTGGCCCACTCATTTCAGCCCCCGCTGATTCAGAACTCTTCCAGAAACCGCATCCGGAAACGTTTGCCCTTGATATTGCTGTTGGACAGACGGGAAAAGGCCTGTTTGGCAATCTTGCGATCCAGCGCCACATAGGCGTTGTATTCGGTGATGTTGATCTTGCCCACCTGCTCGAACACCAGGCCACCGTCACCCGTCAGCGCTCCCAGCAGATCGCCCGGGCGCAGCTTGTCTTTCTTGCCCCCCTGGATGCACAGCGTGATCATGGGCGCGCGCAAAGGACGGTCCGCCTTGGGCCGCAAGGCCTTGATGTCGGCCCAGACCAGCGGTTTGCCCTGGTATTGCTCGATGAGGTTGGCCCAGCGCATTTCGTCCGGCGAGCACAGATTGAGCGCCAGCCCTTTCTGCTCACCCCGGCCGCTACGGCCGATACGGTGGATGTGAACCTCGGTATCCTTGGTGACATCCACGTTGATGACCGCCCCCAGGTTCTGGATATCCAGGCCGCGAGCCGCCACATCGGTTGCCACCAGTACGGCGCAGCTCTGGTTGGCGAACTGGATCAGGATTTCGTCGCGCTCGCGCTGCTCCAGGTCGCCATTGAGCGCCTGCGCGCTGATGCCTGCGGCCTGCAGACGTTCCACCAGGTCATGGCTGCGGATCTTGGTATTGCAGAACGCCAGCGTGGATACCGGCCGGAAATGTCCCAGCAGAGTTGCCACGGCATCCAGCCGTTCACTGTCTTCGATTTCATAGAAAATCTGTTCGATGCGGCTGGCATCGTGCTGCGCCTGCACCTTCACTTCGACCGGGTTGCGCAGGAAGCGGGCGCTGAGTTTGCGGATGTTTTCCGGATAGGTCGCCGAAAACAGCAGCGTCTGGCGCTTGGAAGGGCAGCGCGAAGCAATGGCCACGATGTCATCATGGAAGCCCATATCGACCATGCGGTCGGCCTCATCCAGCACCAGCGTGCTCAGGCCGGAAAGGTCAAGACTGCCGCGATCAAGGTGATCCTGCACGCGGCCAGGCGTACCCACGACCACATGCGTGCCGCGCGCCAGCGATTCGGCCTGCGGCCGTGCCGACGTACCGCCGCACAAAGTCAGTATTTTCACGTTGGGAATTGAGCGGGCCAGCCGGCGCAACTCTTGCGCTACTTGCTCGGCCAATTCACGCGTCGGGCATAACAGCAATGCCTGCGGCGTCTGGCGATGAATCTGCAATGATTGCAGCACGCCCAGGCCGAACGCGGCTGTCTTGCCACTGCCGGTCTTGGCTTGCGCGATCAGGTCGCGGCCTTCCAGAATCAGCGGCAGGCTTTGCGCCTGGATCGGTGTCATCTGTTCAAAACCCAGGCTTTGCAGGTTTTCCAGCAAGGCGGGCAACAGGGGCAGGGATGAGAATGGCGTTTGGGTCACAGTAGAACGGTGTGCGAGAACCGAGCAAGATTGAATCGACCGACAGTGTATGCCGGCCTGGCCTGCCACGGGGGCCACAATGCACACCTGCATGCCATCCCATGAAAAGAATACGGCGCGCCTTCCTGTTGCCGGTACCGCATGGGGCCGGGAATTTATGTGACAATCCTTCCACGATATCGACTTTCGGACGTATCCGGCAGGGGCCAGTCATGTTACGAAGCGGGATTGCCATTCTCACAGCTGGCCTGATCTCATCGTGTGGCCTGCCCGCGCCGGACTCGCGCAGCGCATCCCTGGCGACCATGACACAAGACGGTTTGGACACCCGGCTGGGCCGAAGCCTGGCACCACTTGCCGCCCAGCATCCCGGCCTGTCCGGCGTTCTGCCGCTGAGCGACTCCCTGGACGCCTTTGCGGCGCGCATTCTGCTGATTGCTGCGGCAGAACGCAGCGTCGATGTCCAATACTATATATGGCGTGATGACATCACCGGCAACCTGCTGCTGCGTTCGCTGCATGAGGCCTCGCGACGCAATGTACGCGTCCGGCTGCTGCTCGATGACAATGGCACGAACGGCCTGGATGGCAAGCTCGCGCTGCTCAATGCCGAACCCAATGTGGAAGTGCGTTTATTCAATCCCTTCCCATCGCGCCTCTTCAAGCCCTTGGGCTTCCTGACCGATTTCCGCCGGCTGAACCGGCGCATGCACAACAAATCCCTGACCGTCGATGGGCAGGCAACCATTGTTGGCGGGCGCAATATCGGCGATGAATATTTCGGTGCCACGCCAGACGTCGCCTTCGCAGATCTGGATGTGCTGGTCATCGGCCCCGTCGTCGATCAGGTTTCCCAGGATTTTGACCGTTATTGGCACAGCCCGTCTGCCTACCCGCTGGAGCAGCTGGTTTCCTCACCAGGCAAGCGGCGGGCGCAAACCTTGCTGCAGGAAGAAGCCGATGCCGCCCTGGTACCCAAGGCCCATGCCTATGTCCAGGCCATTGCCCAATCGAATTTCATTGAAAACCTCTATGCCGGACGTCTGGCATTTCACTGGTCGAAAGTGCGCCTGGTCAGCGACGACCCGGCCAAGGCGCTGGGCCAGGCGCCGCCTGATGCGCTGCTGACGGCGCGCCTGGCGGATATTCTGGGTACCCCCAGGCGCTCCGTCGATCTGATTTCCCCCTATTTCGTGCCGACCACCCAGGGGGTGCAGGCCTTGGGCGAACTGGCCGCGCAAGGCGTACGCCTGCGGATCCTGACCAATGCCATGGAAGCCACGGATGTGCTGGCAGTCCATGCCGGTTACGCCAAATACCGTGTTCCCTTGCTGGAACAGGACGTCGAACTCTACGAACTGCGGCGCAACTCCGATACCGAGCGCCCCAAGGAAAAGGCCGGCCCCTTCGGCAGCTCCGGCTCCAGCCTGCATGCCAAGACTTTCGCTATCGACGGCGAACGGGTTTTCGTCGGTTCCTTCAACTTCGACCCGCGCTCGGCGCAATTGAATACCGAGCTGGGCTTCGTCATTGAAAGCGCGCCGCTGGCGCAGGCCATGTCCCAAGCCTTTGACCAAGGTATTCCACGGTATGCCTACCAGCTGGAACTCGACGACAAGCATGAACTCGTCTGGCTCAAGCAAGACCCGGATGGCGAAGTTCGTCTCACCCGCGAGCCCGACAGTTCATTCTGGAAACGGCTGTACCTGCGGTTTCTGTCCATCCTGCCGATAGAACCCTTGCTATAGCTTCCCCCGGCCACGGTGTCCGCACGCCCCCTGCGGACTATGCCGCCCGGGCACGGCTGCGCGTCGCTATCCAGCAAAGTATCGAGCCCACGCATACCATGCCCGCCCCCTGCCAGAACGCCAGCGATAGCGGCGTACTCAACAGCAGCGCAGCCAGCAGCGCCGATAGTACGGGAATGAAATACGACGCCCCGGCCAGAATGGTGACATTGCCATGCAGGATACCGACATTCCAGGCCGCATAGCCAAAGCCCATGGCAGCAGCGGCCAGCAACAAATAGACCACGCTGCGCCAGGACCACAGCATGGGTTCGCCCCCCATGGCGGCGTACTTGACCCATAACACCAACGCCACCAGCATGAAGAACAGCGTCACGCCATTCTTCCCTTCCGCAATCCGCGCCGTGACGGTGCAGTACACGGCCCAGATAATGGCTCCCGCCAGCGCCAGCCCGTAACTCAACGGGTTGTCTTGCACATTGGCCAGCATGCCCGAGATTTCCAGCCCTTGCTCGCCGCCCAAGACCCAGCACACCCCGGCAATGGCAATCACAAAGCCAGGGATAATGAGCCAGCTGGCTTTCTGCCGGTTGAACAGGATGGCGAAAACCATGGTCAAGGCCGGCCAAAGGTAATTGACCATGCCGACCTCAATGGCCTGCCGGCTGCTATTCGCATAACCGATGGACAAGGCCAGACATAGCTCATAGGCCACAAACAGCAAGCTGCCCCAGAGCAGATAACGGCGGGGAAATTCATAGACCTTGCTGGGGCCGACCGTCAGCAACAGAAAAACCGACGCCACTGTATAGATCAGCGCGGCACCACCTGTCGCGCCGAAATACTCGCTGACGCCGCGAATCAGGCCAACAATGGCACTCCACAACAGCACTGCAATCAAACCAACCAGTGTTGCCTTACGCGCATTCATCAATTCCGAGCCTCGTTCACGACCGCCGACCGGGAAGCCGGTGCGACGAAACCCATAAGTGTATCTGTGGCGACCGGGGCGCGGCCAGACAGTTAGCCCGCCATGCCCGCCCCCCAGGGCACATGCACCCGGCACGTGCCCGGCCCGTACCCGGCCCGCAATGGGCACGTATCCAAGGCCTCTGGAGCAATCAGGCCTGTACCAGCACCTGCTGCGTATTCAGACGATTGCGCATGCACCAGGCCAGCAGGCAAGCCACGCACAACACGCACAGCACCGCACCCAAGGTATAGCGCAAACCCATGGCATCGGACAGCAAGCCAAACAAAGGCGCCACCATCCCGCCTATGGACATGGCCAGGCCCAGGGTAATGCCGCTGGCCGTCGCCTGATTGCGCGGCAGATAGTCCTGCGCCAGCGTCACCTGGGGCGCAAACGGCAAGAACATGCACAGGCCCAGCAACAAGGTAAAGCTCCATGCCATCATGGGCGAGGACGCCAGCACCAGGCCTGCCAGCGCCGGCAACGCAAACAGGTAGCCCAACCGGATGGCCAGCATACGCCCCCAACGGTCGCCTATCCAACCACCCAGCAAGGTACCCGCAGCGCCAGCAGCCGTGAAGGTGGTCAGCGCGGCAGCCCCTACAAACGCACTCCCCCCCAGCTCGCGCGTGACATAGAGAGACAGCATGGACACCACGATCACATAAGGAATGGACCAGCCCACGATCACCCCGCACAACAGGAAGAACGCTTTCCAGTCGTTTTCCGCCAGGATCTTGCGTCCGCCTATGCTGACGGCGGCAGACCGGGCCGCTGTGGCCGCCTTGCGGCCGTCCGCGCGAGTCCAGAACATCCAGATGGCCAGCATGCACAGCGCAGGCAACACCAGCAACCCGCTTCGGTCCAGCTCACCGCCCCCGACAACGGATGCCGCCAGCAAAGGGGCGAATGAAGCGCCGATGGTTCCGCCAACGGAGAACACGCTCATCGCCTTCTGCGACGAGCCACCCGCCACCCGCGCCGCCACGGTTGCCGGAGGATGATAGGCAGCAATCCCCAGGCCGCACAGCGTTGCAGCAATCCAGCTGCCCCAGTACTCCGGGCTCAAGCCCATCAGCACCAGGCCGATCGCTGCGACCATGAAGCCCAGCGGCACCATCCAGGGGCGCGACGCGCGATCGACATACATGCCGAACAAAGGCTGCACCACACTGGAGAGCGCCGTAGCCGCCAGCATCAACCCACTGACTGCGGTGTAGCTATACCCCCGCTCCAGCGCCATGAAAGGCAGCAAGGCTGGCACCAGACCCTGATAAAAATCATTGACGGCATGGGTGCCCGTCAACAGACCAAGACGGGCGCGATTCATGCGGGCCTCCGTGACAAGCAAGCCTGCAAGCGAAACATAAACATGGTTGAGTCCTCGAAACAGGGAAATAAGAATGGCAATCAACCCATCTTAAAAAGCCCCGGGATTGTCTTCTCGCGCAAAATCCACAACAATCGTCGAGAAACTGACAACCTGAACCCTGACCATGGCGGAGCTCCCCCTTACACCGTCTCCCGAGATGCGCTGGGCCATGACCCAGCCCGGGCTGATCCGCGTGCCTGACCCGCATGCTTCGCCCATGCAGGGCGAACATACCGCGAGCCCGGTCGTGGCCTATGGCACGGATATGCCTGCCAACGCCCATATCCCGCCACACACCCATCGGCGAGCACAATTGCTGCACGCCACGACAGGCGTCATGCTGATCCGCGCAGAAAACGGCAGTTGGGTGGTGCCACCAGGCTGCGCCGTTTGGGTACCGCCGGGCATCTACCATGACATCCGGATGGCCAATCAGCCCGTGGCGATGCGCACGATCTTCGTCGAACCCGGCTTGCGCCCTGCTCTCTGGCCCCACTGCCAGGTCATTGAAGTGTCACCCTTGCTGCTGCAGCTGATCCTGGCTGCGACCGAACTGCCGCTGGACTACCCCACGGGCGGACGGTCCGAGCGCATCATGTCGCTGATTCTGGATGAAATCGAGGCTGCGACGCCGCTGGCGCTGCATGTGCCCATGCCTACCCACCCCGGTTTGCTGGAGCGTTGCCGCGCTTTCATTGCCTCGCCTGCTGATGCCATCAGCCTGGAAGCCTGGGCTCAGGCCATGCATATGCACCCGCGCACCCTGGCGCGCCTGTTCCAGCGGGAAACCGGATTGAATTTTGGCAGCTGGTGCCGGCGCACGCGCCTGCTGCTGGCGCTTCCCATGCTGGTGTCCGGCGCGTCCGTCCTGGAGGTGGCGCTGGCGCATGGCTATGACAGCCCCAGCGCGTTCAGCGCCACCTTCCGGCAGCATTTCGGACAACCGCCCAGCGCGTACCAGCAGGGCCGCGGCGGCCACCCCGCCCCCGCTCGCCAGCGCCCGACGGCCTGAAGTCCTGACGTCCTGACGTCCTGCATCAGTCAGATCACCAGATGCTGCTCCAGCGTCTCCCGCCCCAATGCCTGCATGCGACCATTCAAAACCACTTGCCCATGGTCCATGACCAGCACGGTATCGGCCACCTGCTCCAGAAAGGTCAGGTTCTGTTCCACGATCAGAAACCGCTGCCCCGCCGCCGCCCGTTCCCTGACCACAGCAGCCATCCGTTCGATGTTTTCCGGCTGCACGCCTTCCGTCGGTTCATCCAGCATGCACAGGTCGGCCTGCATTCCCAAGGTACGCACAAAGGCCAGCAGCTTGCGCTCGCCGCCACTCAGCGAACCTGCCGTTTGGGCCAGGCGCTCACGCAAACGGGGAAACAGATCAAAAAGTGCGTCATAACGGCTATCTGCCCGGCCTGCCGGATGGTGCAGCCAAAGATTGGCCTGCACGCTGAGATCACCGAAGACCACATTTTCCTGGGGAGAATAGACCATGCCCAGTTCTCTGCGGCGATGCGCGGGCACCGTATCCAAACGCCGTCCTTGCCATTGGACCTGTCCCGCACTGAGTGGCAGGAAGCCGGCCAGCGCTTTGAGCAGCGTGCTTTTTCCCACTCCGTTACGCCCGAGTACAGCCAGCACTTCGCCAGGCCCGATCCGGCCCGAAACTTCTCTCACCACCACCGTGTCGCCGTAACCGCAACTCACGGCATCGAACTCGAAATCCGCCTGCGTCATTTCCGCGCTCCCGCATAGACACTGCGCACCGCCGGGTCGGCCTGCATCTCCGCCAGGCTGCCCTGGGCCAGCAGAGTGCCCTGGTGCAGCACATAGACATCCCCTCCGATTTCCGCCACCGCCGTCAAGTCATGCTCGATCAGCAGCGCCGCCGCCCCCAGTTGCGCCACGACTTCGCAGATAGCGGTAATCATGCGGCGGGTTTCTGCTGGCGACAGCCCGGCGCATGGCTCATCCAGTAACAGCAAGTCAGGCTCGGGCAGAAGTGTCATGACCAGTTCCAGCGCCTGACGCTGCCCTTGCGACAAACTGCCTGCGGGGCTGTTCCAATGCGTCAAGAGCTCGGGAAAACGCCGCAACAGCTCATCCAGCAATGCACTATGCCAGGCCAGCGGGGAACGGCGTACGGTATCCAGACCGCTCAGGCGCCCGGCCCAAAGTGCAATGGCGATATTCAGGCCAACGCTGAGCGCCGGGAACACAGATGGAATCTGCAACTTGCGCCCGACTCCCTGACGCGCCACCTGCCAGGCTGGCCGCCCCGTCATATTCCTTCCATTCACCCAGATGCTGCCGCTACGCACCGGCAAACGGCCCGTCATGACATTGAATGCCGAGGTTTTGCCCGCGCCATTAGGGCCGATCACGGCACGGATCCCTGCCCCTTTCAGGCTGAAGCTCAAGCCATTGAGAATCCGTACCCCCGAACGTTGCACCTCTACCCCCTTGAAATGCAGGCTGGGCACTTGGGCACGCGCAGGCGGCGCAGGCGCAGCGATGCCGCCAGGTTCGGCAGACAGAACCGGCGGAGCAAACAGGCCTGCCAGCCAGCCGACCAAGCCAGTAGGCATGAAGCGCACCACGGCAATGAAGATCAGCGCGACAAAGACTTCCCAATAGACGAAACTGTCGCGCAGCTCGGCCGAGACATAGCCGATCAGCACCGCCCCCAGCACAGCCCCGTAAGGGCTGGTCTTGCCGCCCACGGCAGCCCAGATCACAAACTCCGTGGACAGCACAAACCCCATGGCCTGTGGCGTGACAATTCCCTGATGCAGGGCAAACAGCATGCCTGCCAAGGCCGCCAGCATGGCCGACAGCGCATAGGCTTTGGCCTTGATCCTGTCTGTGGCATAGCCAAACAGTTGCATCCGATCTTCATTCTGGGCAATGCCATCCCACAACACGCCCATAGGCCGCCGGATCAGCAAGCTGACGATCAGCGTGCTGGCCAGCACGGCCGCTGCCACCAGCCAGTAAAAACGGCCATAACGATCGAAGAACGCCCATTCCGGGATATCCACCATGCCGTTGAAGCCCCCCGTCACACTGCTCCATTGCTGCGCCGCCAGGAACCCCAGCATGGTCATGGCAAGAGTGATCAGCGAGAAATACGGGCCGCTGCTCTGATTACGGGCAAAGATCAGTCGGGCAATTCCCCAGGCCAGTACCGCGGGCAACACCAGCGCCCCCAACAGCCCCAGCAACCACAGGGGTTCGCTTTCCCCGGCTTTCAATGCCGCGCCCGCCAAATAGGCGCCCAGGCCGAAAAACAGCGCATGCCCCAATGGCAGGAAGCCCAGGCGCCCCCAGCACAAGGCCACGCCTTGCGTGGCGATGCCGTAAATCAGAAAAAGCGCGATCTGATAGGCAAAGAACTCCCCGCCCAGTACAGGTGTCACCACCAGCGCCAGCACCAGGATCAGCGGCGGCAGCCAACGCCGGACAAGCATGGAGCGCCTGGCGGGTACCAGAGGCAGAGGCGGATCAGCGACGTGAGAAGAGACCATTGGGTTTAAGCCACAAGAAGAGAATCGAAATCACCAGAACCACGGCATAGCCGCTGGTCTGCCCCGCAATACTGCTTACAACGGCTTGCGAACCGCCGATCACGCCGACACCGCCCGCGAACCCGCTCAATGTTCCCAAGCCACCTACCACCAGCACGAAAAATGCGTCCAGCAGATAATCCAGGCCCATGCCCGGCTCTATCCGCACCAGGGGGGCCAGCAGCACGCCTGCCGCTCCCGCCAGCATGACGCCGACGACAAAGGTCTGCGATGCCAGCCGCCGCGTATCTATGCCCAGCGCCTGCGCCAGCACCGGATTACCCGTCATGGCGCGCACCCGCAGGCCAGCGGCACTGCGCCGGTACCACAGCACCAGGGCCACCATCAGCACAACAGCCAGTACGATCAGGCTCAGGCGATAGACCGGATACTGCGTCTCTCCCAGGGAAAATGGCATGGTCAGGCTGCTTTCCACATGACGGTAGCCCTTGCCCCAGATCGCCTCCACCAATTTGCGCAACAGCATGGCCAGCGCCCAGGTTGCCAGCAGCGTGTCGAATGGCCGGGCATACAGGGGCCGCACCAACCAGCGCTCCACCGCCCAGCCCAGCAGCGCACACCCGGCAAGCGCCAGGGGCAAGGCCGTGACCAACGGCCAACCCCACTGCTGTACCGTCACGACGGCATAGGCGCCCAGCATGACGAACTCGCCATGCGCCATGTTCAAGACCCCCAGGAGGCCGAACACCACCGCCAGGCCCAGCGTTGCCAACATCAGGGTGGCCAGTTCATAGGCCAGATTCAGCCCGTGCAGCAGCAAGTCTGTTTCCATCGCGGTTACACCTTGCAGTCCTGGCCGGCCGGCACACTGGTAAAGGTTTCCAAGACCCGGAAGCCATGCTCGCCCACCTCTGCCACATAGATATCCTGGGCGACATGCCTGCCGCCAAAAGTGACCTCACCACGCGGCCCGCGGTATCGGGTACCGTCGCTGGCCGCATCCATGGCAGCCACCTCCAGCGAACCGGCCTGGTTGGCCAAGGCCTCCAGTGCCAGCAGGCCTTCATAGGTAGATTCCGCAATACCACTCATCATGGGCGCCTGAGCACCGAAACGGCTGGCATAGGCCTCGGCAAACTCCTTGGCATCCGGTGTTTCCAGATTGGCAAAATAACCGGCGCTGGAATACAGATTGCGGGCGTTGGCTGCGCCCATCCCTGCCAGGGTGTTCTCCTCGATCAAGGTACCCAGGCGCAATGCCTGATCCGCCAGGCCGAAACTGGCAAAGGCCTTGTTGAAACTCACCGATGCACCGCCCACCAACGAAACCAGCACGGCATCCGCACCGCTATCCCGGATGCGTGCCAGGCTCGCATCGAAGTTATCGACCGTGAACGGCAGGAACTCTTCGCCTACGATTTCGGCCCCGGTCTGAGCGATATAGGTTTTTGCTGCTGCGTGAGTATTGCGGCCCCAGACATAGTCATTGCCGATCAAATACCACTTCTTGGGCTGACGCTGGCTGGCAAGCCAAGGGATGACGGGCGCCAATTGCTGCTGCGGCGTTTCACCAATCGCATAAACCCCCGGCGCACAGCTGCCCCCTTCGTTGACGGGGGTATAAATAAAGGGGATCTTGCCCTTCAGCATGCCGGCAATCGCTCCGCGCACGGCGCTATCATGCTGCCCGACCAGCGCCACCGCCCCCTGCCCCTTCCAGAGCCGCAACGCGGCCTGCGCTGCTTCCGCAGGCGGCAGGCCGGCATCGCCAAACAACAGTTCCACCGGCCTGCCGAGAATGCCGCCACGCGCATTGATGCGCTCTGCCGCCAGCTCGGCGCTGGCACGCGATGCCGGGCCGAACATGCCTGCCGGACCGCTCTGCGGAATCATGACTGCGACTTTAATGGGTGCCGCCGCCCAGGCGGCCGACCAACAACTGGCAGCCGCCAGCACACCTGCTGTTTGAAGAAATAGACGTCGATTCATGATTATCTCCGTGAACTAAACAACAAACCCGTCCTGAAAAATTCAGGCCGCCTGCCAGCTGGCACGCAATGCTGCCGGCAAGGGCTGACGTGGCCAGACACGCTCCAGCGCCATCCCTATGGCCAGCACCTGCTTATCCGTACCCGGCAAACCATCTATCTCCATCCCGACCGGCAGGCCCTGGCTCACGCCTACCGGCATGGACAGCCCCGGCAAGCCAGCATGGCTGCCCGGATCGGTATTTCGGGTAATGGCCGGGAACAAAGGCAGGGAACGCCCCTGAATCCTGATTTCGTCATCCTCGCCAATACGCGGCGCAGTACACGGCACCGTGGGAAACACCACGGCCGCGACATCCGCCGCCGCAAAAGCGGCGCGATAGCTGGCCTGCAACTGCTCACGCCCGCGCTCGGCCAGACGCAACCCATCCTGTGTGATCGCAGCGCCTGCCCGCAGGCCATGCAAAAGCTCACGAACGTCCGGGCTACCCACCTGTGCCAGCATCTCTGCAAAATCGACGCTAGCCCCCCGTTCCTGCAGGTAGCGAGGCATATCTCGCTGGAACTCAAACAACACTTCCGCAAAATTCGCCTGTGCATCCAGTCTGTCCAGGCCCTCAAATCGCATCGGCACCAGCACCACACCCGCCTCACGCAGCTGTGCCAATGCTGCCTGGGCGACCGCCTCCACCTCAGGCGTCAGCCCCTGCCAAAATACATCCGGCACCCCCAGCCTCAGCCCACGCAAAGCCATCTCAGGCAAAGGCGTCCAATCCTCTGTCAGCACGCTATCGAGCAACGCCAGGTCTGCCACGCTGTGCGCCAGGGGCCCGGCGACATCCCGCTTGGCGGCAATCGGCGCCACCCCAGCACTACTGCCGCGCCCCAGGCTGGGCCGAAAGCCGGCAATGCCGCAAAATGCCGCAGGAATGCGCACCGAGCCGCCGGTATCGGTACCGATGGCTGCCGGCGCCAACCCTGCCGCCACCACCGCACCGGAACCACCGCTGCTACCACCGGGCGAATGCTCGGGATGCCAAGGATTGCGGATGGCGCCCGTCACGGCGTTATTGGACGTCACCCCAAAGGCCAGCTCATGCATGCCGGCCTTCCCAGGAATCAGCGCCCCCGCGGCACGCAGCCGCTGCACCAGCACAGCATCACGTTTTGCCGGATGACCGTGCAGTGCACGCGTACCATTGCCGCATGCAAACCCCAAGGCGTCGATATTGTCTTTCAGCGCAATCGGCACGCCCAGCAACGGCAGCCGCTCTCCTGCGGCCAGCCTCGCATCGGCAGCCTGCGCCTGGCGACGCAGCTCGTCTGCATCAAAAGCCACATAGGCGTTCAGCCTTTCTGACTGCTGTGTCCTGGCTATCCACTGTTCTGCCAAGCCCGAGCTGCTTACCTGCCCGGCGGCCAACGCATCGCGTATCGCCAGGACTGTGCCATCCATCCAATCCATGCATCCTCCCAATCAGAATGATGCTTAGCGTAGAGAAAGCCGGGTTGATGCACACCTATCAGGATTGATAGGTGTCCTTGCCACGCCGTCGGCCGCATCGCCGGATGGATGCGCCGTCCTGGTTCGCCTTTCTTTGGTGGATGTGTCTCGGCTGGCACTCGCCTTCTGGTAATTCCCAATATCCGTGCTGGAAAAGCGTTTTTAAGATGAAAGTTCCGCTTGAACCTTGCTGGCGCCCGTCCGCTCCCTGGCGTCACTGCGTGAACCGCACCATGTATCTCTCGTCCAACCAATCCCGCGCACTTGGCCAGGCCATGCAGTTGATGGCGCAGGCTGACGACGCAGACACGTTGCGTGAAGCGTTGGGCATCCCGCTGCTGGAATTGCTGGGCGCAGACAATTACGTCTCCATGGTGTGGGACCCGGATACCGAGCGCTTCGCGCGCCCGGTCGCGCAAAACATGCCCGCATGCCAGCTACGCGCCTGGGACGAGTATTACCGCTTCGTTGACCCGCTGACCTTTGCCATGATGGAGCGGCGACGCCCCACTGTCGCCACACAGGTACTGGCGCAAAACGACCTCAACCGCACGGAATTCTTCAACGATTTCCTGCAGGTAGAGCGCCTGCACTGGGGCATCAATATATATTTCTTCTCTGAAGAACGCTGCCTGGGAGATTTCCGCATCTGGCGCCGCCGCGAACGAGGCAACTTTGACGCCGCGGAAATCGAACTGCTGCGCATGCTGGAACCCAGCCTGACCGCCACCCTGGATCGCCTGCAAGGCGGCCACCCGCCCAAGGCCCGGTTTGAATCCGTCCCTGACGCCCCGGCCCTGCTGCGCCAGCATGCCCAGCTCAGCCCGCGCGAAGCCGACGTTGCCTGGCTGGTTGCCTGCGGTTGCCCGGACAAGCAAATTGCCCAACGGCTGAACGTCGGCCTGCCCACAGTCCGGTTCCACCTGGCCAATATCTTCCGCAAGCTACGTGCGGACAACCGGGCGGGCGTCGCTGCGCGTGTGCAGGCGCTGGTGGAAAGCCGCCACCATGCCGGCCTGTCCGCCTGACTCACCGCACCCGGCCATCCCGCCATCCCACAGGCGAGCGCAGGAAAACGGCAGGCGGAAGAACCTGGCCTGGCAAGCTAGCGTTGCGCCACCGCCCCCGACAACAAACCGCGTCGCTGAAACCAGATTTCCAACGGCCATGTCACCAGCGGCGGAATAGCTGCCAGCACCGCCAGCCAGGCATCGCTGGCCTGCCAGCGCAGACGTTTGGCCGCCACGATCGCCACGACGAAATAAACGATGAACGCCACACCATGCAAGCGTCCGAACCACCAGACCACCTGATCTGTCGTTCCTGGGCCGTACTTGAGGTACATCCCCAGCAGCAGACCGGCCCAGGTAATTGCCTCTATCAATGCGCATACCTTGAACAGCCTTGCGATCCCGGACTGCTGTGCCATAAATCCACCCATTTCGATGACGATGAGAATCAATCCGGAATTGTAGCCCGCGATACCGGACCGGCGATAGCGCAGCACTGCGCCTCTTTTCTCAACAGCAAGTGGCGCAGCAAAGCCAGATGGGGAAACTCCAGCAACATGCCGGCCACAATCGCGGCATACACCAGTGGCTGCCCCGGCAGCACGGCCATTGTGACGGCCAGCATCAATGGCGCATTGCGCGCCGCCAGTGTCATCGTCAACAGAACATGCTCGGGATACCTCAGGGCACACCGACGGCTGGCCCACTCGCCAAGCAGATAGGTCGAGGCAAAAAACAGCATGGCCCCCAGCAACAGAAAAGCAAAATTTTCAGCCTGGGTGACAATCACCGCGATATTCGCCGAGAAAATTTCCCATACCAGGACAGCCAGCATCCAAGGCACCAGACGGTCGGCCCCATCCAGCACCTGCTGAAAACGGCCTTCACTCAGGCGCCAGCGCAACCCTTGACGCAACAGCACGGCTAGCATCAAGGGCAACAGAAACCATTGCCATAACGTCACCCACGGCATACTGACATCCAGCGCCGCCGCCTGCCCGGCAAACAACGGCAGATAGACCGGATACAGCAACAGCTGCAAGGCCATATTGAAAGGAATCAACGCCGTTCCCAAGGCCACGTTCCCCCCGGCCAGACGCGTGAAACCCAGAAACCAATCCGTGCATGGCGCCAAAAAATAAATCGTCAGCCCCAGCATCAACAAAGGCTGCCCCGGCAGCACCAGCCAGGCAATGGCATACCCCAGCCAGGGCACGACTGCAAAATTCAGCACCACGGCCAGGACCAGGAACCCGGCCTGGGCAGCAGACCTGCCTGCCCCACCACGACGCCCCGGCACACCAAACAGCAGCAAGACCACCAGGCACAACAGCGTCGCATCAACCTTGACCTCCAGCCAGGCGGCGGCCTGCGGCGCCAACTGGCCAGTCAGCGCCCCACCCAGCATCGCTGCTATCAGCAACAGGGACACTCCCACACCCGGCCATTGCCGGCTCATCCTCTTCAACACTCGCAGCCCTCGCAACACTCGCTATTCCCGAACGGCCCCCATGCACCGGCGCCCGCCTGCAGCTGCCCGGCATCCAATCCCAAGCGTTCTGCTATCTGGCCAGCTACCAGACTGAAACGCTGCCGGAACTTGTAGATGAAGCAATAAATCCGATCCTCCTGCCGCACCTGCGGCCCGACAAGAAACAGGCCTGGCACACGGGTGGACTCATCGCAGGGGCTCAGGGCAATTGCGCCATCCTCACGCCTGTCCCACAGGCCCGCAATCTGGCAGGCACCACCGCCTTTGACAAAGCCGGTGCCCAACACGGGCGGCTGGGGGGCATTCCACGGCCGCCCGTCTGCCGCCTCGATCCGGAAACCACCACTGCGCAGGCGGGTCACTCCCGTCACATCCACACCAAACACGATTTCCAGGCGCTGGCTATCCAACGCCTCATACATACGTTCGCGGCTATAGGGCGACAGCGACAGGCTGGGGTCGTAACTGCCTTGCGGATCCCAGCTATGCTTGCGCACCAGCAGACGCACCTTGCAACCCTGGCGCACCAGATTCACCGTCGCATCCACCCCGCTCTCATAGCCACCGATCACTGTCTGGGAAGCGGAGCTGAACGCCTGCCAATCATCCACCTGGGCATAGTGATGGCACCACTGCGCGCCGGGAAACGGCGCAAGCGCTGGAAACTGGAACTCTCCAGCGGCCCAAATCAGAAAACGTGCCTGCAGGACGCCCTGCTGCGTACGCACCTGAAAGCCCCCTTCCGGCAAGGCTTCCACCAACTGCACGCGGCAATGCGGCACCACAGGCAAATCATGGCGTGCCACCAGCAGGGAAAGATAATCCGCATACTGCGCGCCCGACGGATGTTCCGTACCGCTGAAAATGGCCGGAGAACTGTATTCCGTTACCGCATTCAGATCCGCCAGGCCAAACGGATTGCTATGGAACGACGGCGTAATAAACCGCGTCTGCCTGGGCCAGCGCCTGAACGACTCACCCACCTCCCCGGCTTCCAGCACGCCATAGCGCAGCCCAGGCAGCCGAGCCAGCACCACAGCCATCCCAACTCCCGCAGCCCCCGCGCCGACCACCAGGGCGTCAAGCTTAGCTTTCAACATGAATGAACACCCTCTGCCACTACCCCCGGAAACCCCTCTCCAGCCTCATGCGCCATCTCATGACTCCCCACAAAATATGAAATGTTATAACATATTTAAATTGGGATTCATTTCCGCCGGAGCCAGAACGCCATGAGCACCCCCATCCCCCGCACCTATGAACAATGGCGCCACTGCATCGTGCACGAATGCGGTATTCCTCTGACTGCCGGGTACATTGCTCAGCGGCTGGCGACCTGGCGCAATCCGGACACAGAAGAAACCCGGCGCTTTCGCAGACTGTATGGCGATACGCACTGGCAGGCCATCCTGGCCTGGTTTGAACGGGCCGGCCGAGAGGCGCAACCTGAAACTGTCCAGACGCCGCCCGCCTGACTTGTCAGAAATAAATTTTTAGGTGTAAGATTACGTTCTCTTCGCTGCTGCAACGGCGCGAAAATGCGGGAGTAGCTCAGTTGGTAGAGCGCAACCTTGCCAAGGTTGAGGTCGCGAGTTCGAGACTCGTCTCCCGCTCCAAATTCTAAAAAGCCCAGATCAAGACCTGGGCTTTTTTTCGTCTGCAGATATCCACGTGGATTCCCGGTTTGTCTGAAGTCAATAGATGCAACCATGCGTTCATTCAACGGGATATCCAGTGATGACCACCTCCGCCACCAAATACCTGGACGGACGTTGAAGATACCGTACGTCATCAGCAAATTCACGCGGGAATACCTGGCGATCGAAGTCGGCGTCAGCCTGTGCGAGCAGAACGTTACTCTGGGGCGAGACCGCCTGTTGCTCTTGCCCGGCAAGCCGGCGTTTTTCTACCCGACAATGGGACGGAATTCACCGCTGTCCGAGTGATGCGCTGGCCGCGTGCCGCGTTGGTTGCGTGACGCTGCCATCCTCCAGCCTTCATCACGCCCGGCAACCCTGGGCACCATGGCTTCGTCGAAAGCTTCAATGACAAACTATTCGACGATCTGTGCAAACGTGAATAGTGCCGCCGCCACGCTGAGGCCAAGGTGCGGATCGAACGTTGTCACCATTGCTATAACGAACGTCGGCCGCAGGGTTCCCATCATTGCCAACCGCCTGCCATGATCCGTCGAGCCTGGCAGGCCCGTGCCTAGGTATGGCTATCCAAACCTGATATGTCCTTGGAACGAAAATCTTCGTTAATGATGGCCATGGGAAGTGGAACTGCATGACATGTCTTGTCGCGCAAGGAACTCAAGGCAGCGAAAAGCTCAAGGCAAGACCACATACCGATGGCAGCGACAGCCTAAATCCCTTGCAAAATATATTGGCCCAGATCATAATTAACTTTGTCACGTGACTAAAATTGGCGCTGTAGCAAAGTGGCCATGCAATGGATTGCAAATCCGTTCAGGTTGGTTCGATTCCAACCCGCGCCTCCACTTCCAAGGCCTCTTCCCCACCAGCCCAAACGCTCAGAACGTCTGATGTCAGGTGAGGATGGGGGAATACCGGGCAAGAAACGCCATAGGTGGGACTGCCACACCGATAGGTACCGAGGTTCGGCCTTTACCTAACGATAGAAGGATAGATGACGTACTTCCTGTGGTCGTTGCCCACTCTGATCGTTCTGACAACGATTGTCAGCGGGCGGGTTAACACGACCATCGCTGCAGCCCTGGGCCTGATGAGTGCCATTCCCGTTGCAATGCTGTGCAGCCCCATCGCGTTCGATGCCGGTCAACTGGATGAAGCGTTGCGGCGCGGCCTCTGGATCGGAGCAATCGTCGCCCCGTACGTCCTGGGCGGACTGATGTTCTGGCAAGTAGCCGCGCGCGCCCCATCGGGCCATACCGCTGACATTTCGCCCGTCGATTCACCCGCCGTTGAAAAATCTGAAACGCTCCTGGCCAAACGCAGGCTTGTATTCTTCGCCTGTTTCCTGGTGGGGCCGTTCGCTGAATCCGCCACTGGCTACGGTGTCGGCATGCTCGGTACCGTCATGCTCATCCGCCGTTTCGGGTTCGCCCCCCGGCATCTCATGGTATTTGCGCTGCTAAGCCAGACGGTGATCCCCTGGGGCGCCATGAGTAGCGGGACATTGCTGGCTGCTGCCTACGCTCGCATACCCGCAACGCAGTTGGGGCTTTACACCATGATGCCGGTTGCACTGCTCATGCTGGTCTGGCTTTGTCTGTTCTGGCGTACGGCACGGCAGGCGGGCCTCGAGGCTCCGCGATCCGAGAACCTGAGGGAACTCGGATGGATAGGTACTTGCATGCTGTTCCTGGCGGTGACCACGGCAACGTTCGGTCCGGAAATCGCGCTCCTTGCCGCGTATGGACCCTTGATCGTGGTCCGCTACCTGATAGATAGACGGCCGAACCGCCATCAGATCCTGGTCGCCACACACAAGGTACTCCCTTATGTGATTTTGATCGGCTGTATGTCCCTAACACGGCTGGTACCCTGGCTTAGAGACAACCTCAGTTCCCTGTTTCGGATATCACCCTTCGCGGATCTACCTGCCTGGGCGCCATTTTTCCACGCAGGCAGCTGGTTAATCGCCGGCAGCGTGGTGACGGCCTGCGCACGCGCGCAGGGGCGCTTCCTCGGACAGGAGGCCGGCACAGCCTGGAGAACAGGACGCCATGCGGTATTTACCGTGTTCCTATTCGCCATGATGGCTGAGGTACTGACCGCTGCGGGGATATCCAAGGCATTCGCTGTTGCAACGTTCAACGCGCTCGGAGAAAAGGCTATCCTCCTGACACCACTCCTCACCGGCACGTTTGGCATTCTCACCAATAGCGGCAATTCCGCGAACAGTCTTTTCCTCCCTTCTCAAGTCGCCCTGGCGATACAAGCCGGCCTGAGCATTCCTGCCGTCGCAGCGTTGCAGCAAGCCTCTGGCATGTCGCTAGGAATCTTTTCGCCGGTACGGATGTCGATCGCCGCAACGCTATCCGGGGGACACGGCCAGGAAAGAATCGTTTATGTTCAGCTTCTACCCTTTGCCGCAATGGCTTTGACCCTGATGATGGGCCTTGCCGTATGCGTGATCACTGGCGTTTCTTTTTCCGTGAACGCCCGGTAAGTCCATCTTGAGCACTGCGAGCGCCATCTGCTGGTATCCACCATTTCAGGTGGATACGACACCAGATTGCCTCAGCGCCCACGGCCCATGGCCCTCCCCCGAGGAAATAGGTAAGGGCGCCAAGTGAACGGTGTAGGGGTTGGTGGCAAAATGGCCGGTCAACGGCTTGCGAACATGGACATCAATGTGAATTCAGCGAGTCAGGCACAGCACGGTCAAAGTATGCACCACCGTCTCTCGCGATGCCTGGAGGGTTATCAGGACACAGGCCAAAAACTGAGGCAGTTGCATATAGCTGATCCCTGTGACATTACCATCCACATTGGCGCTGGTGTATAGCGTTATCCAGGCGTTACGCTCAGCGGCATCAGCCGTATATCGAGCAGGAAAGCTGTGGGTGCAGCAGAAAAATATCGTCAGGGATGCAGCGCCTGGCGGCAGCTTGGGTACGGGCAATCATCATGGCGCTGTCTGTCAAAGGTTGCGGCCCATTACCGGACAACTTCACGACAGCTGATCCTAGGCTGAACAGCGGCAAAAAATGCCGAACCGCGACGTAATCGTATTCATATGTTCACCGTTTCAGGTGACAACTCGGATTGATGCAAAGAGGTGCACAGTTTTCTCCATGCGATAGCTCGTATCCGTCTCAAGTCAATATAATACCGGCAAGGTACCAAAGAGCGCCCCCCATAATGCGTTTAACTACCAAGGGAATAGACTTGACTCAAACAATATCTTCTCTTTGCGATTTCTTCCGCAGGGAGATCCCACATCTACCCAAAAATTACAATTGGAGAATTCCGCTGATAGAGGGATTCCCAAACTCTGGCCATGTTGGATATCAAGCGAATCTCGAGCTAAAAGCACACTTCAAGAGGCAGTGGGAAGAAGCAACGTACGATGGCAGACTTCAGATTGCTAAGAATATTGTCAGTGATTGGGGGGGTGTCCATGCAAATCGTCCAGAGACACTAGAAAGATATGTCAAGGCACTTCTTGATACCGTAGACCCTCCAACGCCACTTCAAGGCATCGCTAGCTACTCGAAAATTTTCGCCGTTGTATATCCAGACCGATTTGCCATTTATGACGCGCGCGTAGCTGCATGTTTAAACGCCGTGCAACTCAATGCCGGGATTCAAAAAGGCATAGCCTTCAAATACGTCCCAGGTCGCAATAACGTCGTTGGGAATGCCAGATCAGGGCAAGGTTTTACGCAAGATGCCCGATTTTCCCCAAAAAATCTCATTAGCTCCGGTTGGTTGCCAGTTAGTTCAAGCGAAACATACAAGAAATATATCAATGTGCTCACACGCTGCCAAACAGAGCTTCCTGGCACCAGTCTTGTATCTCTAGAAATGGCATTATTTGCAAATGCAGAGCGTGAGTGCTTGCTCGCTATGCAACAGCAGGACTAACCCACAGGTTCATACACGCAGCCGGCGTAAACAAATGAGTTAATCGCCGGCTTATGCAGATCACTTTCGGTCCAATTGAATCGTCCCGGGAATCGAGGAGGCTGTTTGGTTAAAGTAACGCGTTGATCGGCACAGATTCAGATTGAGTCCGATAGTAGGCCTCCTCCGCCTGCGCAGGAGGAATATACCCGATGGACCCGAGCAGACGCTGATGGTTGTACCAGGCGACCCATTCCAACGTTGCCAACTCCACGGCAGCCTTGGTTTTCCATGGCGCTCGGCGATGGAT